>JAGPBO010000072.1 GCA_018063305.1 Cyclobacteriaceae bacterium
ACCTGCAGTCCAGCCATTACTATGGCCTATCCAAATGGCGCGCGGGTTGCAGCTTTTAAGCTACTCACCGCTGATTAAAGCAATTTATCAGATTTATAAACACTCAAACGGACAGCTATTTTGAGGTTTCAGTCATCCGTGTACTTTAGCATCAGATTAAAGCCAACTATAGACAAGATTATCCCCCGAGGTCAAGGACTTCGGGGGATTTTCGATTTTTAGCCTATCAGATTTGCGTAGTAACTCCTTCACAAACAATTCATCGCAGTAATACAGTAAGTAGTACGGTCATCTCGATACTTACAGGTTATTTCATATTTTTAGGTTTTGCTTTTTACCTAAGCCCGAATTGTTACTCGCTTCTATAATTATTTACTTGATAGCAACTGTAGCCATTGGCTATTGGGCTTCACGAAAAGTTAAAACTTCGGGCGATTACATGTTGGCGGGCAGAAGTCTCCCGTTGCTCCTGAGCTCATCGGCATTGTTTGCCACTTGGTTTGGTTCCGAAACCGTGTTTGGTGCTTCTTCTGAATTTTTAAAGGGTGGCTTGTATTCCGTTATTGAAGATCCCTTTGGCGCTGCGCTTTGCCTTGTTCTCTTTGGACTTTTCTTTGCCCGGAAATTTTACACAATGAATTTGTTAACGTTAGGCGATTTTTTTAAAGTACGTTTTGGCAAACGTACTGAATTAGTGGCTAGCACTTTTTTAGCGCCACCGTATGTCGGGTACATCGCAGCTCAATTAGTAGCTATGGGTCTAATACTAAAAGTTGTTACCGGGATTGAAATTTGGCAAGGGGTTGTAATAGCAGCCGTGGTAGTTACCTGTTACACCTACGTAGGAGGCATGTGGGCTATTTCCATTACTGATTTCATACAAAGCATCATCATTATTAGTGGGTTGCTTGTGCTTGCTGTTATTCTGGCGCAAAAGGCAGGCGGTGTGAGTGTCGTTCTTAATGATGTAAAGCCTGGAACATTTCGGTTTCTTCCCAAACCTGAATTTAAAGAGATCGTAATTTACCTTGCGGCCTGGTCGGTATTAGGTTTGGGATCGATTCCATCGCAGGATGTATTCCAACGCTCTATGTCCTCAAACTCTGTCAACACCGCTGTGCGATCATGTTATATAGCAGCGGGTTTGTATCTGACGGTGGCCATGATCCCCTTATTTATAAGTCTTTGTGTCCGCCAACTTTATCCAGAGTTTCTCAATGGTGATACCCAATTGGCGCTTCCGGCCATGGTACTTAGCCATGCAGCACTACCTGTGCAAATCCTTTTTTTTGGTTCCCTGTTGTCGGCTATTATGAGTACGACCAGTTCCGCCATGTTGGCGCCAGCAGCAATTTTTTCAGAGAACCTGGTAAAACCATTATTTGGGCATCGGCTTGAAGACAAGCAGTTTTTAACCATTACCCGATTGTCTGTTTTGGTCTTTAGTGCTATCGCGACAGGTATAGCTTGTTTGTTTTCGAATATTTATGAATTGGTAGGTATTTCTTCTATACTAAGTCTGGTATCTTTGTTCGCTCCGCTGGTCTTTGGGCTTTATTGGAGAAGAGCGAGTAGTGGTGGGGCACTCTTATCTATGGTGTCAGGTATTATTGTTTGGGTAATTGCCGAAGAGTTGGATATGAGTTGGCCCAGTTTGGCACCTGCGTTATTGGTAAGTATTATTATGATGATTGTTGGAAGTTTAATTTGGAAAGATAAAATAGCCTATGATAACCGTTGAAATTAATCGAGTGGATGATGACTTCCGCATGGAAGCGATCAATGAAAAAGGTAATAGTATTTTTATGGATGCCGGAGTCGATGATGGTGGCCATGATTCTGGCTTTAGACCGATGCAACTATTGTTAGGTGCGTTTGGTGGTTGCAGCGCTATTGATCTGATCAGTATTCTACGTAAACAGCGCGAACCGCTAAATGATCTTAAGATTACGGTAACCGGAGAGCGGGAGCAGGGTATGGTGCCCGCTTTATATACGGAAGTGCATGCACACTTCAAATTATTTGGAGACATCAATCCCGATAAGGCAGAACGAGCAGTTCAACTTTCGGTAGAAAAATATTGTTCAGTGGCAAAAACGCTTGAGAAGACCGCAGTGGTAACACATAGCTATGAAATAATTAAGAAGGCTTAGAAATAATGGAAGAAAGAAATTTTGAAACGGATGCCATTCGGGCACAGACCGATCGGTCGGATAACAAAGAACATTCGGTACCCATTTACCTTACATCAAGTTTTGTATTTGATGATGCAGAGCATGCCCGTGCACTTTTTGCTGATGAGGTGCCCGGAAATATTTATACCCGCTATTCAAACCCAAACACGAACGAATTTATTGAAAAGTTGTGTTTGTTGGAGGGAGCTGAAGATGGTATAGCTACCGCCTCAGGCATGGCCGCGATGTATACCAGCATGGCTGCTTTATTAAAGGCAGGGGATCATGTGCTTGCTTGCCGGTCGGTATTCGGATCGACACACCAGATATTGAATACGATCTTCCCAAGATTTAACATCTCTTATTCTTATGCCGATGTAAACGATCCCGATTCATGGGAAGGCAAGATACAGCCCAATACAAAAATGATCTTTGTGGAAACGCCATCAAACCCGGCTTTAGATATTATTGATTTAGAGTGGTTGGGAAAACTGGCTGCAAAACATAAATTAATTTTGAATGTAGATAATTGTTTCGCGACTCCATATTTGCAAAACCCTGCCAAGTGGGGTGCGCAGTTGGTAACGCATTCGGCAACTAAATTTATGGATGGGCAGGGGCGTGTAATTGGTGGTGCTATTGTTGGAAAGAAAGAATTGATTAAAGAGATTCGATTCTTTGCCCGTCATACCGGGCCGTCTATGTCTCCCTTCAATGCGTGGATTTTATCAAAGAGTTTGGAGACGCTGGCTGTGCGCATGGAACAACATTGCAAGAATGCACTGGAGTTAGCAACGTATTTAGAAAAGAATAAAAACATAGAGAAAGTAAAATATCCTTTCCTTCTATCGCACCCACAATATCAATTAGCTAAAAAGCAAATGCGGTTGGGTGGAGGGGTTGTATCCTTTGAAGTGAAGGGTGGTATTGAGGGTGGCCGCAAATTTCTCAATTCATTAAAAATGATTTCGCATTCGGCAAACCTGGGCGATACCCGAAGTATTGCTACACATCCGGCATCGACAACGCATTCAAAGTTAAGTGAGGAGGAGCGATTATCGGTGGGTATTACACCGGGCCTAGTGCGTATCTCAGTTGGGTTAGAGAGCATTCAGGACATTATCAAGGATGTGGAGCAGGCGTTAAAATGATTTTGTGTTACTAAGCAGTAATCGCTATTGGCTCACCCTCCGAGTAATCAAAAATCTTGGTATTTAGCTTAGTTGAGAATTCAACTAAGTTTTTAATCAACAGGTTCTTGCTGCCCTTCGTAAGTAGATGAATCTTATTTTCTTCAGAGAATTTTAAATAGCCATCGTATACTTCTTTGTGGATGGTGGAGGAAGAAGCCCGCGTGTTCATAGTCTGGCTGATTTTACTTTTCTTAATGAAAATGTATTCTATCTTTTCAAAGATTCCTTTGTTACCAAACTTTAACCCCAATACCCACACATAGTCATAATAGGATTTTTCATTGAATCTAATAGACAAACGATAATGAGTAGTGAAAATCAGGACACTGATCAATACAAGTATTGCACCACCAACAAGTGTTTTGAGTATGAGAATTCCTCCGGCAACCAAGAGAAGTAACCCAACAAAAAGCCATTGATTCGAAAAGTAGCGGCCTAACCGAAAATCAACTATTTTCATCTAGGGGTATCAGTAAGTCGGCATGCTGGTGTCAATTTCCTTGGCCCAGGCTAACACGCCACCCTTAAGGTTGTATAGATTGGTAAATCCATGGTTCTTTTCCAGCCATTGCACCATGTTGCCACTGCGGGCACCACTGCGACAATGAATGATTACCTTCTTGTTCTTGGAGATACGTTCTACAGCATGTGGAATTTCTCCTTGCGGGATTAACTCGCCATCAAGATTACAAATATCAAATTCGTGTGGCTCACGTACATCGATTAATTGAAAATCGGCTTTTGAATCCATCAGGGCTTTCAATTCCTGAACAGTAACTTCTTTCATAGGTTTGTTTGATTTAGGGGGTACTTTACAAAACTCATCATAATTTATCAATGTTTTAATGGTATCGCGCGATTTTCGATCAGGAATTCGGACGATCGTTGATTCCAGTGTTTCAGAATCGAAAATCAAAACTTTGCCAGCCAATGGTTCACCAATACCGGTTATGATTTTAATTGCTTCGTTCGTTTGCATGCAACCAATAATGCCGGTTAATACTCCCAGCACACCTCCTTCTTCACAATTAGGAATTTGGCCAGCCTCAGGTGGAGTAGGATATAAGTCGCGATAATTTACGCCCTGTTTATAATTGAAAACACCTGTTTGACCTTCATAGCGAAACACAGAGCCATAGACCAAGGGTTTATTTAATAACACACACGCATCATTTAATAAATAGCGGGTGGGAAAGTTGTCGGTGCAGTCTATAACCACGTCAACATCTTCAAGAAACGTTAAAGCATTAGCCGACTCAATCCTTTCTTGAATAGCTGCAATTTTTACCATAGGGTTTAAGCGACTAATTCTTTTAGCAGCGATTTCAACTTTGGGCTGATTCAGATCATCCATTGAAAAAAGAATTTGCCTTTGCAAATTAGATAGGCTGACTAAATCATGATCAATAATTTTTATTGATCCAATTCCGGCCGCAGCCAGGTAAAGAAGCACCGGACTACCAAGTCCGCCTGCGCCTATTACCGCCACTGATGCTCTTTTTAATTTAAGTTGAGCATCCGATCCAAAGTTGGGTAGCACAAAATGGCGGCTGTACCGGATTTGCTCTTCTTTAGAAAATTGCTGATTGATTTCGTTCATTGAGATAGAGTGGTTATTCGGCACTTCAAAAGTGTAGAACGACTCATGTTTTCCGTAATTTACTCACTTAATTTAAAAATAATTATGAGAACAAATTATTCAAGTGGCGCCAAATGGGAAGATATTGTAGGCTATTGCCGCGCTGTAAAAATTGGTAATACCCTGGAAGTATCGGGTACGGTTGCCAGCGATGGACAAAATGTGATGGCCAAAGGTGACTTCTATGGTCAAACTAAATACATCATTGAAAAAATAAGCAAGGTATTGATAGAGGCAGGCTTCGAATTGAAAGATGTGGTTCGCACGCGTACCTATGTTACGGACATTAGCAACTGGGAGTTAGTGGGCAAAGCACATGGCGAGTTTTTTCAAAAGATTAAACCGGCAGCCAGCATGGTGGGAGTAAGCGGGCTCATTGATCCTGATTTTCTCGTAGAGATTGAAGTAACTGCGGTTAAAGTTGACAGTTGACAAAAATTTAATTAACAACATGTTAACCCAGAATACATTTTTTTTAAACAATTATACAATTGATAATCTATGCTCAAGAACTTTACCAGAAATGAGAAAATTGTATTAGCAATTGTTGCTATCGGATGCCTTACGTTGCATTTGCTTGTTAACCTCACAGGAGCTTACGGATTCTTTCGCGATGAACTTTATTATATTGCCTGCAGCGATCACCTCGCTTGGGGGTATGTTGATCAACCACCATTTTCGCTTTTAGTTTTAAAGATCAGTAGGCTTCTTTTTGGCGATAGTTTGACGGCTATCCGATTAACTCCAGTTCTGATGCATACCGGTACCGTTGTTCTTACCGGACTAATGGTAAAAGAGATGGGCGGTAAAACATTTGCCCTGTTGATTGCCTGTTTGGCTGTTGCTCTATCGCCCATTCATTTGGGCATGAGTTTGATCTTCTCCATGAATTCTATTGATACGTTTATCTGGGCTCTTTCGGTTTATCTTATTCTTAAACTAATCAACACACAAAATCAAAAGTATTGGATTTGGCTTGGTATTGTTTTGGGTATTGGTCTTATGAATAAGATCAGTGTTCTATTTCTTGGATCTGGAATTTTCGTTGGATTTATACTTACTAATCGCCAATGGTTTGCAACCCGTTGGCCTTATATAACCGGGGTGATTGTTTTCATTCTTTTTTCCCCGTATGTGTTGTGGAACATGGCGAATGATTACGCGCATCTCGAATTTATTCACAATGCGTCTACCAGTAAGTATGCCGGGTTAAGCGCCATGTCATTCATCAAGGATCAGTTATTGTTTCTGAATCCCATTGCTACACCGGTATGGATTGCAGGACTTCTTGGTTTACTTTTTTATTCGCCATTGAGCAAATACAGAATACTCGCGTGGATTTATTTAACTGCTTTTGCCATACTTATCGTTAACGGGACAAGTAAGGGTGAGTACCTAGCGCCAGCGTATGCAAGTTTATTCGCAGCAGCAGGAGTTTTTGCCGAAAAGAAATTAACCAGTAAGAAAGTAGTTTGGATAAAGTATGCCTATCCAATATTGATATTGGTTATCGCAATTTTTCTATTACCGATGATCCTTCCCGTTCTTTCCGTTGATAAATACATTTCTTATTCAAAGAAACTTGGAATCGTGCCAAGTTCAAATGAAGGGAAAAAGCTTTCAGATCTTCCTCAGTTTTATGCCGATATGTTTGGTTGGAAAGAGAAAGCCAAAGATGTTGCAGCCGTTTACAACACGCTTTCGAAAGATGAAAAAGAAAAGTGTGCTATTTATTCCACCAACTATGGGCGCTGCGGAGCCATTGATTTTTTTGGTGTGCAATATGGACTGCCCAAGTCAATTGGTGTTCACAATAACTATTGGATCTGGGGTCCAAGAGATTATACCGGTGAGGTTATGATTATTTTGGGCGGCACGCTGGAAGAACATGTTGATGATTTTGAATCAGTAACACTGGAAGGTGTTTCTTCCTGCGATCATTGCATGCCGTATGAAAACAATGTAAATATTTTTATTGGCCGCGGTCTTAAGTATAAAATAAAGGACGTTTGGACACACGAAAAGAATTACAATTAATCTTAAAATCTGGCCAATGCTAATTTCGAAACAGTCTCCCCTATAGCTAACGATGAAGTAGCGGCAGGTGAGGGTGCATTGCAAACGTTGATCACCTTATTCTCTTCAAGAATCAAAAAGTCATCAACCAATCCACCATTGCGATCGCACGCTTGGGCGCGAACACCAGCGCCACCGGGTGCAAGATCACTTTCCACAATTTCAGGAATTAATTTTTGAAGGGCTTTGGTAAAAGCGGCTTTTGAAAACGAGCGATACATTTCACCAAATCCGGTGCGCCAATATTTAGAAGCCACCTTCCGAAATCCAGGCCAGGCGAGGGTTTCACCGAGTTCGCTAAGATTTATGTCTGACTTTTTATAACCTTCGCGTTTAAAGGCTAATACGGCATTGGGTCCGGCTTCAACTCCGCCTTTGGCCATGCGTGTAAAGTGAACTCCTAGAAATGGAAAATTTGGATCAGGAACCGGATAGATAAGATTCTTAACCAGATATTCTTTCTCCTTAGTAAGTTTATAATACTCTCCCCGAAAGGGAATTATTTTGACGTTTAAATTGGGTACGGTCATGCGGGCAACTTTATCGGAGTAAAGACCAGCACAATTAATTACAAGTTTGGTTGTATAGCTTGCCTTCTGAGTAATCACTACACTCTTGTCTTCCGAACTCTGGATGTCTAATACTTTCTCACCCAAATTTATTTGCCCACCTTTTGATTGAATGAGATCGCCATACTTTTGCGCTACTATCTTATAATCGACAATACCTGTTTGTGGAACAAAAATTCCCGCGAGGCCAGCCACATGGGGTTCATGCTCCAAAAGTTCTTTTTTGCCTAACTTCTTAAGATTTTGTAATCCATTTTGTTGACCACGTACATAAAGATTTTCTAATAGTGGCAACTCGTTTTCATTTGTTGCCACGACAATCTTCCCACAGAGATCGAATGGAATTTCGTTCTCTTTACAAAAGTCAATAAGCAGGTGGTAGCCATGAATACAATTGGTGGCCTTTAAACTCCCGGGCTTATAATAAAGCCCCGAGTGGATTACACCACTGTTGTTTCCCGTTTGATGTTTAGCTAACTCATCCTCCTTTTCAAGCAAGAGAATATTTAAGAATGGATTTGTTTTTTTTAGCTGGAGAGCTGTGGCTAAACCAACAATGCCACCGCCAATAATTGTAATGTCGTACACGTGTTTTTATTTTGCTGCGAAGCTACTGCCTGAGGCACTATACCTGCAAATTTGGTTTTAGTCTTTTATAGGACGGATGCGAACATTCAACGACTGCTCTACAATCACAAAATGATTGGGTGGAATTATCGTCCAGTTTTTGTCGTCAGTCAGTTTTTCGGAAACAACCAGAACTGCATGATCATTATCTTCGGGTGCTTCTAAACGCGTAATACCATCCTCCACTACGTATCGACTTCCTTCGGAGTGATATAAGGTTAATGGTTCTTCTTTGGGGTCGGAACAATACCGGGTGGCTACTATAAATAGTCCATTGGTTACAACCATATTGAGATAGGCTGGTTCCAGAATCCCATATTTACTCATCATCACTTTTAAATTGCGATAGGTGTGCTCGAAGGCATCTACCACTGTTTCTGGACTTACAATTTGATGAGCGTTAAAGAGGTGGTTAAGCAAATACGCAAAAATATGTTCAGAGTCGGTTTGTCCTTTTATCCAGTTGTACAGTTCATCACTTAATGGTTCGCGCAGATGTCTTTTGATTTTACCAAAGTCCTCAACGCCACCATTATGCGCCATCAATAAGTTTTTAAAATTGAAGGGATGGCAGTTTGATTCGGATACTTCGCCTACGCTGGCGGCCCTAACGTGAGCAACCATGCAATCTACTTTTACCTTAGGCGCAAGATTTTTTAAATTCCGATTGCTCCAGGCCGGGTTTACTGAAACATAGGTGATTGGCTCGTAATTTATTTCAGGTACATACCAGCCTACACCAAATCCATCACCATTCAATGGTTCTTCTATTTCACGGGCATTTATACTTTGATTAACCAGTGAGTTTTTAGGCTTATAGAGCAGGTTGTCCATGATTACTGGGGTGCCTTTGTAAGCTAGTAGTCTGCACATAGGTGGAAATGTTTATGAAAAGGTAATAAAAAAAGCCGTTGAGTTCTCAACGGCTAACACTTTCATTTTTTGTTTTACTATTTCTTCTCAGCCTTTGTAATCTTTTCAAATTTTAAGGAAGCTGAATTTAAACAATACCTCAACCCTGTTGGCTTCGGCCCATCTTCAAATACGTGCCCAAGATGACCGCCACATCGGCTACAAACAACTTCATCGCGCTGCATCCCCAAACTGTTATCCGTGCCAACGCTTACTAATTCTTTGCGTATAGGCTGATAGAAACTCGGCCAACCGGTACCCGACTCGAATTTAGTTGTAGAACTAAATAATTCCTGATTGCATGCGGCACAATAGTAGATACCGGTTTCGTGATTATCCCAGTATTTTCCAGTAAAGGCTATCTCCGTTCCTTTTTCTCGAAGAACATGAAATTGTTCCGGAGTTAGCGACTGCTTCCATTCCGCTTCAGTTTTTGCTAAAGGAGGCTGCTGGTTCTTGTTTTTCGGTTGGCCGCAGGCAGATAAGGTTAGTAAAAAAAATAGGGAGATAAGTTTCATAGATTTTTAATTGATTTATATAATACAATTTTAGAGGCAAAATGGTTTTGAGAACTTACGGATATTTACTTTATGACTGGACCTGCACAGGAGTCATAATAGCTTATAGAAAATAAGAAATTTGGGGAATATGTTATAAATTCCTTTCATTTTAAAGGTATTCCATGAGAAACTTATGTCTCTGGGCAATCCCGTTTGGTAGAGACGAAAACTTTCTTAAAATACAAAAGCCCCTTCCGTCTAAAGGGGCTTTTGTTACCTAAACCTAAACCTATGAGAAGATTGTATCTGCTCTATAACCAATAAAACGGAGAGATGGGAATTATGTTACAGTTTCTACAAAGAAAAATTGTTTGGTCAGTTATTTTTTAAGCTTACTGGCGTATTCCTTATTAAATTTTTCAACCTTAGGCCGGATCACATACTGACAATAACCTTGGTTAGGATTAAGCATGTAATAGTTTTGATGATACTCTTCTGCAGGGTAAAATTCTTTGAACGGACTTATTTCGGTGACAACCGGATTATTATAGACTTCAGATTGATTTAGTTGAGCTTTATACTCTTCAGCAATTTTCTTTTGTGAATCATTGTGATAAAAAACAACGGATCGGTATTGAGTCCCTTCATCGGCTCCTTGTTTGTTAAGTGTGGTAGGATCATGCGTGTTCCAAAAGACTTCCAGAATTTCTTCATAGCTGATCATGGATGGGTCAAACTTTACCTGGATTACCTCCGCATGGCCAGTAAGGCCGGAGCATACTTCCCGATAGGTTGGATTTTTTATTTGTCCACCGGAATATCCAGAAACTACCGACTCGACACCTTTTAACCGTAAAAAAAATGCTTCAGTACACCAAAAGCATCCTGATCCCAATGTGGCAACCTCTAAATCTTTCATGTTTTTTTGATTTTTATTTTGCGCCTGATTTCCAACGGACAATGCCAGGCACAGTGAAACGGTAAAGGCAATTAACTTCATAACCACTTAACCTCACTTACTGATAAAAGGTTTTACGAATAATTAATTCGTCAGCAATCCGACAATTAATAGTTGCTGTAGAAATTAGTTAGCGCGTTGGCAAGCTTGCCATCCAGGTTCTTTTTTGATTGGATTAACAAATAGTCCCGAGCCATATAGGGTTCTTTCGTTCCGCAAAGTTTTTTGTTTACCTGTGGGATGGCGCGTTGATCACCGGAACAAGTTGCCCATCGGTCGGTCCAATAGTCTTCGGCAACTAGTTCTGAATTACGCAGCTCGACTTGACTGTTGGCATCCTTAATAAAAAGTGTAATGGATCCTCGTGAGGTTATTTTCTTTTCATAGGTTACCATAGTGGCGGTAACTTTTTCATAGACCGGTACCTTTTGTGCATTAACAGTTTTTTCACCCACCTTAACACTGTCTTTATAAACAACTTCCCGCTTAGAAATGGTTGGTTTACCTTCGGTATATCCATTAACAACTAACCGCACAAACTGATCGATTTGTGTTAAGCCGGCATCTTGCGCCTGGCGAGGTGTATAAAATTTTACAAATTGACTTGGATCCACACCAAAAATCACGGGTTCAAAATTCCAGTCGTAGTAGTTTCGTAGTGCGGGTTCAACCACCACTTTAATGGTAGCATTAAATTTAGATTGCTCCATCATCTCTACCGATTCCCGATATCCAGGCGAAAAAGCATTAGATTCCTGAAATAGGAAGTAAGCTTGTTTTGCATCATCGCGGGTATTTTTAAGCATGTAGATAATAGCTGATTCATACGTTTCTTCGGCAGCCTTGTTTTTAGCATCAGTAAGTTCCTTGTACTTGTTGATAGGCTTCGGAATTACTTTCAAAGCACCTGGCGAGGTTCGGATTTGTTCGTAGAGGTTGTTAATTTTTTCGTAATCATCAACGGCATTCCGCCACTTAAAATTTGCGTTAGAGGTAATTTGATTTTGGGCATCGGTTTCCAGGAAGTCGATAGCCATTTGATAACTGGTGGCTAATACCTCTCTTGATTTCTTATGATCCGAATTTTGACGCAAACGATTTACGGCTTGTAATACGGCATCATAATAATCGCCTTGCTTTAAAGCGGCTTTCCCCGAAGTACAGGAATCCAAGAGGATGATGGATGAAATAAAAAAGAGCAGTAAAAGTATCTTCATAAGCGGCCAAAATACAAAATCAATGCCTTAATTTAGTAAATAATGAAATCCAATAGCAAGCCTCACATGATCAGCGAGATAGAATTAGAAACTCTACCGCTGCATGGGAAAGAGATCAATAAGAATATCATCAATCAATCTGCGCCAGTTACCCCATGAATGACCTTCATTTACTTCGCGATAATGATACTCGCAACTACTTGTCTCCAGGAGGTCTTTCATTTTCCGACTGTCGGCACTCGTATCGTTAATGACACCTGCCGACATGGAAATTTTCATTTTTGGATTTGCGGCATCTGTGCACAACGAATAGATCTGTGGTCGCGTATAGTAGGCGGGAGATTGAATGCCGGCAAGTCCAAACACCTCCGGTTTGGCAAAAGCAAAGTAGGTGGAAGTAAGGCCACCCATGGACGAGCCCAGGATGGCACGACTTTGTGCATTTGCAATTACGGGATAGGTTGATTCAATCTTTGGAATAAGATCGCTTACAAAAAAGTCGAGATACTTGCTGTTCATGGCCAACTCATTCATGCGTCTGTTGTTCGCACGATTGACAGGCTCGCGGTTGTCGACAAAAATGGCAATAACCGGTTTAATTTTTTTATCAGAAATGAGATTATCGAGGATGGTACTCATCCTTCCTAATTGCGGATGAAGATATTCATAGCCATCGGTTACGTAAATCGTAGGCAGATTACCGAGCTTCTCAACCTCAAAGGGTTGATAAACCGAATAGGTTACTTGATAGCCCAATGCGTTGGCATAGAGCAATAAGTCCTTAGTAAGGGTGCCTTTATTACCTTCAGGCCTTTCGATTGTTATAGGATCTTCTTGCCATTGAGGCATTCGTAATTCTGAATTAGGACTTCCTCCGCCAACACCCGACCATTGTTGATAGTCATTTTCCGGATCGAGAATCCAACTATTTCCGTCTAGCAGAATTTTGTAATCAAGCCGGGCATCTTTTGGAAAGGAAGCGTTTAGATACCAGATGTTGGTCCCGGGTATTTTCTTTCCCTTGTTGTTGAATTCTTTTTGGTATCCCCAGCCATTGAAGTCGCCCATCCACTCAACTGTTTTGTTTTCTCCTTTGTAAAAGAAATAGACCGAATCTTCAACGATTAAGGGGATCCGTTTCTCGGTTTTAAGGGAGGTCCACCAAGCATCAATTTCTAATGGTGAGCTTGGATTAACCTGTTTAATAAATCGAGTTTGCTTAGCTAATTCACTATAGCCCTGACCTGAACCGGATGTCCAAATAAAAAGTAAAATCAGGAATGTGCTCAAACGCTTGCAATGCATTAACTGGATTTTATAATTACCTCATCACGATCATCCACATTCAAACTTAGCAATGCTGCAATACCCATCGACACACCACCACTTACCAGAATATAAATGGATTGTCCGTTAAAGAGATGAGTAAGCATAACACCCAAAACAGTGCCGGCAATAATTTGAGGGATCACTATAAAGAAATTAAAAACACCCATGTAGTACCCCATCTTTTCGGCCGGTAACGAGCCGGAGAGCATAGCGTAGGGAATGGAAAGTATACTAGCCCAGGCGATTCCCACACCGATCATGGAAAACCATAACCAGAACGGATCTGAAATAAAATAGATTGAGACTAACCCAATGCTTCCGCAGAGCAACGCGATAAAATGAGTCATTCTGCGGCTGGTGTATTTTGCAATGATGGGTAAAAATAATGCGGCTAGGGCAGCGATTCCATTATAAACTCCAAAGAGACTGCTTACCAGATCGGCACCGTCATTATAGGCTTTGCTCATGGGATCGGTGGAATTAAAAATATAACTGGTTACAGCGCTGGTCGTATAAATCCACATGGCAAAAAGCGCAAACCACGAAAAAAATTGCACGTAGGCCAGTTGAATCATTGTCTTTGGCATCGTATTAAAATCTTTAACAATGTGCACGATACCTAGGTAAGCCTTGCCTTTTTGAATATACGAGGAGGCAACAACGTGAACGAGACCAAATACTACTAAGCCGAATCCTAAAACATACAGTTCTTTTTCAAGCTTAGCCAGAAAGACAATTGCTGAGATAACTAATCCAAGCAAGATTAAGATTGATCCTTTTTGCAGGAAGACCAACTGATATTTTATTTCATCTTCGATTTTTCGGTGTTCCCGGTTTCTAAGTTTTTCTTCGCCAAGCTTAGTAGGAGGATATTCTTTCGTTGAAAAGACAGTCCACATAACCGTAACAAAGAGCATGAAGGCACCTATATAATAACTATAGCGGATTGAATCAGGAAGTGTGCCCGGCTCGGCAGCAACATTGCTAATATTAAACCAATGGGTAAAGATGCTTGGTAGGAAAGAAGCGACAATGGCACCAACACCAATGAAAAAGCTTTGCATGGCAAACCCGGTTGTGCGCTGCGATGGGGGTAGCATATCACCAACAAAGGCTCGGAAGGGCTCCATACTAATGTTAATAGAAGCATCCATAATCCAAAGAACACCAACGGCCATCCAGAGTGTTGGGGAGTTAGGCATTAAGCACAAAGTGATTGAGGCGAGTAAAGCACCAACCGCGAAGAAAGGTCTTCTGCGACCCCACTTTGCATGCCAGGTTCGGTCGCTGTAATATCCTATAATGGGTTGAACGATAAGCCCGGTAAGCGGAGCAGCCAACCAGTACAAAGCCAGATTGGCGGTATCGGCCCCTAACGTTTCAAAGATGCGACTGGTGTTTGCATTTTGAAGTGCAAATCCAAATTGAATTCCTAAAAATCCAAAACTCATATTCCAGATCTGCCAGAAACTAAGTTGGGGTTTGTGTTGAGTCATAAAAACGAAAAGAGGTAACTGTTACTAGCTAATAGATTAATAAAGATACTATTTCAGAAGAATAAACCGCAAAGGTGTAGAGCCAACCCCGAGTTTTTTACCATGAAGATTGGTTAAGAAATTAAGAACATTCAGAGAACAATCTCTTCATCTCTTAATGGTTAAAAAGCACTACATGTCATTATAGGTTTTACCACTTTATTTCAAGCGCCTCATTCGTATATTCAATGGCAGCAATTTTCACATTTTCTTCACCCATAGAAGCCGGTTCGTTTATGGGATCATACCTTTCAAGGGGTGCAAAGAATGAATGAATATGATGATCAAGACCTAAATTCTTTCCATTGATTGATAATAAGTTGGCATCAGAGCCATGTAGCACAAGCTTTATTTTTTTGTATGATGATTGGAAATCGCCTTCACTCTTTGTGATGGTTATTTTATTTTCAGAACCTGACATCTTTATCAAACGCTTTGCTGATTTTCCTTTTTGATAATCGAAGGTTTCGCCATCATCCATATAAAGTAAGAAGTCACTCGAATTATCACCGCAATAGA
>JAGPBO010000073.1 GCA_018063305.1 Cyclobacteriaceae bacterium
GTTTAGTTCATTAACGCAAACATTACGCTAAGTTCCGAATTACTTGCGAGAACTGAAAGAGTTTGGATTCTTCGAAGTCATTTGCCGTTACCTGCAAGCCGATAGGCAACCCCTGGTTGTCTTTTCCGCAAGGAATTGAGATAGCGGGCACACCGGCCACATTGGCTTGAACAGAAAATAAATCGGCCAGGTACATTTCTACCGGATTACTGGTATGCTCACCTAATTTGAAAGCGGTGGTTGGGGTTGTTGGCGAAATAATAAAATCGTAGTTGGTAAAGATTTCTTTTGTTTTCTCACGAATGAGTCGTCTTACTTTTTGAGCCTTGGTATAATACGCATCATAATAACTGGCGCTTAATACAAATGTGCCCAGAAGAATTCTTCGCTTAACTTCTTTTCCAAAACCTTCGGATCTTGTTTTTTTATACAGGGAGGGGAGGTCGCTTACGTTGTTGCTTCGAAAACCGTAACGCACACCATCAAAGCGGGAAAGGTTTGAGCTGGCCTCTGCGGTTGCCAGAATGTAATACGTGGGAAGGATATAATCACTCAAGGGAAAGTCTATTCCCTCTACTAAATGACCGGCTGATTTAAGCTTGCTAATTTTTTCTAAAATTGAATTTTTGATTTCAGGTTGCAAGGCATCCGACTCCAACGCATCTTTTAGATAAGCTACCTTATATTTTTTTTGGGGTTGAGAATTTAATTCAGAAAGGTAGGCAGGAACTGCTTTTCGCGATACCGTACTGTCGTATTCATCCGATCCGGAAATCACTTCCAATACTCGTGCAATTATTTCTATCTCTTTTCCGAAAATACCGATACAGTCAAAGGATGATCCATAGGCGATGAGGCCATGCCGCGAAATGCGCGAGTAGGTCGGTTTTAATCCAAATATTCCACAGAAAGCAGCTGGTTGTCGTACAGAACCACCAGTATCGGAACCCAATGACACATCACATAAATCGGCCATTATGGCTACGGCTGAACCACCGGAGGAACCACCGGGCACTCGCGTATTATCAATATCGTTCAGTACTGGACCAAAAGCTGAGTTTTCATTAGATGATCCCATCGCAAACTCATCGCAATTTTGCCGACCGATAATAATCGCATCAGCATCCAGTAAACGCTGAACAGCGGTGGCATTAAATTGAGAAACAAAGCCATCAAGAATTTTGCTGCTGGCTTGAAGAGGATGGTCTTTGTAACAAAGAACATCTTTAAGGCCCACGACAAGGCCCGCCAGTTTTCCTGCGGTGCCCTTATGAATTTTTTCATCTATATGCTGAGCGCGGGAAAGCGCTTCCTGATCATAAACGCTCAGGAAAGCATTGAGGTATTTTTTTTTATCGATGTTGTTAAGAAACCGGGTAACCCTGCTTACACAAGAATGACTTCCGTTGATAAAACTGAGCGATGAGTTTATTAAGTTTGAATCTGTGCTCAAAGTTTACTTATCGTCAATCTTCGGAATTTCATTTCCGGCATCGTCCACTTCTTTCTTCACATCCTTTACGGCATCCTTAAACTCGCGTATGCCTTTTCCTAAGCCTTTAGCAAATTCAGGTATTTTCTTAGCTCCAAAAAAGATGAGAACAAATAAACCGATGATCACCCACTCGCCCATGCCAGGCATTCCAATCAAAAAAATTGCGTTCATAGTGAATTATTAAGAGTGTAAAGATAGAGAATTATGGTAAAAGGAAGAATTCATGAAACTTTGTTTATTGCTAGAATAGCTGGAATAACCGGTTTTTGCCGTTTAACCTAATTTCTTAACCACTCCTGTGGATCGAGGGCATCGAAATTTTTTCGAATTTGAAATCTAAGCTCTGAAATACCATCGCTGTTTGAGAGCACTTTTCCAATCTCCTGATTGGTAGATACTTGCTGACCTTTCTTAACGCTGATTTCTTTTAATCCCGTGTAAACGGTGAAATATTCGCCATGCCTTAAGATAACAGTATTACCCATGCCGGGGGTAAATGCAACAGCACTGACCTCACCATTAAAGACAGATCGCACTCCTTCTCCCTGTTTGGTTTGAATATTTACGCCATCATTTTGAATGACAATTCCTTTTAGAACCGGGTGTGCTTGGCGACCGAACTTCTGAGACACGAATCCTGAAACTGGCCAGGAAAATTTACTTTTATTATCCTGAAAAGAAGCGGACAAAGCAACGGCCACATCGACAGTTTCGCGATTACTCTTTTTGTTAACACGTTCCCGCGCTTCGCGGGCAGCACGCTCTAACTCTTCTTTTATTATTTTGGCAATAAGCACATCCACTTCCGCAACCGCTTTTTTTGTTGCCTCTAAATCTTTACGCAATTGTTTCTCTTGCTTTTCGAGGCTGCCTACCAAGGTTCGCTGTTTTTGCTTAAGGCCGGTAAGTTGTTTGTTCTGCTTTAGTTCGTCATTCAATAGATTATTTTTTTCACCTCGCTTCACCTCAGTTACTCGAACCTGCTCTTTTAAAATCAGTTGAACTTTTCCAATCGCCACGGCTTGGTCTTGCCGCGCTTTGCCATATTGCTCCATGTACTTTAGGCGCATTAATAGCTGATCAAAGGAATGGGCAGAAAAAAGGAACATCAGCTTGTCAATTTTACCACTCGCTTTTTGTGCAGAAAATAACATAGCCGCATACTCTTCGCGTAATTTTCCTAAGTCGCGAGACAAGGCATCGATGATCTGATTGTTTTCGCTGATATCGTAATCTAATAAAGAGACTTCTCCACGAATGGATTTAATCAGAGATTCTTGTTGTGATATACGTTGATTAAGTGCTGACAATTCGCCCAACGAGTTTTTCTTTTGCTCGCCCGTTTCGGCCAGAATTTTTTCAGTCTCTTTTATTTTATCAAGACTTTCCTGCTTTTCCCGTTGAAGCTGCGTTTTTGATTTTTGAGCTTGCGCAGCGAATGAGAAAATAAATACGAATAATAAGACAATGTAAAATCTACCTGCGGTCATATCGTTTCGGAATATTGAAAGGGAATTTCAATTCCTTGTCGCCCACTTCTACTTTACTGTATTCAAAGGTAATGGTGTTGTTAATGATACCCGCTGCGGTTTTGTAAAAGATGCTCACTACTCCGTTATAGGGATAGGTTTTCTCGTTGAGTGGTTGAAAATTTGAATACTGTAATTTTAAGGTATTGTTCGTGCTGGCCTCTATCAGGTCAACTTGCTCAATTTTTTTAATGATAGGGTTGATCAGATTTCTGATGGTAACGGAACCTTCTTTTTGCGCAAGAATATCGAACTCACCTTCGCGCCCAATTTCGTCACTGGGTTGCATAGGTCGTATCGGGTTGCCGAGCATGGCTGCCTCCAACACATAATAATCAATTTTAAAATTAAATCGTTTCGACAATTCTGCATAATCAAAAACGTAATACTCTTTATCCATATTGCTTACAATGGTTATGGAATCTTTGTTGATAAGAGCTTTGCCGCCTTGCACACCAATTACTGAAAACGTCATCCAGATAACACTGTCTTTTCGTATCCGAATATTCGCCTTTAAGTCTCGCTCTTTTTTCTCGTCTCTAAATACCATACGGGCCTTGCTTTGCAGGTAACCGAAATCTATTTCCTCGATGGCCAACGACTTAGGTGCAGGAGGAAGGGTGGGCACAACTTTGCGATGGCAGGACTGCAGGAGCAGTAACCCCAAGAGAATTATAAAGAATGAAAGAATTTTATACATGGAGTCTTTAGACAAGTAAACTTAATTCAATTTTCTACTACTTATTTTTTTGTCGAGACTGGCATTACCACCATCTTTTTGCTTTGCTTTTTGCCATTGTTTTACGGCACTGTCAATATCGCCTAATTGGAAGAGAATGTCACCATAATGTTCAAAATGCGTGGCGGTGCCTTGTCCCGTTTGAATGGCCTTTTCCATAACCTTTCTTGCTTCTTTATACTTACCTCTTTCGTATAACACCCACCCATAGGTATCCAGGTAAGAAGGATTGTCTGGAAAATTTTTAATTAGCTGTGCCGACATTTTTTCTGCCTTCTCCAGATTCTCTTTTCGTAACGCCAGGTAGTAGCTATAGTTATTAAGCACCAGGTCGTTGTTTGGATTGAATGCGAGGGCTTCATCATAGGCTTTGTCTGACTTAGCATATTCTTTTGTGGCATTGTAACAGTCACCGAGCATTCCATTTAGCTCGCTTACAAAGGCTGGATTGGCAGTCGACAATTTTTTTGCCTGTTCCAAAGAATAAGAGGCTTCGCGATATTGATTTTTGCGCAGGTGCCCATACCCATTAAAGTAATAGATCATAGCCTGATTGGGGAAAAGCTCAAGTGCAGTTTCTGAATGCACGAGGAGGCTATCAAACTCGTTCGTTTGTGTTTCCAGGTAGAGCAGATTTTGCCAAGCTTCAAAACTTCCTGAGCCGTTGCGCACGGCAAACAGATATTCTCTTTTAGCATTTTCATCTTGCTCTAGCGTCATATATAAATCGCCACCCACCAGATGCACGTTCGCATCATTCGGATAGTTATCTTCTAATTTTTTAAAAAGCATCAACACATATGATTCTAACTTGGGGTCAATAATTTTTTTACTCTTGTTTTGGGCAAGCTGGGCATTATAGGTGCCAAGCATAAGCAATTTACTGCTTACATCAATCTGCCCGTCATCAAAAACAGCGGTTACATAATCCCTCGATTTTTGTTCCTGCCCATTGTCTTTATATAAGCCGGCCAATACCATTTTAACATTTCCTACAGCGGGATGCTCTTTAATAAAGTTTTCGAGATATAGGATCGCTTTATCTCGCTGGCCGTTTCGGGCAAGAACTTCGGCAAAACCTAAAACGTACCGTGGCTCATCGGGGTATGCTTCCAATAATTTTTCACCCTCTGCCAGCGCTTCTTGTGTTTTTCCCTTCTCCAGATAAATGCGTTGTTTTTGTTGCGAGGAGACCTCATTTACACCCATCACCTCTTCGGCCCGATTATAAACCTTGATGGCCTCGTCTGGTTTTTTGTTGTATAGGTATAGGGCAGCTAATTCAAAAAGATAATCGTCTGTACCTTTAACCTCCTTCATCATGGTTTCGAGTGCATCCGTGGCTTTTTCGAACTGACCCAGATTAGCATAAATGTTAGAGGCGAGTAGGTAGAAATACTTGTTCTTCTTTTCGTATTTCAGGGCAAGGTCAATATTTTGAGCAGCCCTTTGAAGATCCTCTTCTTTTGTACCTTTCGAGAGAACCTCGGCTATTTTGTAGTGTACCGTGGCATTAGTAGGATTTAATTCAGCAACCCGTTGAAAATAAAGCAGTGCCTTAGCGTAATCTTCAAGGATAAAATATTTCTCAGCCTCAGTAAAAAAGAACTCCGCTTCGCGTAAGCGAACCTCATTGGACTTGGTTTCTTGCGTGGCTTTACGCTTTTGCGTGAATGCTGGGGTAACAATAGCCAGCAATTGGGCAGAAACCAATAGGGTATATACGAGGAATTTTCTTTTTGCCAATGGGTGAAGGATCAAATCGTACTGTAATCTCCCAAATCAAGACAGGTAGATTTTCCCTCAAAATTAACGAAATTTCCTAAAAGACTGTCTTTAAGAACCGCTCCGTTAACCGTACAATCCTTCTGTACGATCGAATTACTCAACCGGCAGTCCGTAATTTTTGTGCCGGATCCCACCGAAACATGAGGACCCACAACAGAATTTTCAATAACGACATGGTCATCAATAAATACAGGGGGTAAAATGACACTATTAATAACTTTCGCTTTCGCTGAAATGAGATTTTGATCTTTGATAAACTCGAGATAACGCTGGTTGGTTTGCAGCATATTCGCTTTGTTGCCGCAGTCGAGCCATTCTTTTACCTGACCGGGCACAAAGAGTGCTCCTTTCTTCCGCATATTTTCGAGTGCTGTAGTAAACTGATACTCTCCTTTCTCTTTAATGTCATGATCGAGGAGGTATTGCATTTCGCTGCGGAGTTTTTCGCCTTCTTTAAAAAAGTATATACCAATAATGGCCAAATCGGATACAAACGTGGAAGGCTTCTCTACTAAGTCTGTTATTTCTCCCTGGGCATTCAACTTCACTACGCCAAACTGCGAAGGGTTTTCAACTTGTTGCACCCAAATGGTACCATCGCGGGTTGTATCTAATTTAAAATCGGCACGAAAAAGCGTATCAGCAAAAGCAACAATCACCTTGCCTTCAAATAATTCTTTGGCAAATAAAAGCGCATGTGATATACCCATCGCTTTTTCCTGATAGTAGATTTTTCCCTGGGCACCAACAGCTTTGGCCACTTCCTTCAAATCATCCTCTATGGCTTTTCCAAAACCAGGATGCACGATAAAGCCAATGTTATTTATTTTCTCGGGGCATACCCGCGCAATATCTTCTACCAATCGATGTACAATAGGTTTACCAGCAATGGGCAGCAGCGGTTTAGCGGTGGTTAATGTATGTGGGCGAAGTCGTTTGCCGAGGCCGGCCATAGGAATTATAATGTTCATAAGGTAGAAGTTTTAACGCGTAGTAAAACTACAAATTATCAGGCGATAGCCTTGTTAAAATTCTTCCTTTCAACAAAATAGATGAAGGCTAAGAATAAAATTATGATGAGTGCGTGGAATCCTGTTGCTACCCATTGACTTTCAAAGGCTACCTGATTAACCAGTAATACAACTGAATAGGTAATAATAATGTATCCGGCATCGCGGGTGATGGAATACGGTATAGGATAATTACGCTGACCCGCTAAATAACAAATGCTCATCATAGTGAAATAACAAAGCACGGCTGCAAGGGCACTGCCCATAAAACCAAGTATCGGGATAAGAATAATATTGCCTGCAATGGTAATGGCTGCTCCGATTAATGTTATTATGGTTCCCCAATGGGTTTGGTCGGTGAGTTTAAACCAAACACTCATGTTATAATAGATACCTAAAAACAAATAGGCCAACAACAAAGGTGGTACGATTGAAAGTCCACCCCAAAAGTTATTACCAATTAAGTGTTTAAGAATATCGATGTTGATGCTTACGCCCAGTAGAACAACGCAACAGGTAATAACGAAATACTGATTTATTTTAGCGAATAGTGCAGGTGAATTTTTATCGTGCGCGTTTGAAAAAAAGAAGGGTTCGGCTGCGTAGCGAAAAGCCTGAATGCCTAAGTTCATGAACACCGAAAACTTATAACAGGCGCCAAAAATGCCGCCAGCCTCTTTTCGGGTGACACCCGTGTAAAAATTTTCCGGAAGCCACCAGTCCAGCATGCTTCGCGAAAACATTTCGTTAATCATGCCCGCAACACCGGTAATCATAACCGGATAGGCATAGCGAAGCATTTGTCGTGAGATTGATTTATCCCACGCAGGTCGCCAGGCTAGCAGTGTTTTAATAAAGAATAAAACGAAAATTGAGTTAGCGATTAAGTTTGCAATAAACACATAGCCAACCCCAACGGCTGGATTGTAATCAAGTTTTAAGAAATAATAATTAAGGCCAATTAATACCAACACGTTTATAATTTTTGCAGAAGCAAAAAGCAACGCTTTCTTTTCCAACCTTAATCTGGCGAAGGGAATTGCCACGGCAGCATCAATCAACATAGTAAGTGCCAGCCAACTTATAAATTGAGGATTAGAAATTTGGAGGGAAGTACCAATGGGGTTAGCGAAGACAACAAAAATTATTGTGAGCGGAACACTGATTAGCAACACACTGGTTTGAGCGAGATTGAAAATCCGTTTTGCGTTCATGCCCGGCTTGGTAGCAAAACGAAAGAATGCCGTCTCCATCCCAAACATGTATAGAATATTAATCACACCCACCCAGGCATAGAGTTTTGTTATCTCACCATACTCTTCCTGGCTAAACATATTTTTAGTATGTAGAATAACGAGAAAGAAGTTGAGCACACGCGGTAGCATGCTGCCCAGGCCGTAGAGCAATGTTTCGCCAGCGAGTTGTTTAAGTTTACTCACTATTCGCCTTTAAAGTTTGGTTTTCGTTTTTCAAGAAATGCAGTAGTGCCTTCAATAAAATCTTTCGTTGTAGTAAGGGCTGCGAAGTTTTTTGCCTCTTCGTGGTAGCCTTCTTTTTCTTGCCCGAATCCGGCATTAACACTTTTAATTAAAGCCGCAATAGCCAGCGGGCCTTTTGAAAAAATCTTATTCATGATCTTTTCAGCTAACGCAATGGCTTCTTCTTTTGTTGTAATTACATGATTTACCAATCCCAATTCTTTGGCTTCACTGGCGCTTATCATATCGCCCGTCATCGCAAGTTCAAGGGCTTTGCCACGGCCAACCAACTGCGCCAGGCGTTGCGTGCCACCATATCCCGGAAGAATTCCCAGACTTACTTCGGGTAATCCGAACTTAGCATTTTCGGTTGCAATGCGGAGATGACAAGCCATAGCCAACTCGCAACCACCGCCTAACGCAAATCCATTGACCACCGCAATCACTGGTTTGGGTGAATCTTCTATCATCTTAAAAAGATCCTGACCGTTTTTAGAAAAATCAAATGCCTTTTCGCTGGGGATGCTTGCGATTTCTTTTATATCTGCGCCAGCGACAAATGCCTTTTCACCCTCACCGGTGATGATGATTCCTTTACAATCCGTTTGGCCGATACATTCCTTCATAGCAGCTTGTAATTCCTGAAGCGTAACTTGATTAAGCGCGTTTAAAGCCTGCGGACGATTTACACTAATGACAGAAATTGCATTATGTAGAACGGTTAAGTTTTTCATCAGGAATAATTTTTTATTATGTGAGTAATGCAGGATTTGCCTGAAGATTCTTCAAAATATCATTAGTCATTTCCTCCAATCCAAATTGATGTTTCCATCCCCAATCCTGACGAGCCGGTAAATCATCAATTGATTTAGGCCACGAGTCGGCAATCACCTGGCGAAAATCAGGTTTGTAGCTAATGGTAAATTCAGGAATGTGCTTTTTAATTGTGGCGGCCACTTGTGCCGGACAAAAACTCATCGAACCGATATTATAGCTCGAACGAATCTTTACCTTTTCGGCAGGCGCTTCCATTAAATCGAGCGTGGCCTTCACCGCATCATCCATATACATCATGGGCAGGTATGTATCAGCAGCTAAAAAGCATTCGTATTTTTTTTCTTTAATAGCTTTGAAATAAATATCCACTGCATAGTCGGTAGTGCCACCACCGGGCGGGGTTTTGTAACCAATTAAACCGGGGTAGCGCAAACTGCGTACATCTACGCCATAGCGTCTGAAATAATATTCGCACCAAAGTTCACCGGCTAGTTTAGTAATGCCATATACAGTGGTAGGATCCATGATGGTATCTTGTGGCGTGTTTTGTTTGGGCGTAGTGGGGCCAAAAGCAGCAATGGAACTAGGCCAATAAACCTTATGAAGTTTGAGTTCCTGAGCGGCTTCGAGTACAAAAAGGAGGCTTTCCATGTTTAGCTTCCAGGCCCAGCGGGGGTCTTTTTCGCCCGTAGCAGAGAGGAGTGCGGCCAGA
Organism: Cyclobacteriaceae bacterium; assembly: GCA_018063305.1. Lineage (GTDB taxonomy): Bacteria > Bacteroidota > Bacteroidia > Cytophagales > Cyclobacteriaceae > ELB16-189. The sequence goes on from JAGPBO010000073.1 coordinate 9,529, forward strand.
TGATAGATTTGTGTAATCTCGTGCTTGCGAAGCAATTCAAAAAGCCTGTCGCGTTGCATTACATCAAATTTCTCGTACGGACCTTCCTTTAATATTCCCTGTGCATCTTTTATATCGGAGGCAATAACATTATCCTGGCCATATATTTTCCACAGACCCTGGGTGAGTTCGGAGCCAAGTTGTCCACCAGCGCCAATGAGTAAAATCTTAGTTTTCTTCATCTAATTCATTTATCAGGGCAAGTTATTAAAATTTACGATGTGCCATTTACGAATTACGATTTGTAGATTTGCATCATGACGTTTGAGGATTATCTGATCTCCAAGAAAATTGATAGTGCCGCATTTAATAAAGCCGAGCCGGACCGGTGGAAGGAGTGGAAATCTTTATTTGAGGAGATGATTCCATCAAGTTTTACTTCGCAGAAGCTTTACCTGATTAATCCTATTCGCAGAAAATATTTATTAAAAGAAGAACCCGCGGAAAAACCGAAACCAGCCCCTTTGGTAAGTAGGCCGGTAATGAGACCTAAACCGAAAATGAACTGATATGTATAAAAGACTTCAACCTGTATTGCAAAAGGAACTTGAATCGATTCGCGAAGCCGGTCTTTTCAAAAAGGAAAGGATAATAACAACGCCTCAAGGGGCTGATATAAAAACACAAGATGGTAAAGCGGTGATTAACTTTTGTGCGAATAATTATTTGGGATTGTCCTCGCACCCGCGCGTCATTGAGGCAGCCAAGCGTGCCATTGATACGCATGGGTTTGGCATGTCATCTGTTCGATTTATTTGCGGAACGCAGGATATTCACAAAGAGTTGGAAAAAAAGATTTCCGAATTTTTGGGTACTGAAGACACTATATTATATGCAGCAGCCTTTGATGCCAACGGTGGTGTGTTTGAACCCTTGTTGGGCGAGAAGGATGCAATCATTTCGGATGAGTTAAATCATGCTTCTATTATTGATGGCGTGCGTTTGTGTAAAGCCATGCGCTATCGCTATAAGCACAATGACATGGCCGATTTGAAAGTGCAGTTGGATGATGCACGCAAGGCTGGCGCGAATCAAATTATTATTGTTACCGATGGAGCCTTCTCCATGGATGGAACCATTGCGCAGTTAGATAAAATTTGTGATCTGGCCGATGAGTATGAAGCATTGGTAATGACGGACGAATGTCACTCATCTGGCTTTATTGGCAAAACAGGTCGTGGCGTTCCTGAGCATTGTGGTGTAATCGGTCGTGTGGATATTATTACAGGCACACTGGGAAAAGCTTTAGGTGGGGCCTCCGGTGGTTTTACTTCAGGTAGAAAGGAAATTATTGAAATGCTTCGTCAACGGTCAAGACCTTATTTATTCTCCAATACACTGGCGCCTTCTATAACGGGTGCTTCTATTGAAGTGTTTAACATGCTTTCCGAAACAACTGTCTTACGCGATAAATTGGAGAGGAGCACAAAATATTTTCGAGATAAAATGACTGCGGCCGGATTTGATATTAAACCGGGCATACATCCTATCGTACCCATTATGTTGTATGAAGCTCCACTGGCACAAAAGTTTGCTGAGCGATTGTTGGAAAAAGGAATTTATGTAATCGGGTTCTTCTTTCCGGTAGTAGCGAAAGGTAAAGCTCGCATTCGTGTACAGATTTCAGCCGCGCATGAACAGCATCATTTAGATAAAGCTATAAAGGCGTTTACTGAAGTAGGGAGGGAGTTGGGAGTGTTGAAGTAAGTCTATCTGACCTTCTTCGGTATTAAATCCGATGGGTCAGAAAATAATCCAAACAAGGTCTCGGTATTTGTATTGGGTATAAAATAAATCTTATTTCGTTTCCCTTTTAGTTTGAGGCTATACAGATTGAAAAACGGAATGAGTTTTATACTTTTTACTTCAGACCAATCATAACTTTTCACTTTGGCAGGATTGATTACCTCAATTTTCTTCTTGCTTATGGCTACTCGCTTAATTCTGCGGGCAACCAGCATGTGAAAGGAAAAGAAAATCAGGGCAAACGTTAAAAGGACAAGAGCGGCAAATCTGTTTTTAAGTGTGTCTTCGAATTGAATCAACATGAGTACAGAGGCCAGTCCTTGTAGCGCGCTAAGCGCCAGGAAAAAATACCTGGCAAGGTAAAATTTAACTGGGTTTGCTTCTTCCATTCATACTATCTAGTTGATTACTAATACGAAGTTACAAAATTCTGAATGATTAGCAGATTGCATCGTACTGTAAGTTCATAGCCGCAGATTCCCTGATTGTTTTGCTTGAGTAGGCGAGTGTTTCAGTATGAATCTTTGAATCAGTGGCTACATCACTTCTCATTCTCAAGCACAATAGGAAAATCTTGCCCGCGTGAAAACGTATAAGGATATTGAGGTTTGCCTTTCATCTTTTGAGTTAACTCGGGAACCTGATCATCCAAATAAGATTTTAACTCGTAGATAGTAACCTTACCATCTTTAGGCGCGCCATCGGCATCGCCTTGTAAAGCTTTTATAAGGAGGTATGTAAATAACCCATGGCCCAACTCAGCAAACTCGGTTGCAAATTGTTCGCTGCCAGCCGATGCCATTACATGAATGCCCGCACTCCGCGAAAGCTGTGCAATCGCCTTCTCTTCAGCAGCGCCACGAGTAGCCAATAACTCAACCGATCCTCCCGATTGACACGCATCCATCACGATAAGTTGTTTCAAAGCCTTTATATTTTTTAATTTATCCTGCAACACGCTTGCCTCAATAGCATCTTTTTGGAGGGAAGATAGATCATACAATCGACTACTGCCAGTAGGAATAAAGAAGAACTGATTGTCCACCATACTGCCATGACCTGCGTAGTAAAAAATAAATACGTCCTCCTGATGTACCTTGCCTGCCAGCTCTTCTAATTTTTTCAAAATATTTTCCTTCGTGGCATCGGTATCGTACAGACTATGCAATTCAATATTTTTAAAAAGTGTGCCCTTTTCGTCAACTACTTTACCAAACGATTCGGCATCGGATCGCGCATAGTTCAAAGTCATCTTTGGATTTTTATATTGGTTGATGCCAATCGACAGAATATAACATACACTACTCTTACTCGCCCGATCCGAAACTACTTCTACTGATTGCGGGTCGGATTCAATTCTATCTTTGTTGCTGGCTGATGCTGTGATGGTGTTGGTTCCGCCAATCAGATTAATGGTATGCCGGTAGGTTGTGCTTTCGCCTTTGCGGGATGGAAGTTTTAAGGTTTGTTTATCTATAGGAATATTTTTTCCATTGTGGAAGAGCTTTACAGTTTCAATACCGCCACCCATGTCAGTCATTTTAATGAGTACTTCGGCTTGCGTTTCGTTATTTCCAGGCACGGTTGCTACGCGAATACCCGGTGGAGGCGAAGAGTTTAACTTTCCCTGTATGCCTTTATAATTATCACTACCTCTGTTTTGAAAGATTTTAGGTAATAAGTCAGGACGATAAAATTCATTAAAGAATTGATCTACGCTGTAAGTCTTTAATCCATCTACAAAATGAATGTATTGGCGCGCATCCTGTGTGCCATTAAAATAACCCTCTGGATTTTTTACCATCCACTCCTTTTCACCAAAGTGAATGTGTTCAAAAAATTCTTTACCTGTTGTTAAGTTCCAGAACTTAGTTGCGCCATCAACACTGTGGCTGATCAACATTTTTTCATCGCTTGTAAGTTGAAGACTGGTAACTTCACTTTGATGACCAACAAAGGTAGCGGTTACTTTTCCGGTGGCGACATCCCACCGCCTTATTGTACGATCTGTGCCACCACTGTATATGGCTGCTTCATCTTTGCTAAAAATAGCTGCGTGAATTTCGCCAACATGGCCTGTATATTTTCTATCCGTTAGTCCGGTGGCTATATCCCACAAGCGCATGGTGCCATCCCAACTGGCGCTTAACAATTTTTTTCCGTCTTGCGTTAGTTCTATAACCGAAACGGTTGCGGTATGCCCAATAAAATCCCGGATTGTTGTTTGGGTATCAATTTCCATCATACGTAACCCGGTTGGCAAATCGGCTGTTATAATATAGAGATCGTTGCGGCTAAACTGTGCTTTATAGGCCGATCCATTTTTTGAATCGTAATAAAAAAGTCGCTGACCAGTAACAGCATCGTGAATTTTAACAGAGGCGTCCCAACTGCTACTAAGAATTTGTGTTTCATCGCTGTTAAACCGGATATCAAGAACGGGTTCTTGATACGAAGGAATCGTCATGATGGTATCACCAGTTTCTGCATTCCAAACAATTATTTTTCCATCGCCACCGCCAGTAATTAATTTTTTTCCATCGCGACTATATTGGTAACAAATAGCAGCTTTTTCATGACCAACGTATTCCATTTCTGTTTTTCCGGAGGCAACATCCCATCGCTTTACTTTGGAGCCAAACTTTCCTTTCAATAATGTTTTGTTATCGCGACTAAGTAAAACATCATTTTTATAACGAAGGTATTTGGCGATGTATGAATCCCAATATGAATTGGGGTCGTAGGTTAAACCACCTTTGTCGCGTTGATTTAAAAAACCAGTTAGCTCACCAACTTTTTTATTTTTTGCGATGTCCCATATCAATACTACATTATTGTCGCAGGCTATCAACACTTGCTTACCATTAGCAGTAAAAATTGCTTGATTAATTTCTGATTTAATATCGGGATTAATAGTTTTAATGGAGTCGCCACTTTGTGCATTGTAGATGGTTACTTCTTTTTTGGTACAAATGGCTACCAGTTTACTATCACGACTAAACACTCCCGAACTTAGGTCTTCAACTTTTTTGGCATAGCGAATTACTATTTGACCGGTTCGTAAATCATATTTTGCGGCTTCACCCCGGTTAGTGGTTTTTAAAAGAAAGCGACTGTCAGACGAAAAATCAACATCAGTATAACATCCGCCACACGAAGAATATTCAGAGAAATTAAATTTATAGGCATTCTCCCAGGTTGCGGTTTTATAAACATTAGCCACACTATTGTCTTCGCCAATCGCAAGCCACTCGCCATTGGCGCTTAGTGATAAATAAATTCCACCAGAAGAGCCGGTGTATCCATCAGCGGGTAATTCTTTTAATTTCTTTTTAGAGGGAAATTCCCAAACAACAGCTTTTCCTCCAAAGCCAACGGTAACAAAAAATTTTCCTTTCGGATCAAACACAACATCGGTAAGGCGTTCTTTATCAGGATGCACAGAAAGTATTTCTTTGCCCGTGCCAACTTCCCACACTTTGGCGGTTTGATCTCCGTTTCCGGTAATCAGGTATTTGCCATCGCTGCTAAAGGCAAGGCTATTAACTGAAAATTGGTGACCCAGAAAACTTCTAACTTCTCTTCCTGTTGAAAGTTCCCACAACTTGGCTGATTTATCACGACTACCCGTGGCTACGTAATTACTGTCGGGACTAACAGCCACTGCAAGCACGGCTAACTCGTGGCCTTTTTGAATAATGGTTTCTATGTTTTGGCCTATGGAATGGAGAACACTAAAAAGTAAGATCAGTGTGGCGAGGTACTTCATATCCAATAACAATAGAAATTATTCAGCTTTCGATTCGTGGGACTCAAGCGATTCTGCTTCCACAGATATTTCTTCCCAGTTTTTAGGTTCAGCATTATGGAGGTATTCCATAATTTTCTGTTCCACTTG
>JAGPBO010000074.1 GCA_018063305.1 Cyclobacteriaceae bacterium
CATGGCCTGGATCTTAGTGAGTGCAAGATTATCGATCCGCGCGAAGAGAAAGAGCGGACTGAAAAATTTGCAGCAGCTTATCATAAGAAGCGCGAACGCAAGGGAGTTACTTTAAAGGATGCCCATCGGCAAATGCGTGATCGCAATGCCTTCGGAGCCATGATGGTAGAATTTGGCGAAGCCGATGCGCTGGTGTCTGGACTAACCAAAGATTATCCAAAAACCATTTTGCCTTCGTTACAAATTATTGGCATGGCCGAAGGAGTAAACCGCGTAGCCGGCATGTATATTATCCTCAATAAAAAAGGAACTTTCTTTTTTGCGGATTGTACCGTTAATGTGGATCCCAATGCAGAGGAATTGGTGGATATCATAGGCTTGGCCGCACGAGGTGTAAGGGTTTTTGATGTTGAACCACGTATTGCTATTCTCTCTTATTCAAACTTTGGCTCGAGTAAAGGCGTGATTCCCGAGAAAACAATCAAGGCTGTGAAGTTGGCGAAAGCAAAGTATCCCGACTTGATTCTGGATGGTGATATTCAGGCAAATGTGGCCTTTGATACTGATATCCAACAAGAGATGTATCCTTTCAGCGCATTAGCAAAAGAGGGGGCCAACACCTTGATTTTCCCGAATCTGGCAGCAGGTAACATTGCTTATAAATTACTCATTGAAATTGGTGGTGCTGAATCGATTGGTCCTATTTTATTGGGAATGAAAAAACCGGTGCATGTTTTACAACTGGGCAGCTCTATTCGCGAAATTGTTAACATGGCCGCAATCGCTGTGGTCGATGCTCAACTGCACGAGAAGAATGTTCACTTGTAAAATTTAAGACAGCACGCCTAAAGTAATATCGAGCGATACTTCTGCGGGGCTGCCAGAATTTTGGCAATTCCCTTACTCACTGCCAACAATGGTTCTGTATCAATGTGGACCGGTAATTGAAATGTTTTTTCCAAACGCTCGCTAATACCCTTTAACTGCGCGTTGCCCCCCGTTACATAAATTCCTGAACGATAGATATCGGATGACAATTCGGGCGGACAAATTTCGAGCGATTGCTGAATACAGGTTTCAATTTGTTTAAAAGGCCGCTCTAATACTTGCGTTAACTCCGGTTGTGCAATAACCCGGTTAGTGGGTATTCCCTCCATTAAATCTTTACCCTTCACTTGAGCAAACACCGTTTCCAACGAAACAGGCGAATAGACACACCCGATTTCTTTTTTTATACGTTCGGCCGTTTTTAATCCTATAGACAGATTGTACACTCGTCTAAAATAATCCTGAATTTCTTCATCGAAGGTATCGCCACCAACTCGGATTGATTGAAAAGCGGCAATCCCCGATAAGGAAATAATAACTACTTCGGTAATACCTCCTCCAATATCAACCACTAATTTTCCCTCTGGCTCTTTAATGTCTAACCCCAGGCCAATGGTTGCAGCAAGTGGCTCATGCACCAAAAAAGTATTTTTAGAGGAGAACTGATCCAAGGCATCGCGCAAAGCTCGTTTTTCAACTGGGGTTGTATCATAGGGTACTCCCGACAAAATACAATTGTAGCCGGAAGGAAAGTACGATGGCTTTTCAATTCTGTTGACTAAATTTTTTAACATCTTTTTCACCGACTCACCATCCGAGATGACACCCCCTTTTAAGGGTTTAATAGGTTTAAGATTGCTATGCGTTTTCTCCAGCATTCTATAAGCCTCATCTCCTACAGCCTCCACTTTATTATTTAATTCATTCACAATCATGAAAGAGGGCTGCGAAAGCAGAATAGTCGATTGATCAGATAACAAGGTGTTATTATTACCGAGGTCTATAGCGAGATTTTTTGACGAAGGGAAACTAAACATACCACAAAGATATTAGGATGATATTCAAAGTACTATGTATAATAGAACTAAAAAAAATCACACTGCCTTCGATTCTTACATCACTCTTGTTTACCTGCGTAAATCCTCGTAAAATGCATTCTATTTTTTAAGCTTTTGATGATAGCATATTTAAAGGGAAAGCTCATACACAAGGAGCCCACGTACGTAGTGTTAGAGGTAAACGGCATTGGCTACCAGGTTAACATCTCGCTGAATACGTTTTCTGAAATTAAAGATCAGGAAGACCTGCGGCTGTCAACGTACCTACACGTGCGGGAGGATGCGCATATTTTGTTTGGATTTGCTACGGATGCCGAAAAACAGATGTTTCAGTACCTGATTTCCGTAAATGGGGTAGGTCCGAATACTGCCCTGGTTGTACTGTCGTACCTGCCGCCCAGCGAGCTTCGGGCGGCCATCGTTCGAGAGGATGCCGGAGTGCTGCAGGCGGTAAAGGGAATTGGTGGCAAAACAGCCCAACGGATAATCCTCGAACTGAAAGACAAATTCCGAAAAGATCCATTATTAGAGGATACCGAAAAACCAGGCTTGGTACGCAATACCATGCGCCATGAGGCGTTAACAGCCTTAGTAACGCTTGGCATTACCCGCGTGGCTGCCGAAAAAAGCGTTGATTCTGTCCTGAAGAAGTCAGGAAATACCATTAGTTTGGAAGAGCTCGTAAAGCAAGCACTCAAAAACGCCTGAACCACGATTGATTGTAACGACCCGGAAGATTCTGTTTATCTTCGGACTGAGCATTTGCCTCGCGGCTTGCTTGTCCGCAACCGCGGGCTACGGCCAACAGCGGGACTCTACCCGTGTGGATACTGTTCGGTCGACCAACTATAACCCTTTTCGTCCCAATTTCAGATTGAATGATCGGTATGGAGACCCATTCTCCAACTTCACCACGTATTCTCCACTATACCTTAAGGATCCAAAAAGTTTAAAGACTGATGTGGAGGTGGATACCGGCAGAAATTATAACATCTATGAAAAGATGGGTACCGTTAATTTTCGAACCCCGTCATCCATGTCTTTTGAAGAATTTAGTCGCCAACAAGACCAGATCATAAAACGAAACTACTGGCAATCGCGCAGCAAAGCCCTGGACGGGGAAAGTGCCGTAAGCAGCCGGAATCTTATTCCTAAAATTTATGTGAGCCCGACTCTTGACCGGATTTTTGGTGGAAGCTATGTGGAATTGATTCCGCGGGGGTTTGTCAATCTTGATTTTGGCGGCCAATGGCAACGAATCGAGAATCCCACAATCCCGCTAAGGCAACAGAAAAATGGTGGCTTTGAGTTCGACCAGCAAATCAACTTGAGTGTTGTTGGAAAGGTGGGCGAGAAACTGGCGGTAACAACCAATTTTGACAACAACAATTCTTTCGACTTTCAAAATAATTTGAAGGTAGAGTACACCGGCTTTAAAGAAGACATTATTAAAAAGTTTGAAATTGGTAATGTCAGCTTGCCGCTTAACAACAGTTTGATTACCGGTTCGCAAAATTTGTTTGGAATAAAAACTCAAATGCAGTTTGGAAAACTGTATGTTACTGCACTCGCAACAACACAACGCGGCAAGCAGTCGTCCATTAAAGTACAGGGCAGCACGAACGGAGCGGCCCAGGGGCGACCTTTCGAAATTGTAGGCTCGAACTATGACGAAAACCGGCATTTCTTTATAGGTCAATTCTTCAGAGACAATTTTGAAGGTTGGTTGGGTACGCTTCCGCAGATCACCTCTGGCGTCAATATCACCCGTATTGAAGTGTATCTGCTCAATCGCCAAAACGATACCCAAACTACGCGCAACGTAGTTGGGCTTATGGACATGGGTGAGTCTGACAAAATTTATCGCAAGGATATTCTTACCTCCGCGGTTGCTCCAAAATCTCCTACCGCTAATAATGCCAACGATTTATTTACAAAACTAGATGGAATATCCCCTAAATCTGATGGAATCAATCAGGCTTTAGAGGGATTAGGTTTTAAGAACGGTACAGACTTTGAGAAAATTACAAGTTCAAGAAAATTAACTCCTAGCGAATACGCCTTTAACAAAGAGCTTGGCTACTTAACCCTGCAGCGAAAATTGCAGAATGACGAAGCTTTAGCCATTGCCTTTGAGTACACCTATAATGGCCGGGTTTATAAAGTGGGCGAACTAAGCGAAGACTATGGTAATAAGCCAGAGGATGAGGTGGTGTATTTGAAATTATTGCGACCCCGCAAAATCAGCATCAAAGATGACCAGGGAAAAATTTTGCCTACCTGGAATCTGATGATGAAGAATATTTACAATCTGAATGTAAACCAACTAACGCGAGAGGGCTTCCAACTTCGCATAATTTATCGCGATGACCGCACCGGTATTGATAACCCCCAATTGCAAGAGGGCGATTACTCAAGAACACAACAATTGATTCAGGTTTTTGGGTTAGATCGATTGAATCCTTACAACGATCCGCAACCCGATGGCAATTTTGACTTCGTTGAAAAGATTACGGTAAACACCGAAACGGGTGCTATTATTTTCCCTTACCTCGAACCTTTTGATAAAGCACTTAGAAACCTATTTGCAAAAGAATCCAATCCCTCCGTTGGAGCGCAGCTTGTTAATAAATATGTCTACGACACGCTGTATCGAACAACAAAAGCGGAAGCCGAGTTAGTGGCCACCAAAAATAAATTTTACCTGGTGGGTTCATTTAAAGCGGGTTCAGGTAAGGACATTATTATACAAGGTTTCAATATATCTCCGGGCTCAGTAAAAGTCTATTCGGGTGGCAGCCCGTTGCGCGAGGGCTCCGATTACACAGTGGATTATACGTTTGGAAAAGTGACGATTCTAAATGAAGGAATTTTGAGTTCAGGAAAAGATATAGACATCACCTACGAACAACAAGATCCATTTTCATTTCAAACCCGATCGTTGTTGGGTACACGCCTGGATTATAAACTTAGTGACGATATTAATATCGGCTCAACGATGCTTTACTATAATGAGCGGGCTCTGATAACTCGGAATTTAATTGGCAACGAGCCGGCACGTAATTTACAATATGGTCTCGACTTTAATATGCGCAAAAATTCCGTTGCCTTAACTAAGCTCGTTGATCTTCTTCCTTTCATTCAAACGAAAGAACAATCTAACATAACACTGAACGCAGAGTTCGCACAACTATTGCCTGGCACCTCTAACCAAGTAGGTGGTGAAGGCACTTCTTTTATTGATGATTTTGAAAACACCGCTACACCCTATAATCTTATCAATCCTCAGGCCTGGAAGTATGCCTCGGTGCCCGTAGAGTTTGACCCAACCAATGGCGCCATTGATGATACGCGTTCCGGACTCAAGCGCGCGAGGCTGGCCTGGTACCAGATAGACAATACTTTTTATAGCAACAACTCACAGTTTAAACCCAAGTATATTAACGATGAAACATTAAAAAATCATTATGTGCGACCTGTGCAACCTGACGAAATTTTTCCATACTTCGATCCATACGTAGGAAATTCCTTTGAACCCATTTTTGATCTTGCCTACTACCCTTCTGAACGAGGTGCTTACAATTTCAATACCGATCTCAATGCGGATGGTACCTTAAAGAATCCTGCTGATAACTGGGGCGGAATTACCACGGCTTTCCGCTCGGAAGTTGATTTTGACAAAGCAAACATCGAATACCTGGAATATTGGATGATGGATCCCTTCATCAATTCAGTAAATGGGCAGATTGATGATGGTAAAACTTCGCAGCCTAATACAACCGGTGGTAAATTGGTTTTTCAATTAGGCAGTATCTCCGAAGATCTTATGCATGATGGCAAACACGCGTTTGAAAATGGACTACCTGCCGATGGTGATACCACCTCCTATAATGTTACCCCAAACAACTGGGGTTATGTTACCAACAAACAATATTTGAACAATGCGTTTGACAATAACCCAGATGGCCGCCCCTATCAGGATGTGGGGTTGGATGGCGCAAATAATGCTTATGAAAGAAATAAGTTTTCCGGATTTTTAAATTCACTGCTCAATCCCACGCTTAGACAACTCGTCTCAGAAGATCCTACGGCTGACGATTTTAAATATTTTTTAGACCCGGGTTATAACGATAATCAGGCCGGTATTTTGGAACGATACAAAATGTATAATGGGCTTGAGAATAATACCCCCGTGCTAACGGATCCTAACGGTGCTCCGCAATCTAGCACAACCATACCCGACAATGAAGATCTGAATGCTGACAATACCATTAGTGATTTAGAAGAATACTATTCGTATAGCATGAATCTTAAGCCCAATCAAATGGTAGTGGGTAAAAATTTTATTGTTGATAAGATTACCAATGTTGTTAATGGCGATCAGGTTACCTGGTATCTCTTCCGCATTCCGATCCGACAATTTGATGAAAAAGTAGGGAATCTGGAAGGGTTTAAATCTATTCGCTATGCGCGTATGTATTTAACAGGGTTTGTACAACCCGTTGTATTGCGTATGGCCAAGTTTCGAACGGTCGGTAACCGGTGGAGACGATATACTGGCAATTTACAAGAATCTAGTTTTGGAGAACCCATAGAACCCGATCAGGATAATTTTTCTGTTTCGGTTGTTGGTGTTGAAGAAAACGGAGCCGGCAATGAAATCAAGCCACCCTATATCGAACCGCTCAAGCGCGATCGCGATAATACGTCTACCCAGCAACGCAGGCTCAATGAACAGGCCGTTCAATTATGCACACGAGATTTATCTGATGGCGATGCGCGGTCTATCTTCAAAAACGTATCGATGGATTTTTTCAATTACGGAAGAATAAAAATGTTTTTGAGTGCCTACAATACAAATCCTTCGAACATAATTAATGACGATGAATTGGTTGCCTTTATACGACTGGGTACCGACTTCGATGAAAATTATTACGAGATTGAATTACCCCTTAAAATTACTCCGGCCAATGCACCACGAACGGTCGATGCGATCTGGCCATTAGAAAATCAAATTGATCTGGATCTGGATGACTTGTACGCGTTAAAAATTAAACGCGATCGCGAAGGATATAACCTTGGACTTTTATATCCGCAGGACGGACCCGCATCTGCAGGTAAACATGGAATTCGGATTTTAGGTCGACCCGATATCAGCCAGGTTAAGTTGATGATGATTGGTATTCGCAACCCTCGTAATGACGGTCGATCTTATAATGTGTGTATGTGGGCCAATGAACTCCGGCTTACCGATTTTGATCGAACTGCCGGCTGGGCGGGCAATGCCGTACTTAGTACTAAGTTGGCCGACTTAGGAACGGTAACCGGTTCCGTTCGGTACACCGGCTTCGGGTATGGTAATGTGCAATCAAAAATTTCCGAGCGCTCCCGAAGTGATGCTCTTTCTTACGACATTTCAACCAACCTCAATATCGATAAGCTGCTCCCCAAATGGACAGGATTAAAAATTCCTATGTTCTATAGTTATGAGCAAGCAACCATCAATCCGAAATACGATCCAGCAAACCCGGACCTGCGGCTGGAGGCCACACTAAAATCTTTTGACACACAAGCCGAGCGCGATTCATATCTGGATTTAATCCGGGATAAATCGGTCAGGCGAAGTTTAAACTTTACCAACGTACGAAAGGTGAAAACGAAACAAGATGCCGTAGCTCATATCTACGACATTGAAAATTTTGCTTTTACCTACGCACAAAGTGAGGCTACGCAAACCAATTTTAATTTACAGGAAAATACAAGAAAAAATTATAAGGCAGCCGGTGTTTGGCAATACTCACCCAAGTTTAAAGGCTTTGAACCGTTTAAGAATATGAAATTTTTGTCATCTCCCTTTTTGCAGTTGATCAAGGATTTCAATTTCAATCCTTTGCCTTCTAATCTTTCAGTGCGCTACGACTTAGATCGTTCCTTTAGTAAAATGACGTACCGCAATGCCAATACCGATGCGCAAAATTCGGTACCTAATTTTCAAAAGTTTTTTATATTCAATCGCACCTACAATGTACGATGGTCCCTCGCCAAATCGCTCTCAATTGACTATGCTTCTCGCATCAATGCGATAATCGATGAGCCTAACGGTGATTTGAATAATCAGGATTCGCTCGATGTAGTAATTGCAAACCTGAAGAAGTTTGGCCGCACTAAAACATTCGATCAGAACATCAGTGCCAACTACACGGTGCCTCTGGATAAATTTCCACTCACTAACTGGTTAGGCGCAGAGTATCGCTACAATGTTGGGTACAACTGGAAAGCAGGGCCGCTGGAAACCATTGATTCATTGAAGTTGGGAAACATTGTACAAAACAGTCAGGAGCAGGCGCTCAGTGGCCGCATTGATATGGTAAAACTTTATAATAAGATTGGCTTTTTGAAAGGAGTAAATACACCAGCCCGACCCACCGTACCTACACCTCAAACAAAACCCAATCAACCCGATACCGTGAGAAGGCCCCCGGAATTAAAAGCAATAAAAGGTTTGTTGCGACTCATTATGTCATTGAGAAATATTACGGGTACCTATTCTTTAAATCAAGGAACGATTCTTCCCGGATTTACTCCCGTGCCTTACTTGTTTGGTATGGATAAAGGTTGGAACGCACCAGGCTGGGGTTTTGTATTAGGAGAACAAGATCCGAACTTTCAGAAAAAGGCGAGTGAAAATGGTTGGTTAACTACGAATCAAAAACTTACTACTCCTTTTTCACAAAATCAAATGCGCGATCTGGGTATACGGGCATCCCTCGAACCATCGACCGATTTAAAAATTCAATTAGATGTAAAAAAGAACTCGATGACTTCTTACCAGGAGATTTATCGAATGGATTCCACAGGCCTTGCCTATGAATCTATAGGACAAAGTAGGTTAGGTTCTTATAAAACTTCCATTTTAACTATAAACACAGCGTTTAAAAATAATAGCAGCATTAACTCAACCGTGTTTCAACAATTTCAAGAAAACATTCCTCTTGTGCAAGATCGCTTTACGCGGATCACCGGCAATTCGTACGAAACCCAATCGCAGGATGTTTTAATTCCGGCTTTTATAGCCGCTTACACAGGCAAATCCAGCGAAACTGTTAATCTTTCCCCCTTCCCAGCGATACCAATTCCCAACTGGCGATTGGATTATACAGGTTTAAGCAAATTGGAAGGACTAAAAGAAATTTTTCAATCCATCACAATTAATCATGCTTACAACTCATCGTACTCGGTCGTAAACTACTCTAACTCCTTAGAGTATTCTGATGTGACCATTAACAATCCGGTAGAGGATTATAATAATGGGATGTTTGCCTCCCGAACAAACGCTAAAGGTGAACTTATACCTGTTTATGTTATCAGCCAGGTGATGATTAGTGAACAGTTTGCGCCTTTGGTAGGCGTTAATTTGAGAACCAAGTCTAAGCTTAACTTCAGATTTGAATATAAAACCAAACGCGATCTGGCTTTAAATATTTCCAATTCACAAATAACCGAACTCACCAGCAAAGACTGGTCGGTTGATTTAGGGTGGACCAAAAACAATATGAAATTGCCTTTCAAAACACAAGGCCGGGTGATAACCCTTAAAAATGACATCACGTTTCAGCTCAACATGAGTATTGCAAACAATCAAACCATTCAGCGCAAAATCAATGAGGTGAACACCATCACCAATGGTAATTTAAATTATCAGCTAAGGCCCAACATCAGCTATTTGGTTAATCAGAAATTACGCGTTCAAGCCTACTACGAAAGAAGCATTAACGAACCCCTGGTTACCAATACCTACCGAAGATCCACTACCCGGGCGGGAGTAAAGGTATTATTTAACCTATCACAATAATTACCGCTTTACGCTTCTCTTTAAGAGTAAAATAACTGCCAATAATGAATCCATAGGAGTAATAGTTTCACTATTTTTGAGGATAAAATTATTCCTCAAACGCTATGAATATTCCTGCAGAACTCAAGTACACAAAAGACCACGAATGGGTTAAAGTTGAAGGCAACCAGGCCACAATCGGCATCACCGATTTTGCACAAGGTGAGCTAGGCGATATTGTCTATGTCGACATTTCGACCGTAGGTCAACAAATTAATCAGCATGATGTTTTTGGAACAGTGGAAGCAGTAAAAACTGTATCGGACTTATACATGCCGATTAGCGGCAAAGTGGTTGAATTTAACAAAGCACTAGAAGCCGCTCCCGAAAAGGTGAACAGCGATGCGTATGGCGAAGGATGGATGGTGAAAATTTCCGTAACAAACCCTGCAGAACTTAATTCTCTGCTAACTGCAGAGCAATACAAAGAACTTATTTAATCAGTATATAGTTTTTAGTCTATAGTGCTCAAGACTATGAACTAACTACTTAAGACAAGTTATGATTGAACTACCCGTAATCCCGGCCCAGGAAACAAAGAAGCGCAAGCCCGATTGGCTGCGTGTTAAGTTGCCTATTGGACCCGAATATACTAAAGTACGTAGGCTGGTAGACGAACATAAGCTACACACTATTTGCGAAAGCGGTAATTGCCCCAACATGGGCGAGTGCTGGGGCGCAGGTACGGCTACCTTTATGATTTTAGGAAATGTATGTACGCGCAGTTGCACTTTTTGTGCAGTAGCCACCGGTAGACCCACGGAGTACGATACAGAAGAACCAAGCCGGGTTGCTGAAGCAATAAAACTAATGGGTGTAAAACACGCGGTAATTACTTCGGTAAACCGCGATGAGTTGAAAGACAGAGGTGCTGAGATTTGGTACCAAACGGTTGTGCAAACTAAAGCCTTAAGCCCCGATACAACTATTGAAACATTAATTCCTGATACAAAAGGAAATTGGGATGCACTCTATCACATGATTGATGGCGGCCAGGAGGTAGTGTCGCATAATATAGAAACTGTTGGCCGATTATATAGAATAGTCCGGCCACAAGCTAAATATGATCGCAGCCTGGAACAGCTCAAACGAATTCGCGAGGCCGGCAAGCGAACTAAATCGGGCATTATGTTGGGCGTAGGCGAAACACACGAAGAAGTTTTTAAAGCCATGGATGATTTAGCTAACCATGGTCTGATGATCTTAACGCTCGGTCAATATTTACAGCCTACCAAAATGCATTTGGAAGTGGCCGAGTTTATCCACCCGGATACTTTTGCCATGTATAAAGAAGAAGGACTAAAGCGCGGATTAAAATATGTGGAATCGGGGCCGTTGGTTCGCTCAAGCTATCATGCCGAGCGCCATGTGCACGTACCTTTTTAATCTTTTACTCTAACCTCGAGAACATTCGCATAAGAAAATTACCGCCTCACTAGAAGCAAGTGCTTGATAAGCGATAAGAAATTAATACTCATAATCTCTATTTGCGTAACTTACCTCTGGGTTGATTTATAAATTTTATTAGTATTTCAGAATGTCGGATTCTTACCAAGACAAGTGGGAAAAACGTTGGCATCCTTTACGGGAAGAATGGGTAGTCTATTCTGCACATCGCAACACGCGCCCGTGGCAGGGAGCCGGAATCATTAATCCAAAGAAATCAGATTCATACGATCCTACCTGTTACCTATGCCCGGGTAACGCGCGTATTCACGGTCATGCGAATCCCGCCTATACAGATGTTTTCATTTTTGATAACGATCACCCTGTAGTGGGTATGCAGGCACCAGCGGTTACTGAATCGGCTGGCTTTTACAAAAGAGAAAGTGCACTTGGGATGGCGCGGGTAGTTTGTTACGATCCCCGGCATAACATTACGCTTTCGCAGATGCGGTCGGAGCAAGTCATTAATGTGTTTGGAACTTTCCAAAATCAAATGAGTGAGTTCGAAAAGAATCCTGATATAAAATCAGTATTAATTTTTGAAAATAAGGGCGAAGCTGTTGGTGTTAGCAATACTCACCCCCATTGCCAGATTTATGCCGTGGATTTCTCATTCAAATTAGTAGAGCAACAAATTGCACTAGCCGAACGATATCACGCTACGCATCACAAAAATCTTTTTGAAGAAATAATTAATCAGGAGAAAAAAGACGTTGTCCGCGTTATTGCTGAGAATGAAAATGCGATTGCCTTTATTCCTTATTTTGCGCGGTATGCCTATGAAGTAATGATCTTTCCAAAAAAGAATCATCAAACGTTAATCTCCCTATCTTCAAAAGAGCTGGCCGATCTTGCGTCTGTTTTTCATCAGGTAGTTCGCAGACTGGATATGAATTTCAATATGGATTTCCCCTATGTTATGTCTTTCATGCAAGCACCTGTTGATGGGAAAAAATATTCTGAATTCCGTATGCACGTATGGCTACAACCCCCCTATCGCCAACCGGGATTAATAAAATATCCGGCTGGCCCGGAGATTGGAGCGGGTAATTTTATGGCCGATACGATGCCCGAAGACAAAGCTGCTGAACTTTTAAAAGTCAATCTCAACGAGTACGCCCTTGAGCGCTAAAGTGCCTGTTAAAAATTATGCAGAAGCAAGTGCACCCGGCCGCTTAGATGTAATGGGTGGTATTGCCGATTATTCTGGGTCGTTGGTTTTGCAAATGCCTATCGCGCAGAAAACAGCTGTTAAACTTTCCTTACGGGATGATTTCCAGTGCATCTTTCGAAGTACCCTTAGCGATGGAGAAATTTTAACGGCCCACGTTGACTATCGTGACTATTTGCATCACAACCAGATTGATTATACAATTGCCAACGAAAAATTAAAGCGCAATCTTAATACTTCGTGGATTGGCTATGTGCTTGGAGGAGCACTCGTTCTTCAAAAAGAAAAAGGCATTGATTTTCGGGGTGCAACTTTTGAAATAGAATCTACTGTTCCATTGGGGAAAGGTGTTTCATCCTCCGCCTCTATCGAAGTTGCTTGCATGAAGGCGCTTTGCGAAGTCTTTGACTTAGAATTATCGGGTACTGATTTACCCGTACTGGCCCAGCGTGTGGAAAATTGCATTGTTGGCGCACCCTGCGGATTGATGGATCAGCTGGCTTGTTATTTTGGCGAGCCCAATAAACTGTTACCCATTTTATGTCAGCCTGACCAGGTTGGCAAACCCATTTCCATTCCTGACGAGATTCAATTTATTGCTATTGATAGCGGCATCCGGCACTCTGTGGCCGGAGCATCCTATAGTGAAGTAAGGGCTGCCGCCTTTATGGGATATTCAATTATTCTTCAGGCAATGGGTATTTCGGCTGAGATTATTAAAAGTGCTAAAACCAAAAATGATTTTACTTCACTTCCCTTCGCAGGGTATCTCTGTAATATCTCGCCCGATGAATTTGAGAATTCATTGTTAAACATATTGTCCGAAACAATTTCAGGAAAAGAATTTCTTGATAAATATCAAGTCTCTACTGATAATATAACACAAATTGACAGAGCGCGGACCTATCGCCTACGCGCAAGCACTTCTCACCCTATCTATGAACATCATCGGGTATCGTTATTCAAAAATCTACTTGTTCAGGTAAAGGCTACTACTCAAAAGAATGACCGTTTACTCCTCTTACAAAAGATGGGCGAATTAATGTATCAATCTCATGCTAGTTACTCGACTTGTGGATTAGGCTCGGATCGAACCGATGAAATAGTTGCACTCTCAAAAAATATCCAAGGTGTACATGGAGCCAAAATTACCGGTGGTGGAAACGGAGGCACCGTATGCCTGCTCATAGATAGGAAAGCTATTGCTGAAGTTCAGGCGTTCCATCAAATGCTTTGCGATAGGTACCAACAAGATTTAATTCTCTTTACCTGATTTAAATCGTTATAAATCAATCAGCCAAATACTCTATATTTACTAGCATAGGCATTAAAGTATAACCTGAACCCACTGCTTAATGAATCGATACCTTTCCATTATAAATACCCGAACTGCACTGGCGCTGGGAATTTCTTTTCTAATTTCTTACGTTACCCTTGCCCGTCAGTTTCAATACAATTTTGATCTTGCCCTAATTAGTATAGCGATCATCTTTCCCTTGGTATTTACAATTCGTAGTGCTTTTCGAAGACGGGAAAAAGCATTAGAATTTCTATCATTTTTTAAAGCCGGCCTGATTACCGTGGATTGTTGTTTCCAGGAAATTAAAAAACTGGACGCTACAAAAAAGAAGGAGATTCAGAATCAGATAAAAAATATTTCAGCGTGTCTGATAAATTACCTTGGGCCAAAAACCTGCAGCAAAGAAACGCTTCATCAGGAAATAGATAAAGTGGCTTTGTTTATACGAGCGAATTCTGAGTTCATTCGTAACAGCGTTACTCTCAAAATATTTCGATTTATGAAAGATGTGCATAGAGGCGCAGAAAATATAATTGCCATTAACCAACACCGCACTCCCATTGCCATACGCGCTTACTGTCTGATTTTTATTTATATCTATCCCGTTATTTACACCCCAGCACTCTATAATAAACTGCATGATGGGATTTCGGCTAACGATTCGTGGCTGGTTTATGCGCTCTCGGCAGTATCTACGTTTATTTTGATTTCCTTATACAATGTGCAGGACCAAATGGAGAATCCTTTTGATCAGCACGGGTTAGACGATATTCAATTGAGCGATTTCGAATTAAAATAATTATCTAATTCGATCAGACAATAACTTCGTCAAAGGCTTTTATAAACCCTTTCATTTCATCTACGGTGCCGATACTTACGCGGCACCATTCTTTCGCTTGATAATCCCATACGCGAATCAAGTATCCTTTTTCTTCCAGCTTTGAAAGAATAGTTTTGCCATCCATCGGTGCTGGAAACAGCAGGACATTTGTCACAGACTTGCTATAAAATATTTTTTTACTATCAAGATAATCGGTAAGCACTTTACGAGCAACTGCATTTTTCTCGCGTGTCATTTTCATGAAATCCTCATCCCCTAAACTTGCCTTGGCTGCCGCAATAGCTGTTTGACTCACCGAAATAGTATCTCCATACTTTCCTACTTTTTTAAGAACATCAGGGTGAGCTACGATATAGCCAACCCGTAAGCCTGCCAATCCATAAATTTTCGAAAATGTTTTTGACACAACCAGATTAGGCACGCGTTCAACCAACGATACCATTGATTTTTGTTGTGTCGGCTCCAAAAATTCAAGATAAGCTTCATCGGCATACACCAACGTTTTCTTTGAGGCCTCTTCAGAAAAAGATTTAACCGTATCGATGTTAACTACCGTACCCGTAGGATTATTAGGGTTACAGGAAAATACTAATCGCGTGTCATTCTTAATTGCCGAAAGTAATTTTTCATAATCAAACTCAAG
>JAGPBO010000075.1 GCA_018063305.1 Cyclobacteriaceae bacterium
GTTGCAAGAAAATCTTACCAATTTAACGCCTTTCAGCAACAATCTAAAACCCTGATTACCTTAGCCTTTCATTCCATTTTTTCTAATGGCCGCCATTAGAACTCTTTGCTAATGACTTTTCTGGGATTATGAAACGAGTTACCGGATTGGGTGGCGTATTTTTTAAAACGGCTGACCCTAAAAAAATCAAAGATTGGTATGGTAAACATCTGGGTTTGCCTGTTGATGATTATGGAGCATCGTTTAAGTGGATTGATCTGGATAATAAGGAGGGTGTGCCTGCGCAAACAGCCTGGAGTCCATTTAAAGATGACACCACTTACTTCGCGCCAAGCAAGAAGGAATTTATGTTTAACTATCGGGTAGAGAATTTAGTTGAACTGCTAGAAGTATTGAAAGAAGAAGGCGTTGAGATTGTGGGCGAGATGCAGGAGTACCCCTACGGAAAGTTTGGTTGGATCATGGACCCGGATGGTAATAAGATTGAGCTGTGGGAGCCAAAGGACGATGGGTTTTAATGGTTAACTTCCAATCCATTTCCTGAATTCAGGAGCCATCTCCTTACTTACATGCACTTCTTCTTTCATCTCGGGTTTTAAGAAGATCTGAATCTTACCGCTATCCGGCTTAAAGCGATCAATTGCTTTTCGATGGGCAATAAATTTTCGGTTGAGTCGGAAGAAAACATTCGTGTCTAATGCAGATTCTAGTTCGGCAAGATTTTTATCGACAATCATTTGCCGACTACCAAAGTCACGAACAAAAACAATCTTGTGATTGGTAAAGAAGTAGGCGACTTCATCCGTGTTGATGGCAACAAACTCGGTTCCTTTGCGAGCTACAATTCTGCTTTTGGCAGAAGTTTGTTGTTGAGTCAGTTTCAGAATGTTTCCCTGAAAAAAATGTTGTTCCAGTTTTTGAATTTTATCTAACGCCCGTTTTAATTTTTGTTCGGTAATTGGCTTTAGTAAGTAATCAATAGAGTTAAATTCAAAACTTTCTAATATGTATTTATCATACGCAGTAGTAAAGATGACGGGAAATTTAACCGGATGCTTTCTGAAAATTTCGAATGAATGATCATCGGAGAGTTGGATATCAACAAACGCGAGTTGAGGTTCATTATTTTTACTTAGCCACTCTAATGATTCCCTAACACTTCCTAATTGGGCAACTACTTTGATGGTAGGATTTATTACTTGCAACATGGCCATTAATTTGGCGCGGGCAGGTAATTCATCTTCTATAATCAGTACGTTCATGATTTAACGGGTGATGGGAGTAAGAGGAAGTTGCACAACAAATTGATCACCCATCTTATTTGCTGAAACTCCTTTGCCCGTTACAAGTTTAAAGCGCTCATCCAGATTCTTCAAGCCGATGCCTGAAGAAGGCGCCTGAGTTTTTCTTTCACGAATGGAGTTAGTAATGATTAATTGATCATCGCGTACATCAACATACACATGCATGGGGATTTTCTCGCTGATCTCATTGTGCTTTACAGCGTTTTCAAAAGCTACAAATACCGAAGTAGGTGGAATAAGAAAATCTTTTCCTGCTGTTCCATTGAATCGTTTTTTTATTATTAAAGCTTCACCAAAGCGAAGATGGAGCAAGTCAATATACTTGTGTGTAAAATCCAGTTCATCATCCAACAATACCAGCGTTTGATCTTTCTGGCTGAGAATGTATCGATAAACATCTGCCAGGTTTTCCGTAAACTCCAAGGCTCTCCCTGCATCCACTTTTATTAAGTGCGTTAATGTGTTTAACGAATTAAACATGAAATGCGGATCCACTTGATTTTTAAGAGCTGCCAGTTCAGCTTCTGCCTTAGCACGTTCTAACTCCGAATTTCTTATCTGTTCGGTTTGTTGCTCTTTCACCATAAAGACAGTTTCGTAAACGTGCGTTACAAAAAGAACACAGATTACATTCACCAGCGCAACTACCAGAATTACATTCCACTTTATACCTTCAAAGCTCGCAAGGTTATACCACAGGCAAAGCCATGTAATGGTAAGAGGCGTTGTATAAAATATGTTATTAATAAAGAGCAGAATTAATTTTTCGATCGGCTTATCAAACCAGGTGAATCGCTTGCGAGTGCGGAATAGAAGATACCGATTACCTTGCCAGATGGCTGTGGCTAATGCAATAAAGTATACGTAGCCAAACCAATAGCGCCCATCTGTCCAGGTCAGATTTCCGAACAGGCCTGTGAGATTAGGTATGGCAATGCCAAACAAGGGAATACCAATGAGCCGCATGAGGCCATCATTCAATTTTACCTGCTCATTTGGAGTATTTCTTTCTGCTTCAGTCACGTTTTCTTCCGCTTCGGTATTTCTTTCAAATTTCGTGTTTATAAAGTTCGCAATTTCAATGTAGTAATTATGAAGTACCAGCAACTTATTCTTTTAACTGTGACTTTAAATTTTCATCGGATAACAGGAAAACGACTTGAATAGAAAATAATCTTAAATTTATAATATAACCCCAAACCAACCCTTATGGAATTTCAACTTAACTACCTTGCTGTTCTTGTTGCTGCCCTCTCAACCTTTTTAATTGGCGGCCTATGGTATTCACCGGCTGTTTTTGGAAAAGCCTGGATGAAAGAAAATGGTTTTACCGAAGAAGGTATGAAAGGCGGTAACATAGTAAAAATTTTTGGTGTCGCTTTTATTTTAGGATTGATCTCAGCGGTAAACCTTGCTATGTTTATGGGGCCTGAAAATGATCCCGCTATGGGTGCCCTGTGGGGATTTTTGGCTGGCGCTGGATGGGTAGCCACTTTTGTGGGGACTCATTACTTGTTTGAACGCAGATCATTCAAACTATTTTTAATCAATGCGGGCTATAGCATTGTTGCCCTTACTGTAATGGGAATCATTTTGGCTGCATGGAAGTAATTAGAGATGCTTTTCCTTATTTTCCTAAAAATAATCTTCATATTTTGCTTTGCGCGGATTGCCTTGGTAACTTCCAATCTTAAACCAAAGACGTTATGCAATGGCGGGGACGAAGACAAAGCGGTAATGTTGATGATCAACGCGGGAGTGGTGGCGGAGGTGGCTTTGGTGGCCTCCCCATAAAAGGGGGTATAGGTATCGTTATTGTCATTGTAGTGCTCGGTTTGATCACGGGTCAAAATCCTTTATCTCTTTTGCAACAAATACCGATGGATAGCGGGCCTTCGGTTTCGCAATCCACACCGTATCAATCTACCCCGGAAGAACAAGAGTTAGTAGACCTCGTTGGTGTGGTACTGGCCGATACAGAAGATGTATGGAATAAATTATTGGACGATTATCGTGAACCACACTTAACAATATTTAATGGTACGGTTCAATCAAGTTGTGGCAATGCCGATGCATCAACTGGTCCGTTTTATTGTAGTGCCGATGAACGCGTATATATTGATCTTAGCTTTTATAAAGAATTAGAGAGTCGGTTTAATGCACCTGGCGATTTTGCGCAGGCCTATGTAATTGCACACGAAGTTGGGCATCACGTGCAACATCTTTTGGGTATCACCGATAAGGTTCACGAAATGAAAGGCCAACTCAGTGAAGCCGAGTATAATAAACTTTCCGTTAAGCTTGAATTACAAGCCGATTTTCTAGCGGGCGTTTGGGCGCATCATGCCGATGCGATGTTTAATATAATTGAAGCTGGTGATTTTGATGAGGCCATGAACGCAGCCAGCGCTATTGGTGACGATCGTTTACAAAAGCAAGCTCAGGGTTATGTTGTACCCGATTCCTTTACACACGGCACATCCGCCCAACGGCAACGCTGGTTTAGAAAGGGCTACGAAACGGGAGATATAAATCAAGGCGATACATTTAATGCTACCGCCCTTTAGGGTTTGGGTAAGATCAACAGGCGTGTGTATCTTTGAAGGATGAGTGGCGAACCGACACCTTTATTTTTTCAAATTTTACTATTCTTTTCGAGTGGGGTGCTATTTGTAGCATCCGCGCTGTTGGTTTCCCGGTTGATAAGACCTAATCGGCCAAATAAACAAAAACTAACTTCTTACGAAAGTGGCGAGACACCGCAAGGCAATGCCTGGATTCAATTTAATCTTCGCTTTTATGTGCTGGCGCTGGTCTTTATTTTGTTTGAAGTAGAAGTTGTTTTTCTTTTTCCCTGGTCAGTTGTTTTTGGAGATAAAGAATTGATTGCCGAAACCGATGGTGCGTGGGGTTGGTTTGCTTTTGTTGAAATGTTGATTTTCATTTTCATATTGGTTTTGGGGTTAGCCTACGCCTGGAAAATGGGACACCTGGATTGGATAAAATCTTCACCCGATATTAAAGATGTTGAGTCACCCGTTCCTGATTCGCTTTACGCGGATCTGAATGAAAAATATAAGCACCATAAAGTTAACATGCCATGAAGGGGTTGTTGGATCAGCAGTTTGAGCATGGAGGCGTCATCATCACAAAAGTAGATGACTTATTAAATTGGTCGCGTCTGTCATCGTTGTTTCCCATGACGTTTGGGTTGGCTTGTTGTGCGATAGAATTTATGAGTACGGGTAGTACAGTTTATGATATGGATCGGTTTGGCATGGTGCCGCGCGCCTCTCCGCGCCAATCGGATGTTATGATTGTTTCGGGTACTGTAACTTTTAAAATGGCTGACCGCATCAAGCAACTATACGAGCAAATGTCGGAGCCACGCTATGTTATTTCGATGGGCTCATGCTCCAACTGTGGTGGCCCGTATTGGCAACACGGATATCATGTTGTAAAAGGGGTTGATCGGATTATTCCGGTGGATGTCTATGTGCCTGGCTGTCCACCACGACCGGAAGCTTTGCTTGGGGGCATTCTGAAACTTCATGAGAAGATCAGGAATGAAAGCCGGATGAAACCTACCGCTATTGAACAATTAATTGAAAAGGAATCTCATGTCTGACAAGAAAGAAGAACTGATTGCCTTGATTCGACAGGCTTCTGATGAAGTCAGTGAAATTGCCAATTCAACTCCCTTTGGCGTAATCATAAAGACAGAGTCGTTACTTTCTGTTTGCGAATTACTTCATAAAAATCCAGCTGCTTATTTTGATATGCTGAGCTGCATTACTGGTATTGATAATGGTGTAGAAGCAGGAACGATGGAAGTCATTTATCATTTGTATTCTATTCCTCTCAATCAATCCTTGGTGTTGAAAGTGATTTTGCCTCGCGAGAATCCAGAAGCGGAAAGTGTAAGCACTATTTGGAAATCGGCTAACTGGTTGGAGCGTGAAGTGTTTGATATGTTTGGAATCAATTTTAAGAACCATCCTGATTTAAGAAGGATTTTAATGCCGGCCGATTGGAAAGGATATCCGTTACGTAAAGATTATAAACACGAAGAGTATTATCGCAATATCAAAATTGAATACTGATTAATTACCAATGGATAATGGACAATTGAAACAACAACAATATTTATATAAAGAAGATAACTTAATTGACTCGGAGCCGAACAAGTTCCGCGAAAGCGAACTGAAGTCGGAGGAGATGATTATTAATCTCGGTCCACAACATCCATCTACACATGGTGTGTTGCGCCTGGAAGTTTTGTCGGATGGCGAGATAATAAAAGAAGTTGTTCCGCACATTGGCTACTTGCATCGGTGTTTCGAAAAACATGCGGAGAGCCTTCCGTACAATCAGGCGATCCCGTTTGTTGATCGCATGGATTATGTAGCGGCCATGAATTCAGAGCATGCCTATGCCATGGGTGTAGAAAAGATGCTTGGCATTAGTGAACAAATTCCAAAACGCGTTGAATACATCCGCGTGCTGGTGGCCGAAATGAATCGTATTGCATCGCACCTGATTGCTGTTGGTACGTATGGATTAGATTTGGGTTCATTCACTCCATTTTTTTGGATCATGCGCGACCGCGAACATATTCTTCGTTTGCTTGAGTGGGCGAGTGGCGCTCGGATGCTTTACAATTACATTTGGATTGGCGGCTTGTTTTATGATTTGCCCGTTGGCTTCGAACAACGGTGTAGAGAATTTATTACTTACTTCAGACCAAAAGTCGCAGAGTTAGAAACAATCTTAATCGACAATAAAATATTTATTGATCGCACGGCTAATGTAGGTGTGCTGCCTTTGAATCTCGCGATCAACAGCGGCATCACCGGGCCCATGTTGCGGGCTTCGGGTTTGCGTTTTGATTTACGTAGAGTGGATGGTTATTCTGTTTATCCAGAATTGGAGTTTGAAATTCCTATTGGTGAAGGGAAGATGGGTAAGGTTGGTGATTGTTGGGATCGAACTTGGATACGCGTAAAAGAAATTTATGAGTCCTTAAAAATAATGGAGCAGTGCCTCTTAAAACTTGAAGGAGAACATAAGCGTACCCGCGAGTTTGATCCGCAAGCGTTAGTCCCCAAAAAGATTCGCCCCAAGGCACAAGAGCTTTATATGCGTGCCGAAAATCCGAAAGGTGAGTTGGGATATTTTTTTAGAGCCGATGGAAAAAGTGATATTCCGTTTCGTTGCAAAGCCCGCGCGTGTTCATTTGTCAATCTCTCCATCTTACCTGAACTTAGCCGAGGCGTGTTAATTGCAGATTTGATTGCAATCCTTGGCTCTATCGATATTGTTCTTGGTGAAGTAGATCGTTAAACTATGATTAAAATAGTATCAGCAGAACAAATTAAAGCCTGGGATGCATTCACCATCCGCGAAGAACCTATTGCTTCTATTGATTTGATGGAGCGTGCGTGTCAGGCTTTTGTAGCTTGGTTTGTAGAACGCTATGATGCATCAAATAAAATAGGAATTGTTTGTGGCACAGGTAATAATGGTGGTGATGGATTGGGAGTTGCCCGATTGCTCAATGATTGGAATTACCCGGTTAAAGTCTGGATTGTTCGAGGTTCCGGTACAGAGTCAATTGATTTTGTTACCAATCTTAAAAGATTAGATCCTAAAATTCCTGCGTTGGATATTACTTCCAATGCCGACTGCGAGTTATTTGCCGATCGTACAATTTTGATTGATGCAATTTTTGGTTCGGGACTGAGTAGACCAACCGAAGGAATTTATGCGAAGGTGATAGATTGTCTCAATAAAGCGAACAAGATTAAAATCGCCATTGATATTCCTTCCGGCTTGCGTGTCGATCAGCATTCAACAGGTGCTATTTTTAAAGCGGATCAAACCGTATCCTTTCAAATTCCCAAGCTGGCTTTTCTTCAACCGGAAAATCAGGAGTGGGTAGGAGAGTTGTACTTGGTTGATATTGGTCTTAGTAAAAAATATTTAAAGGAAGTTGAGGCAACTCATTTTCTTATCATCCTTAAATCTGTTAAGAAAATTTTAAAGCCACGTTCCCGTTTCGATCACAAAGGAAAATTTGGCCATGCCTTGCTGATTGCGGGCTCAACCGGAAAGATGGGCGCGTGTATTTTATCAGCCCGGGCAGCCTTGCGTTCAGGATTAGGATTGTTGACCATGCATGTACCAGGTAATGGCTATTCAATAATTCAAACGGCTGTGCCGGAAGCGATGGCGACAACTGACCAATCAGAAGATTTTTTTTCAGGTCGCGAAGTGGAAAGTTTTTTTACTACGATAGCCATTGGTCCGGGTTTAGGGCAGGCCAATGAAACTGTTCAAGGGTTCGAGTATTTGTTAAAGAGCTTTAAAAAACCAATGGTTATTGATGCTGACGCCCTTAATATTTTATCCTCCAACCCTGAATTACAAAAGCTAATCCCGGAAGGAAGTATTTTAACACCGCACCCGGGTGAGTTTGCCCGATTAGTTGGCGAATGGAAAAATGATTTTGATAAACTTGAAAAGTTGAAGGAGTTTGCTGCCCGCATCCAATCTATTGTAATCTTAAAAGGAGCTTACTCGGCTATCGCGAGTCCTGATGGAAAACTATTTTTTAACTCTACCGGAAACCCAGGCATGGCTACCGGAGGAAGCGGTGATGTTCTCACAGGTATTTTAACCGGATTGTTAGCGCAAGGATATTCTTCATTAGAGGCCTCTATTACAGGGGTTTACATTCATGGATTGGCTGGAGATTTGGCAGCTCGTGAACGGGGTGAAATTTCGTTGATTGCTGGCGATATCGTTGATTATTTGCCTGATGCCTTTAGAAAAGTGCATTAGAACGATCCACCACCATATTTATTTTAAATTATATTAAACTTTTGGCTCACATCTTGCATCTAAATGATACAAAATAACGTAAACACAGGTAATGACTCTGAATAAAGCTATACTTCTTTTACTCACCCTTACCCTGGCGGTCAATCTAAGCTATGGTCAAGGCAGGGAAGAAGTTTTTTATACGGGTCAACCGGATCCAGTTAAGTCAATCCAGATTTATCCTAACCCGGCTACAGAATTTTTGAATGTTAAGCTGGAAGTGCCCCATGCGAAGCAAGTGAAACTTACCTGTCTTAATATTTTGGGTAGCACCATGGAAATGGAAACTGAGATCGTGGATGATTTTGAAATACGAATTCGGGTAAAAGATCTTACTTCTGGCTACTATTTTATTTCTGTGCAGGATGAAAAACTAAAAACCAAAAGCACGTTCAAGTTTTTGAAGCGATAATCTTCGCATTTTATTAATCCCCCCTTTTACTTACTTTTCTGATTCATTGACCTTGAACCCGATTGACTCCTTTTGTCCTTGCTATTGATATTGGTACCACCAGCACAAAGGCTCTTGCCGTTCTTCCAAACGGTAATGTTTTAGAAAGCCGTCAAAGATTTTATCCAACACGTTATCCTAAGCCTGGGTACGCAGAGCAGGATCCTCAACAAATTCTGGAAGCAGTAAAGGAAGTTGTCAATGGCACACTCGGCTATATTGCGGAGACCTACACGCTAAAAGGGATTTGTTTTAGCAGCGCTATGCACAGTCTGATGGCGGTGGCGATAGATGGTCAACCTTTATCCCCCCTTATTATTTGGGCCGATACCCGAAGTACCTCGCAAGCCGGGCATCTTAGAAATACAGAACTCGGTCACTTGCTTCACGATCAAACGGGCACACCAGTTCACCCTATGTCGCCTCTTTGTAAACTTTTGTGGTGGAAGGAGCATGACCCTGATCAGTTTCATCGTGTACATAAATTTATTTCTATTAAGGAGTTTGTTATTCATCACTTATGTGGAAATTTTTTGATCGACCATTCGCTGGCTTCAGCAACGGGTTTGTTCAACATCGAAACTTTAAATTGGTCTAACGAAGCGTTACAACTGATAGGCCTAACCGCAGACAAACTTTCTGAACCTGTCTCCATTTATCACAACTCCAAAATGAAATCACTTAAAGATCTACATCCCTCTGCTATGGGTGTGGATGTATTTATGGGAGGGAGTGATGGCTGTCTTGCTCAGTTAGGCAGCGATGCGATGAGTGATGGTGATATGACGATTACGCTGGGTACCAGTGGTGCAGTGCGAAGGGTAGCAGGAACGCATTTTCAGGATGCTGAAAGAAAACTGTTCTGCTATCTGCTGGACCCCGATGTGAAGATTGTGGGGGGAGCGTCAAATAATGGAACTGTAATTATGGATTGGTTTAGTCGGGAGTTCATGTCAACATCCAGTCTTTCAGAACTGGGAAAAATTGCCATGGGAGCTCCCGCTGGTTGTGATGGACTGATTGCCTTGCCGTTTTTATTGGGCGAGCGGGCACCCATATACAATCCGGAAGCCAGAGGTGTTTTCTTTAATGTAGCACTCACTCATACCCGCGCACATTTTGTTCGGGCACTCATGGAAGGAATTTGCTTTGAGTTATTAAGTATCGTAAATAGTTTGGAAGCCAGTTGTGGGCCATCCAAAAAAGTACTCATAAGCGGTGGTATAACTCATTCGCCAGACTGGGTTCAGCTGCTCAGTACAATAACAGGCAAAGAATTAATTCTTTCGGGCGATTATGATGCCTCGGCTTTGGGGGCAGCCGCTATAGCTTTTAAGGCCTTAAATATCCCTTACAATTTTAATCGATCGAATCGAACCGTATTTATTCCGGATCGCTCATTAAGTGGCATCTATCAGCAACAGTTTGAGCTTTTTGAAAAGCTCTATCTTAAACTGGAAAGTCAATTTGGCCAGATGGAATCGGGCAAGGGAGGTTAAAAATTACTCTATCAGACGGTTGTAGAAGATAATTCTCGATTCTAGGGAGTTCAATTCTTAATAATGCTTATAGAATTGCTTAATTTGTTGAACCTGAAAATCTTTACATTTTAATCAACCCCCCTCACAATGCAAATTGGCTTAATTGGATTGGGAAAAATGGGCTATAACCTGGCCCTTAATTTCAAAAGTAAAGGGTATGATGTTGTAGCGTTTGACGTAAACAAGGCGGCAATGGAAAGAATCGCCCATGAAGGGGTGACTACCGCACCCACTATTGGAGATTTAGCTTTGGCTATGACGGGTAGACGCGTGGTTTGGCTCATGGTGCCAGCCGGCAATGTTGTTGATGTTGTACTTAGCAATCTTAAATATCACCTCGCGCCTGATGATATTGTAATCGATGGCGGTAACTCTCACTTTAAGGATACCATTAGCCGTGCCCGGGACTTAGAAAAATTAGGGATTCACTTTTTGGATTGTGGTACCAGTGGGGGTGTAGCGGGGGCTTTGCACGGGGTGTGCACGATGATTGGCGGTAAACCCGAAGTATTTCAGTATTGCGAATCGCTCTTTAAATCTATTTCTGTACCCGATGGGTATTTGTATTGCGGTAAAACAGGCAACGGCCATTTTGCCAAAATGGTGCATAATGGCATTGAGTATGGGATGATGCAAGCTATTGCGGAAGGTATGGAAGTGATGCACAAACACGATGCAGAGGTTAACCTGGCAGCTATTTCCAAGGTTTGGAATCATGGTTCGGTGGTGCGAAGCTGGTTGATGGAGCTTACCCAGCACGTGTTCGAAAAAGATAAAAATCTTGAATCGATTAAAGGGATTATGCATTCATCCGGTGAAGGTAAGTGGACCGTAGAAACAGCTTTGGAGATGGGTGTTCCAATCCCTGTCATTACCCTGTCTGTGCTCATGCGCTATCGCTCGCAACAAGAAGACACGTTTTCAGGAAAAATTGTGGCCGCCTTACGCAACGAATTTGGCGGGCATTCGGTTGAGAAGAAAAAGGAATAATTGACAGTTAACAAAGGCACAAGTGACAAAAGTTTGAATCCTAAATTGTCAATTCTTTGATTTGTCAACTGTCAACTTTTGAAATCAAAAAGTAACATCGAGCGTAAGCACTTCATTCTTTCTCTTAACCTTTACGGATGTAGTTTGGCCTTTCTCAAATTTACCTAAGGCATCCATATAGTTTTGAATGTCCTTAATGGGATATTCTCCAATCTGAATGATAATATCACCTGTTTCAATTCCAGCTTTTTGTGCCGGACGGCCTTCGGTAACACCGTCAACCAATAAACCCGCTGCATCCGAAGTATAACTTGGCATCACACCCAGCGTCACTTTAAACGACCGAGAAGAATCCATCGATTTATTTTTAGTTTCCAGAAATGCCAGCTTAGGTTCGTCATTTAATTTTTCAATCAGCGCAGTAATCAGTTCCAAAACTTCTTTTTCACCAGCATAATTAATTTTATCCCAGTCATCAGAAGGTTTATGATAGTCGCTGTGCGATCCGGTGAAGAAATGTAATACGGGAATATTCTTTAAGTAAAAGGAGGTGTGATCGGAGGGACCTATTCCGGCTGAATCAGTTTTAATAGAAAGCTGCGTTCCGGAAATGCTTTTCAATGCGGGTTCCCAAACCGGACTGGTGCCCGTACCACTTACAGAGATACTTTTCGTGGTAGGATTAAGTCTTCCTATCATATCCATATTGATCATGTAGTTCACCTGATTTAGGTCAAGGGTGGGGTGTTCGCTAAAATATTTTGATCCAAACAGACCTAACTCTTCCCCGCTAAAACAGATAAAAAGAAAATTGCTTTTCTCTTTCACTTTGTTTGTAGAAAAGTAACGAGCAAGCTCAAGCACTCCGGCCACGCCCGAGGCATTGTCATCGGCTCCGTTATGAATTTTTCCTGCCGGGTTTGCATCTAATGAACTACCGTATTCACCTAAACCTAAATGATCGAAGTGCGCGCCAATGATAATTGTATTGGAAGCCTGATTATCTAAGTAGGCAACTACATTATGGGCTGTGCCTTCTGTACCCGTGCCATGCATACCTCCTTTAAAAGGAAATGATTGTTCGAATGTTGACGATTCTCCTTTTGGCGTAAGATTTAATTTTTTGAATTGCTTTTCAATATACTCCATGGCCATCTTCTCTCCTTCCGATCCGGTTTGGCGGCCTTGCATCGCATCGTCTGCTAAAACTTTGATATGGGCTTTAAGATTTTTTTCCTCAATCTTTTGGCTAAAGGCCGAATAAGAAATGGTGATCAAAAGGAAAAACAAAAGAAGGTTGCGGGTTTTCATAGGTTGCTAATTAAATCAGGTGCAAAGTAAATCCCATTTGCTCTACAAAGTGACGACATCAGGATTTTTTTTACCGAAATCAAACCAAACCTCGTAATTTTGCATTCGACTAACCAACTATCGAAATGAAAGGACCTAACATTGTAATGCTTACCGATTTTTCGCCCTTATCAAAAGTGGCTATGCAGTACGCACTAAAAATGGCTGCTCCGCTGGAAGCGAACTTTACCATTTTAAATATTGTGCGGATTGATGGTGTACCAAAAGCCAATTTAAGAATGAAGCATATTGAGAAGTCGGTTGCTCAGATTTCACAAGAAGAAGGCAATAGTTTGGTGGCCGAACTGCGCAAGCAGGTAAAGGGAAACTATGCCCTTGAATTTAAGCCAGTGAAAGCACGCACTGTTTCGGAGATGGTAAGAAAATATGTCGCTAAACATCCCACCAACATGGTGGTGATGGGTTTACAAGGTGCTTCGGCTATGAAGAAGGCTCGCTTAGGCGGAACCACTGTTTCGGTAATTGATGAATGCCCGGTGCCTGTACTGGCTATTCCGGCCTTGGCCAACTACCAAAATATGAAGCATATTGTCTATGCAAGCGACTTAAAGAACATTCAGAAAGAACTTGATACCATTGTGGAGTTTGCCAAAATATTTGGATCTGCCGTGCATATGATTCACGTGGCACCTGTCATGGACAAAAAGGTAGATGCCGCTATTCAAAGTGTAGAAGCGACAATTCAAAAAATGAATTATACGAAGCTCGACTTTAAATTAATTTTGGAAGAGGACGTAACTATGGCAATAGCCGGATACATTAAAGAAACCAAGGCCGATTTACTGACTACGTTTACCCACAAACTTAGCCTGGAAGAGAAAATCTTTGGTCGCAGTGTTACACGCAAAGTTGCTTATCAAGCGATTACCCCGCTCTTGGCGATTAAGCGGAAATAGAAATGATTAAAACTCTGCATTACCCGGAAACCTCGGGAACGGAATAACATCGCGGATGTTAGTCATGCCGGTAACAAACAGCATCAGGCGTTCGAAGCCAAGCCCAAAACCACTGTGTGGTGCCGAACCAAACTTACGCAAATCCAGATACCACCAAAGTTCTTTTTCTGGTAGATTCATTTCTTTAATGCGGGCAAGTAAATTATCATAGCGTTCCTCCCGTTGTGAGCCGCCAATGATTTCACCAATACCCGGAAACAAAACATCCATAGCAGCTACTGTTTTATTATCTTCATTCTGCCGCATGTAAAACGCTTTGATGTCTTTCGGGTAGTTATAAAGTATGACCGGCTTTTTAAAATGTTTCTCTACCAGATAGCGCTCATGCTCCGACTGTAAATCAACACCCCATGAATCGATCAGGTATTGAAACTTCTTTTTCTTGTTCGGGTTAGAATTTTTCAGAATGTCAATGGCTTCTGTATAACTCAATTTTTGAAATTCATTTTCGGTTACAAATTTCAATCGGTCAAGTAAACTTAATTCACTCCGTTGATCTTGTGGTTTGGTTGCTTCTTCATCTAATCCACGCTTGTTTAAAAACTCTAAATCTTCCGCACAATTGTCTAACGCGTATTTCACCAGGTATTGTAACAGGTCTGTGGCTAACTGCATGTTATCCTCAATATCATAGAACGCCATCTCAGGTTCTATCATCCAAAACTCAGCCAAGTGACGCGTTGTGTTCGAGTTTTCCGCACGGAAGGTTGGGCCGAAGGTATAAATCTCGCTTAACGCTAAAGCATATGTTTCACCCTCTAATTGACCGGACACGGTAAGGTTCGTTTCCTTTCCAAAAAAATCTTCTTTGTGGTTAATATGTCCTTGTTCATCAAGTGGAGGATTTTCAGGACTTAAGGTTGTAACACGAAACATAGCGCCTGCGCCTTCGGCATCAGAACCGGTAATGATGGGTGTATGGATATAAACGAAACCGCGATCGTTAAAAAATTTATGGATCGCAAAGGCCATGGCATGGCGCACGCGCATCACGGCTCCAAACGTGTTGGTGCGCGAACGTAGATGCGCGATTTCACGAAGATATTCCAGACTGGGTTTGTTCTTTAATTGTAAAGGATAAGCTTCTGCATCGCAGTCGCCTAAAATCTGTAGTTCCTTTACCTTTACTTCAACGGCTTGGCCCTTGCCCAGCGAAGCGATCAAATCACCGGTTACAGAAATGCAAGCTCCTGTAGTAATCCGTTTCAACGTGCCTTCATCCAGTGAATTAAGTTCTACTACGGCTTGCAGGTTTTGTATGGTAGATCCATCATTTATGGAAATGAATTGACTATTTCGAAATGTGCGTACCCAGCCCTCTACTTTTACCGTTTGTCCGGTGGGGCTGGTGGCCAATAAACCTTTAATCTTAGATCGTTTCATATATAACCGAAATTGGGATCGCAAAAAACGTCATTTTGAGATTTTAATCAAAATCAAGTTTCAGAATCCCAACTTCCACTACGATTAATGATTTAAATTGAAATTGAGGGGCTTAAGTCGCTTTTTACTGAAACACTGAATTGGTAACTTTACCCCGATCTTATGCAGAAACTAAGTTTACATCAGAGTCTTCAACAAAAGCTATCTCCTCAGCAGATTCAGTTTATCAAATTGTTGCAGGTGCCTACAGCCGA
>JAGPBO010000076.1 GCA_018063305.1 Cyclobacteriaceae bacterium
GGGTCTATCCACAAAACAGGGCCGAAGGTTTTTATGATTATGCGGTAGCTATAAAAATATTGGATTATTTCCATCATCACATAGGCCCATACTCTTATAAAAAATTAGCCAACGTACAATCTAAAACACGCTGGGGCGGACTGGAAAATGCCAACACCATTTTCTATTTCGAAAACTCGGTAACGGGAAAAGGAGATCACGAATCTTTAATTGCGCACGAAGAAGCACACCAATGGTTTGGCAACTCAGCAACAGAAAACGATTGGCATCATGCCTGGCTAAGTGAAGGATTTGCCACCTACTTTACTTGTTTATACCTGGAATACGCCTATGGCCACGATCGCCTGGTGGAAGAAGAAAAGAAAGACCGACAAGAGATCATCCAGTTCTATAAAAAGAATCAGGCGCCCATCGTGGACACCACCATCATGGACATTGGTAAAGTGCTTAGCACCAATACCTATCAAAAAGCCGGCTGGGTGCTGCACATGTTGCGCCATGAAGTTGGTGATGTCAATTTTTGGAAGGGAATCAGAACGTATTACGCTACCTACCGAAACAGCAATGCCATGACTTCCGATTTTAAAAGAATGATGGAGGAAGCATCCGGCAAAGACCTATCGCATTTCTTTCATCAATGGCTTTACACAGGCGGGCATCCCAACCTTTCGGGTAGCTGGAGCTACAATGCAAAACTGAAGGAAGTCACGATAGATGTAAAACAAGTTCAGAAGGGCGCTTTCTTTCAATTTCCATTGCAAATAGCGTTTATTGGTGCGGATGGAAATAAGGAAATTAAATCTGTTCAAATTGATGCTAAGCAATCAAAATTTACGGTAAAAACTGCACTGGAGCCTATAGAGGCGGTTTTAGATCCTGAAACCTGGCTTCTTTATGAAGGAACTATTCAAAAGAAATGATAAAAAATACCTTGCAAATCAGCCGTTAGCCCTTATTTTTGCAGTCCGTTTGAAAAAAGCATTATGGCAAATCACAAATCAGCAGAGAAAAGAATCAGAGCGAATGAGACAAAGCGTCTAAGAAATCGCTATCAGGCTAAAACTACCCGTACGCAAGTCAAAAAATTAGTGACTACCACTAAAAAAGATGATGCGCAGGCTCTTTTAAAAGAGGTTTCTTCTATGATCGATAAATTGGCAAAGAAGAATGTTATCCATTGGAAAAAAGCAGCAAATCAGAAATCGCAATTGGCAAAGCGCGTTAATGCCTTAGCCTGATTATAATCAAAATTTTATTTTTCCCTCTCTGGCTTTTGCCGGAGAGGGTTTTTTTATGCTTGCAATCTTTGGAGAAAAAATCCGTTGTGTTCTAAAGCACCCTATGAGATACTTAACCCTATCACTCATTTTAATTATAAGCTCTACAGTTCTGGCTCAAACTCAATGGGGGCTACGGGCGGGAATGAATTTTAATGACATAAGGCTTGACAATGCTCCGTTTCTTCCAAACTCCTATTTTCGAAACAATATTAGTTTTCACATAGGAACATTTGTTGAGTTTAGCCTGAATAAGAAATTAGCCATTCATTCTGGGCTACAATTCATTCAAAAAGGAGCTAATTCCTCAAATTACAATAACAACCCTGCTACTGAAACCAGAATTAACCTTAATTACCTTGAAGCACCTCTTCTGATTTCTTTTAGAATGACAAAAGTGATAATCCTTGAGGCGGGACCAAGTATTGGCTATAAACTTTCGGTTAACGAAACACCCGTAGATTATTCTAAGATTCTCAATGAGAGTTTTGATCAAAAATTTGATTTTGGATTAAATGCCGGTTTGCGAGTTGCCCTGTCAAAAAAGGTTTTATTATGGGGCAGATATTTTTACGGATTGAGTGAGGTGAATAACTTTTCAGGCATTTCTTTTGATCCAAAACCCACCAGTAAGAATAGAAATTTTCAACTCGGGTTAGGCTATATCTTTTGAATTTATAAGCCTTTTCAGATTGATTCTCTAAATTTATAAAGTGAAGATTGACGACAGTAAGCCTTTAAACATAAAAGACTGGAACCCCGAAGACCGGCCTCGCGAAAAACTTTTGTTAAAAGGAACGTCTGCCCTTACAGAAGCTGAGTTAATCGCAATATTGATTGGTTCGGGAACCGCTAAGACAAGTGCTGTGGAGTTAGCCAAAAAGATTCTGCTAATGGGAAACAACTCGTTGAATGAGTTGGCCCGGCTCACGGTTAAAGATCTGATAAAAATAAAAGGCATTGGTGAGGCAAAAGCAATTACCATTGTAGCAGCCTTGGAATTGGGCCGAAGGCGAAAAGAGCATGATCCTGAAGAGAAGCCTAAAATAAATAGCTCGAATGATGCGTTTGATTTGTTGAAAGGTGATTTTATGGATTTACCGCATGAAGAGTTTTGGGTCTTGCTCTTAAATAGGGCAAACCGGGTAGTAAAGAAAAAAAGAATAAGCGAAGGTGGTGTCTCTGGCACGGTAGCCGATCCAAAAATTATTTATAAACTGGCGTTGGAAGATCTGGCCAGCGGTGTTATTGTGGCGCATAATCATCCATCGGGTAACCTGATGGCGAGCCAAACTGATATCGACTTAACCAAAAAACTAAAGGAAGCAGGCCGGTTTCTGGAAATCCAGTTGCTTGATCATCTGATCATTAGTAACCAGAAATACTTTAGCTTTGCAGACGAAGGGCTGATTTAAACCAATAATGAAGGCAGGGTTCGCGATTTTTTTTGTTGTGTTGATGGTTCTCCTGGTTGCATTCGTGTATTCGACTCCAGAAGATGATAGGATTTCCTTCTCAAAAGTGGAACCCGATACCTCCGCCTTGGTTTCTAAACTGGTATTAAATTCTAATCCAGAAAGAATATTCACTGCCTCTCCTGATCCAAACCCATACATGCAAGAGGTTGCATCAGCGTATGGAGATTTTATTGAGAACGCTATAAAAAAAGGTATGGCCCCCGGAGCCGCGGTAGCGATCGTGCGTGACACCTCTATTATATTTTTAAAAGGGTTCGGATTAAAACAAACCGGAACAACAGATTCCATTGATGTGAATACTGTATTTCGATTAGGATCGGTATCAAAGTCCATAACTTCCGTTCTGGCAGGCGCGTTGGTAAGTCATCAACTTATTAATTGGGATGATCCCATAATCAAATACTTTCCGGAGTTTGAATTAAAATCAAAAGAGTACACCCAGCAACTTACCATCCGGAATGTTTTATCTCAAACAACCGGTCTTCCGTATCACGCCTTCACCAATATGATTGAGGAACACCTCCCGCTTGACACCTTACTAAAATATCTGAGAGAGGTAGATGTAACGGAGCCAGGAAAAATTTATAGTTATCAGAATGTAGGGTATAGTTTAATCCAAAAAGTAGTTGAAAGTGCTTCGCATGAATCATTCGAAGAAGCACTTACCCAGTATATATTTAAGCCTCTTGGCATGCGCAACAGTTCCGCTTCGTATAATGCTATTATGCAACACGGCAACGTAGCACATCCGCATTACTTCTCGCGAAAGCATTGGGTTACCGTGCCCATATCCGATACCTATTATAACTCGGCCCCTGCGGGTGGTGTCAATGCAAGTATTACCGATATGGCCTTGTGGTTGCGCGCCCTGCTCAATGGCTCTGACGCGTTGATGTCGGACTCCACATTGAATGAAATTTTTGAACCACAGGTAAAAGCAATTGCAAAAAATCGAAATTTCTGGCGGTGGAAACGCCCTCGCGCTTCTTATTATGCCTTGGGATGGCGCGTGATAAACTTTAAAGACGATACGTTGGAGTATCATGGTGGCTATGTAAATGGGTATCGCAGCGAAGTGGCCATTGACCGCAAAAACCACTTGGCCATTTGTGTGCTCACCAATTCTCCGGGAAGCCTTTCTGATCTTTCTATTCCAGAATTTTTTAAACGATACACGCAAAAAGCTGACTCCATCCAATATTGGGAAAACCGCAGCAAGCTTATCCTTGTCAATAACACCGATTTGATTAGTCCTGTTTCCAATAACTAATGAAGAGTTCTCGCCTCGTTCCTGCTATTATCATTATTGCTGTTGCCGCATTTGTAATCTATTCGTTGCAGGGCGGATCAAACGAGGAGGATTATAGTGCCACCATTCAAAAAGAGCGAAGTGAGAAGGAAGTGTTTATGAAAAAGGATGATAGTTCTCCTTTTATAAAAGATAACATCCCCTTTACGGAACTTCAGTATTTCCCAATTGATCAGAAATATCGAATCAAAGCAAAGCTTCGGGCCATTGAAAGCAAAAAAGTAGTCCTGCTTTCCACCAGTGATGGTAAGGAACAAAATTATCTGGAGTATGCTTATGCTGAATTCTCCCTTGATGGCAAAGAAAATCAATTGCTCATTCTCGAATTAATGGACACGGGCCCTAATCGGGGAAAACTTTTTCTCGCTTTCGCGGATGAAACCAGCGGCAATGAAACCTACGGTGCCGGCCGGTATCTGGATCTAAAAAAGGTACCTGCAGCCTCATCGGTAATTCTTGATTTCAATCTGGCCTATAATCCATACTGTGCTTATAACGAGAGTTACTCCTGCCCTTTCCCGCCAAGGGAAAATATTTTAAAAATGCCCATTCTGGCCGGAGAGAAAAACTATCATCCCTAGTTCTTGATTTTCAGAAACGGTACTTAGAAAAGAAGCCGGAAACCTGTACTTTTGAAGTTCTGATTTTTCTAAACTATGAAGATCTCCTATCAGTGGCTTAAGCAATACATCGACATCCCGGAAACGGCAGAAGAAATTGGCCATGTACTTACCAGTACCGGTTTAGAAGTGGAAAGTGTTGAGCCATTTGAAACGGTAAAAGGCGGACTTAAAGGATTAGTGATTGGTGAAGTAATCACATGTACAAAACATCCGAATGCCGATAAACTTTCTATTACCACGGTTCAGGTTGGCGATAGGATATTACCCATCGTTTGTGGCGCATCCAACGTTGCTGCCGGCCAAAAAGTAGTGGTAGCATTGCCCGGCACTACCGTGCATCCAACCAAAGGCGAATCCTTTGCCATTAAAGCTACCAAGATTCGGGGCGAAGTTTCGGAAGGAATGATTTGCGCTAAAGATGAAATTGGATTAGGTGAAAGTCATGCCGGCATAATGGTGCTAACTACAGATGTGCCCAATGGAACAGCGGCTGCTTCCTTTTTTAACATAGAGACGGATTATGTGCTTGAAATCGGACTGACTCCCAATCGGGCTGATGCCGCTTCGCATATTGGTGTTGCGCGCGATATCAAAGCTTCGCGAAAGCGTACGCTTAACTTGCCTGCCGTTGATAAATTCAAAGCCGATAATAACGATCTAAAAATTTCTGTTGA
Source organism: Cyclobacteriaceae bacterium (assembly GCA_018063305.1). Classification (GTDB taxonomy): domain Bacteria; phylum Bacteroidota; class Bacteroidia; order Cytophagales; family Cyclobacteriaceae; genus ELB16-189. Next base: position 5,362 of record JAGPBO010000076.1, read on the forward strand.
AGTAGAAAACACAGAAGCGTGTCCGCGTTACTCGGGAGTCACACTTTCTGGTATTACGGTTGGCGAATCCCCCGATTGGCTCAAGAGCCGGCTTAAATGTATTGGTTTAGCGCCTATCAATAATATAGTGGATATCACCAATTACGTTTTGCACGAAACAGGACAACCGCTGCATGCATTTGATGCCGATGAAGTTGCAGGCAAAAAAGTAGTTGTAAAAACACTGCCTGCTGGCACGAAATTTAAAACGCTTGACGGCAAAGAGCGAACGCTTGCAGGGCATGACCTAATGATTTGTAGTGCCGAGGAGCCGATGTGTATTGCGGGTGTATTTGGCGGAATCAAATCGGGTATTACAGCAAAAACAAAAAGTGTCTTTTTAGAGAGCGCGTGTTTTTCTGCAGACTACATACGAAAAACAGGGATGCATCATCAATTAAAAACGGATGCCTCTTTTCGGTTTGAACGCGGTACTGATCCCAACCTAACCGTTTATGCACTAAAACGAGCCGCCTTACTAATCAAAGAAATAGCAGGTGGTTCAATCTCCTCTGACCTTATTGATGTTTATCCGGTAAAAGTTGAAAATCGACTTATTGAGGTTAAAGACAAAAACATAAACCGATTAATTGGCAAAACTATAGCCCGCGAAGAAGTTTTCAACATTCTTGAAGGATTAGAGATAGCTATTGTTAGCAAGAATGAAAGTGAGTTTACTGTTTCGGTTCCTCCCTACCGAGTAGATGTTACCCAGGAAGCGGATGTGGTGGAAGAGATTTTGCGCATCTACGGTTTTAACAATATTGAATTAACAGAGATCGCGGGAACAGACTATTTAGCCGAGTTTCCTGAAAAAGATATAAATAAATTTAAGCGCACGCTGGGTAGTCAATTGGTTAGCACCGGCTTTTATGAAATTCTTACCAATTCATTAACCAACAGTGCCTATCAGCAAAAGCACAACCTCACATTTAATGGTTCGCCTGTAGAGATATTGAATAAACTGAGCGAAGAGCAAGGTATTTTACGTCAAACCATGCTGTTTACGGGCTTAGAAGTCTGTGGTTATAATATTAACCGGAAGCAGAAAGACCTAAAACTTTATGAGTTTGGTAAAATTTACTGGAAAAACGAAACTGATCAGGAGAACAAAAAGAAATCAGCCTACCAGGAAGAAGAGCGACTGGCTCTTTATGTAACGGGTAATTTTGAAACTGAAAACTGGCAAAGTAAATCCAGACCGGTAACCTATTTTGATCTGGCACAACATGTAGTACAACTGCTTGAGAAGTCATCGATAAGTAATCTTAAGCAAGAAACACTGAATGACCCATTGTTTGATTATGGGATGCGACTCATGAAGGGTACAAAAGAAATTGGCAAGTTAGGGAAGGTTAAAACTGCCTTAACCAAAGATTTTGGTATCAAGCAGGAGATTTTTTATGCCGATCTATCTACTGCCTTGCTTTTCAAGTCGGCAAATCCTAAGTTCGTTGTACAAGAAGTGCCCCGGTTTCCGGAAGTAAGACGCGATCTTTCGCTGGTTTTGGATAAGCAGGTAACCTTTGACGAAATTCGTGCACTTGTTGTTAACACAGAAAAAAAACTGATTAAAGAAATTATTGCTTTTGATGTTTATGAGGGTGATAAAATCCCGCAAGGTAAAAAAGCATACGCGCTTGGCTTTACCTTACTGGATGAAAACAAAACGCTCACCGATGAAGAAATTGATAAAGTAATGACCCGACTAATGAGTGCCTTTGAAGGAAAAATGGGCGCTGTTATTCGAAAGTAAATTGTATACCGCTAACCTATGACCAGGACTTTATTAAACAATGTAGAACAAGTGATTTACTTCTGCCTGTTTATAGTCGTTGGTCTCTTTATTTTCACTGCTAATGATGCGAGTTTACCATTAACCAGTTTTTTGGATTGGCAATACTGGGTCCCTTGCATGATCTATTCATCTTTCGTAACATTGTTAACATTCGGGTTTTCATCTGCTTTGAAAACCTTAATGCGAAAGAAACTAATTGTCTTAAGTTTATCCGTTTGTGTTGGTACCATACTAGGCTTGAAAAGTCTGTTTGCCCTAACAAACTGGATTTTTCAATAATATCGGTGCCTAAAAATTTTAATTAACGTATGGACCAGGAAGCATTAAAATCAAGCCTCAGTGGATTAGAGAGAAAGGTGTTGGTGTTGTTGAATGAGCATAAGTCGTTAAAAGACGAGTTGAAAGGGATAAAACTCGAGAATTACGAATTGAAGACAGATCTCAAAAAGCGAGACGAGCAGCTTCATCATTTTAAAAATCAGATTAAAATCACTAAGATTGTAGACCATATAAACCCGGAAGACGGAGGTGTTTCGGAGTTGAAAAGGAAAGTAGACGAGTATATCCGCGAAATCGATAAGTGTATTGCTCACCTAAGCAGGTAACCGATAAAAGTTGATGGACGAATTATCAGTAAAAATAAAAATTGCAGACCGCGAATACCCCATGAAGGTAAAACGCAAAGAAGAAGAAAAGGTGCGGGCTGCGGGTAAACTCATCAACGAGAAAATAAAGTATTATCGGGAACAGTTTGGTATTGACGATAAGCAAGACCTGCTGGCCATGGTGGCATTCGATTGTTTGGTAGATAAAATAGCAGACGAAGAAAATCTGCAGGTAATAGACCAGACCGTGATTGAGAAGGTAAACCACATTAATCAATTGGTTTCCCAATCACTCTAATCTCTTTCTTTTAAGATTCCTCCTTTTAGTCTTTGGCCGGTTGGCCAAACCGGGTATTTTAACTTTAAATACCTAAATCAATGGATTTATTAACCCCGGGCTCAGGAATAGGAATGTTCATTGCTAGTATCCTGCTTAGCCTTATTCCAATTATTTTAATTGGAATTTTAGTTGGCTTTCTTCTTTACAAGCGAAAAATAAAAAAGAATAAAGAAGTCGTTGAGGAGAAAGCAAAGCTTATAATCAGAGAAGCTGAACTACAAGCCGAGAATATCAAGAAAGATCGAATTCTTGATGCCAAAGAGAAACTCTTAAAAATGAAGCAAGAGTTTGAAGAAGAAGCTAATCGCAAGAAAAATCAGATCATTGCTAATGAGCAAAAGATTAAGCAGCGCGAATCGCAACTCAGTAAAGAATTAGAAACCCTGAAGCGCAAGGAATCTGAAGTGGATGAAGAAAAGCAAAGCCTGGCTATTCAGCATGACCTTGTTAAAAAACGCAAAGAAGAACTAGACAAATTCAACACGCAAAAAGTTGCTATTTTGGAAGGTATCTCTAAGCTAACGGCAGATCAGGCACGCGATCAACTCGTTGAGTCTTTAAAAGAAGAAGCAGCCACCAAAGCTAGCTCCTACATTAAAGATATTATGGAGCAGGCCAAGTTGTCGGCTACCAAAGAAGCAAAGAAAATTGTAGTGGAAACCATTCAGCGCACGGCTACGGAACACGCTGTTGAAAACTGTGTGTCCATTTTCAATATTGAAAGCGATGACATTAAAGGAAAAGTAATTGGTCGCGAAGGCCGTAACATCCGTGCGTTGGAAGCCGCAACGGGAGTTGAGATTATCGTGGATGATACGCCTGAGGCAATCATTATATCCGGCTTTGATCCGGTACGCAGAGAAGTAGCCCGACTTTCGTTACACCGCTTAGTACAGGATGGAAGAATACACCCAGCCCGCATTGAGGAAATTGTAGCGAAGACCTTCAAAAATATTGATGACGAAATTGTAGAGATTGGTGAACGGACCATCATTGACCTGGGCATTCACGGTCTTGCCCCTGAACTGGTTAAGATGATTGGTCGCATGCGCTACCGCTCTTCCTATGGCCAGAATTTATTACAGCACTCCCGCGAAGTAGCTAACCTGTGTGCGATTATGGCTGCTGAACTTGGCCTGAATGTTAAGCAAGCCAAACGCGCGGGTCTATTACATGATATTGGAAAAGTGTGGCCTGAAGAATTGGAAAAGCCACATGCTATTGTAGGGATGGAATTAGCGCAGAAATATAAAGAGCATCCGGTTATCTGTAACGCTATTGGTGCGCACCACGATGAAATTGAAATGACGAGTATTATCTCACCTATCGTACAAGCCTGTGATGCTATTTCAGGCGCACGACCTGGCGCGAGACGCGAAGTGATGGAACAATACATTAAGCGATTGAAGGAATTAGAAAGTGTCGGGTTGAGTTTTGAAGGCGTGGAAAAATGCTACGCGATTCAAGCTGGTAGGGAATTACGCGTAATGGTAGATGCCGAAAAGGCCACTGACGAACGTGCCGCACAACTCAGTTTTGATATTTCGCAAAAGATAGAAAAAGATATGCAGTACCCCGGACAAATTAAGGTAACGGTAATTCGTGAAATGCGAAGCGTGGCCTATGCCAAGTAAAAAGTTATGATGTCAAATTACGAAAAGCCCTTTACGAGAAGGGCTTTTTTGTAGAATTGATTTTTGTTCATTAATTCTATCCTACAAAGACCGTGTAAAACAACGAAGCCATATTTTTTTTAGGGACGCAGCAACAAGCAACTATTCAAGGAATCAGCACACAAGGTTATCTCATCAGCGAAAGCTGTACTTTTACTATTAAAATACCCAGGTAACTTTCAACACACTTACTGTGACTCCCCCTCGCATCGCTGTAAAACTTATTTTTTTTATTAACGGATTCGTGCATGCAAATCTTGCCGCTCGCTTCCCGCGTGTTCAGGAAATATTTTCGATTGACAACGGCACCTTAGGATTTGTGTTACTCTCCTCATCATTGGGAGCATTGATTGCGATGCCCTTTACCGGATGGCTCATCATCCAAAAGGGCAGTCGAAAAATTGGGATCGTTTCTGTTTTCGCTTACTGCATCTTCGTGCCGCTTGTTCCAATAATGCCCGATATCGTTTCGCTGTCGATACTTTTCTTTGTGATGGGATTAACCGCTGGCATGCTCGATGTTTCCATGAACTCACAAGCAGTTATGGTCGAACAACAACATGGCAAACCCATCATGACCTCCTTTCATGCGCTGTTTAGCATTGGCATGGTAGCCGGAGCAGTTTGTGGAGCCTTATTCATAAAACTGAACACTACGCTATTTGCACACTTAAGTATCATCATCGCGATAAGCATTGCTGGAGCAACCTGGGCACGCTACAATCTTATTCATGATAAGCCTGCAGAAAAAAAGATGGGAGAGCCCGCATTTCGTCTACCCAATACTGCCATGGTAAGTATTGGCGTGATTGCCTTTTGCTGTATGCTGGGTGAAGGCGCCATGGCCGATTGGAGTACCAACTACATGGAAAATATCGCACACGCCAGCAAAGCATTAGCGCCTATGGGTTTATCAGCATTTGCCTTGGCCATGACAGTGGGCAGAATTTTTGGTGACTCTGCTCGCGCACGATTTGGCGATAGAAAATTAATGATGGTCTGCGGACTGATAGCAACGATGGGTATGGCCATCACAATGATCTTCATTCATCCCTACGCAGTAATTTTTGGATTCTTCATTACGGGCATTGGGCTCTCCGCTATTGTACCCATTGCCTATAGTATTGCTGGCAACACAAAAGATTTACCGGCCGGAGTGGGCCTTGCTATGGTAACTACTGTTGGGTATGCCGGATTTTTATTTGGACCGCCCTTGATTGGCCTGCTTGCCAATTGGCAATCGTTGCGCATCGCCTTGGGGTTGGTTGCTTTTCTATTTATGGTGATGACGCTGCTAAGTGCCCGATATAAGTCGTAACTTCAAGCATGAATATTCAACAAGTCGATCGGGGTTCGAAAGGGGCATTTATTATTCAGGAAGATAATAGGACGCTTGCTGAAATGACTTATTCGAATTCGGGCGATTCTCTGATTATTATTGATCACACAGAAGTATCGGATGCCCTTCGAGGTAAAGGAGCCGGTAAACAATTAGTTCAGGCGGCTGTCGAGTATGCACGCAATTATCAAAAAAAGATTATCCCGCTCTGCCCGTTTGCCAAAAAAGTATTTGATCGCACCCCTGCGTATACGGATGTATTGAGTAAATGAATTAAATACCCAGATGCCTCTCGTAGAATCGATCTATCAACCGCCCTTCTTTCTTTTCAATACGCACGTTGAAACGATTGTTCCCAGCATTTTTCGCACCGTACCTGGTTCGTACACGCGGGAACGCATTGAATTACAGGATGGCGATTTTTTAGATCTTGATTGGTTTTCTAAGTCAGGGGATAAACTGGTGATTGTTTCGCATGGTTTGGAAGGCAACAGCGAGAGGCATTATGCAAAAGGAATGGCAGCCTATTTTTTTAAACAAGGGTGGGATGCCGTAGCCTGGAATTGTCGTGGCTGCAGTGGTGAAATAAATCGCTTGCCACGATTTTATCATCATGGGGCAACCGAAGATTTAGCTGCTATAGTTAATCACGCGGCCACAAAGAATTATAAGCACATTGCCTTGGTCGGTTTTAGTATGGGGGGAAGCATGACGTTAAAATATTTAGGCGAACAGGGCGTTCACACCAAAATAAAATCTGCTACCGTTTTTTCGGTACCGTGTCATCTGGGTTCCAGTGCACGCGAATTGGAGAAGCCCGCAAATAAATTCTACCTCCAACGCTTTTTAAAAAAACTGGAGAAAAAAATGCGAGCCAAGTCACACTTGTTTCCAGAACTTATTTCAGTTAAAGGATTTAAAAATATTTCATCCTTTCGGGAGTTTGACAATCGATACACGGCACCGCTACATGGTTTTATCGATGCCGATGATTTTTATTCAAGTGCCTCCTGTGGTCCGTACCTTTCCGCGATTCAAACTCCGGCCCTTATCGTCAATGCCATCAACGACCCGTTTCTGCCCGAAGCTTGTTACCCCTATGCCTTAGCAAAAGATCATAATTATGTGCATCTGGAAACTCCCGGCAAGGGCGGACATGTAGGCTTTTCCTCAACCAGACTCTCCGAAAACTGGATGGAGAAGAGGGCCTTTGAATTTATAAACACGCACTAGAAAAAGAGCAAGCGGAGCACAACGTGCCCTAAACTTTGTTACCTTCCCCGATTAAATTTTAAACTTATGAAACTTATTGTTTTTGCTCTATCGCTTATCGTAACCATTCAGGTTTATGGTCAAGATGAAGGCGTCCTTGACATGAAAAAGCATAAAATTGTAATGCAATTCACCAACAGTGATTCCTTATCACAAATCTCAGTAGTGGGACAAGTAAAAAATATTCGTACTGCCTGGCCCAATGCACAGGTTGAAGTCGTCTGCCATGGAGGCGGACTGGAGTTATTGCAAACCACCAAATCTAAAGCCGCTGCAGAAGTAGCCGAGTGGAGCGGCAAGGGAGTTGTGTTTGCTGCCTGCAACAATACTATGAAAAGAAGAAAACTTACGAAGGCCGATTTACTGCCCACAGCTACGGTAGTTCCCTCAGCTATGATTGAGCTGACCCTAAAACAAGAGAAGGGCTGGGCGTATATAAAGGGCGCGCATTGAGTTTGTCGTTTGAAATTTATGAAATGAAAAAACTACCGCTAATAATCATCATTATTCTTATAGTCAGTTCGCAATGTCTTTCACAAAGACTTGAACTGGAATTAATTGTCAGGCCAGCATTGACCTCATTAAGAGGCAATGACTTTATTAAAAATAATTTTGATTCAAAAGTAAACATCTCGGCAGGAGTTAATCTAAATTATGTAAGTAAGAATAACTCTATATTAAACTTTGCTATTTTTTATGATAAAAAAGGAGCAGGCGGTGAGTCTTATGTCGTTCTGAAAAATGAGCAGAATCAAATTATCGGAGAGGGAGTAGTAGAGAATGAATCAAACTTTGACTACATAACTATCCCTATACAATGGGGTAAAAGATTTGGGCAAAAGGTCAAATTTCAATTTGGGGTCGGACTATATACTAGTTTCCTTATAAAGCAAGAACAGACTAGTAAGGGGTTGGATGGTTTAGTTAATTCAACTGAAAACAATACAGATAACTTTAAACAATTAGATTTTGGATTGTCAGCAAGTTTCTATTCTTACGTCCCAATTAATAAAAAACTGAGTTTAAAGGCGGGTCTTGATGATATTTTCGGACTTGCAAACGCAAGTGATGTACCAATAGTAAACAATGGAACATTAAAACATAATTCATTAGGATTATCAGTTGGCCTTAATATTAAACTGAACTAACAATCATAACATGAACCACAAAGCCAAATCAATTCGACCTTTCATAGGCGCCAAAGACTTTACTGTATCTCGAAGTTTTTATCGCGACCTGGGTTTTGAAGAAAATATTATCGGCACCAATATGTCTTATTTTAAAACAGGAGCTTTCGGGTTTTACTTGCAAGATGCTTACGTAAAGGATTGGATTGATAACACTATGGTTTTTATGGAAGTGGATAATGTTAGTCGCTTTTGGGAAGAACTGGTTGCGTTAGAATTACCTACCAAATATGAAAATGTAAAACTGGTACCCATTCGGAATCTTGATTGGGGTCGCGAATGTTTTGTACACGACCCCTGCGGCATACTCTGGCACTTTGGTGAGTTTACAAATAGTTCGACCAATTAACTCCTGATCATGGTTAACATCATCTTAAATTTTTCTATTGCCTTTAACGCATGTGGAACTTGCGCGGGCAATAGTATACCTTCTCCTGATTGCACGATAAAAGGTTTTCCGCCAATCGTAATTTCTGCCTTGCCATCTAAAATCTGAACAACAGCCTCGAAAGGTGCTGTATGCTCGGATAAGCCTTCGCCTGCATCGAACGCAAACAATGTAATCGTACCCGTTGGCTTTTTTACAATTGTCTTGCTCACTACTGAACCCGATGCGTACTCAATACTATCTTTTACAGAAAAAACCGTTGCTGCTTCTATTGTCTTACTCATATCTATTTTTATTTAATTGCATTAAATACCTACTTCCCCTTCCACCCTGGCCCACGAACAATTCTTCCGGGTTTGGCTCCGGTATGCTCGCCATCCTTTAACACCTGCGTTCCATTAATAAATACATGCACCATCCCGGTACTATATTGATGCGGATTTTCAAATGTAGCATGGTCCTGAATCTTTTCTGGATCAAAAATGGTAACATCCGCGAAGTAGCCGGGTTGAAGTAACCCTCGTTTCTTAATTTTTAAATTGGTGGTTGGTAAGGATGTAAGTTTGCGCACGGCTTCCTCCAACGGAATTACTTTTTCATCGCGCACATACTTGGCTAACAAACGCGAAAAATTTCCATACGCTCTTGGATGATCTTTATATTTTAAAAACATTCCATCGGCTGTGGGCGATCCGGCATCCGACCCAAAACTTACATAAGGCAAAGCAATCTGGCGTTTAATGTTTTCTTCATTCATTAAAAAGTAAGCCGTTTCAACACGCGTGCTATCGGCTATCACCAAATCCATAGCCGTTTCTTCTGGCGACTTGCCATGAATCTTTGCCACTTCGCCCAATGTTTTACCAGCGTATTGCTTTAACGAATCATTGGTGAAGCCTAATAATAATACCCGATCTGGATCGCCCGCATTCAACAACAGGTTTTCCCATTTGTCTGTAGGCGTTCTCATCTCCACTAAAACTTTTTTCCGAATGGCCGGATCTTTCAACCGTTTGATCCAATCATTTATTCCGCCTTCTTGCACCCAAGGAGGCATCGAAGCATCTAGCCCAGTGGCTCCCGCAGTGTAGTTATAC
>JAGPBO010000282.1 GCA_018063305.1 Cyclobacteriaceae bacterium
CATAATAAAACCGCGCCCCTTACTGATCTCGACAACTGGCCGCGCCTGGTGCAAATCGCGTGGCAACTGCACGACAATCATGGCAAGTTATTATCACAGCAAAGTTTTATTGTAAAACCTGAAGGGTTTGACATTCCTTTTAATTCGGAACAAATACACGGTATTAGTACCAAGCGCGCGTTGGAAGAAGGCGCGCCTTTGCTTGATGTTTTAAAAGCTTTTACTACAGATTTAGAGAGTACCAAGCTACTCGTTGGTCACAACATTGAATTTGATATAAATATTATTGGAGCGGAGTTTATTCGTCAGTCACTCGCCACCGAATATTTTCTATCACTCGATAAAATAGACACAGGCATTGTCTCTATCGAATTTTGTCAACTTAAAGGCGGTATTGGAGGTCGTTTGAAAATGCCGCGGCTTACGGAGCTGCACGAAAAACTTTTTGGCTATACGTTTGAAGATGCACACGATGCGAGTTATGACGTAGCGGCTACAGCCCGTGCTTTCTTTGGCTTGATCGATAAAAAAGTTGTAAAACCTTTTGATTCTACCGCTGTAGCGCAAATCGAATATGAAGAGCCAAACCTGGCTGCCGGAAATTCGGCCAAGCGTGAAAAGAAAAAAGGTAGCGACTACACATCGGGTACACTCAGCAAAGACCTGATTGATAAACCCTTTGTTCATTTGCATTTGCATTCCCAATTTTCAGTACTGCAGGCAGTGCCTAATGTTCATGACATTGTCGCGAAAGCAAAAGCAGAGAACATGCCTGCCGTGGCACTCACCGATTTTGGAAACATGTATGGGGCCTTCAAATTTGTAAGCGAAGCCTTGAAGCACAATATGAAACCAATTGTGGGCTGCGAGTTATTCATCTCCGAAGAACGCAAAAAACTAAAGTTCACAAAAGATAATCCCGACAAGCGCTACAACCAGGTGTTGCTCGCAAAAAATAAAACGGGCTATCAAAATTTAGCCAAACTTAGTTCGCTCGGTTTTATCGAAGGCCTTTACGGAATTTATCCGCGTGTTGATAAAGAGTTGATCAAACAATATCGGGAAGGGTTGATTGCCACAACCGGTTCACTAACCAGTGAAATTCCTCACCTGATTTTGAACGTGGGTGAAAAGCAAGCCGAAGAAGTATTTGTTTGGTGGCATAAGTTGTTTGGTGAAGATTTTTATATCGAATTGAACCGACACGACACGCGTGAAGAAGACCGTGTTAATGAAACCCTATTAAAATTTGCCGAAAAACATAACGTTAAATATTTCGCGGCCAACGAATGCTTCTACCTCACTAAAGAAGAATCCAATGCGCACGATGTATTACTCTGTATAAAAGAGGGTGAGTTTCAATCCACGCCCATCGGCTCGGGCCGCGGCACGCGCTATGGATTGCCCAATAGTAATTATTATTTCAAGTCGCAGGAAGAAATGAAATCGCTCTTCCACGATTTACCCGATTCCATTAAGACTTTAGATGAAATCATTAATAAAGTAGAAACGTATGAATTAAAACGCAACGTGTTGTTGCCTAAGTTTAGCATCCCGAAAGATTTTGCCAGTGAAGATGACTATTTGAAACATCTCACGTATGAAGGCGCTAAAAAAAGATATCCGGAATTAACACCCGAAATAAAAGAGCGCATTGAATTTGAATTAGAAACTATTAAGAAGACGGGCTATCCTGGCTATTTTTTGATTGTACAGGATTTTACTGGCAAAGCCCGCGAAATGGGAGTCAGTGTTGGACCGGGGCGTGGTTCAGCAGCCGGTTCGGCTGTAGCTTTTTGCACAGGCATTACCAATGTGGATCCCATCGCCTATGACTTACTTTTCGAGCGTTTTTTAAATCCGGATCGGGTATCACTTCCCGATATTGATATTGACTTTGACGATGAAGGGCGGGATAAAGTATTGAAATATGTAATTGAAAAGTATGGCCATAATCAGGTAGCGCAAATTATTACGTATGGCACCATGGCCGCTAAGTCATCTATTCGGGATTGCGCGCGGGTGATGGAACTTCCCTTGGCGGAAGCAAACACCATTGCCAAGTTAGTGCCGGAGCGACCGGGTACTTCGTTGGAAAAAGCTTTTGAAGAAGTAAAAGAGTTAAGTGAACTTAGAAAGGGAAGTGACCTTAAGTCGCAAGTAATAAAGCAAGCGATTGTCTTGGAGGGTTCGCTTCGCAACACGGGCACGCATGCATGTGGGGTTATCATTACGCCTGATGAACTCACCAAGTTTGTTCCTGTGTCTACGGCCAAAGACAGCGATATGCTGGTAACACAATTCGACAACAGTGTGGTTGAAAGTGCCGGCATGTTGAAGATGGACTTTCTTGGATTAACGACACTATCGATTATCAAGACGGCTATTAAAAATATTAAGAAGCGTAAAGGTGTTGACATCGATATTGATACTATTCCTCTTGATGATGTCCGTACGTATCAACTGTACCAACGGGGCGATACTACAGGCACATTTCAGTTTGAATCGGATGGCATGCAAAATTATTTGCGTGGATTAAAGCCCGATAAGTTTGAGGATTTGATTGCCATGAACGCGCTCTACCGACCCGGGCCTATGGAATATATTCCAGCTTTTATTGCGCGAAAGCATGGCCGTGAGCCCATCAAGTACGACTTGCCTGTGATGGAAGAATACCTGAAAGACACGTACGGCATTACGGTTTATCAGGAACAGGTGATGTTGCTTTCGCAGACCTTGGCAAACTTTTCGAAAGGCGATGCCGATGTGTTGCGTAAAGCAATGGGTAAGAAGCAAAAGGAAGTGTTGGATAAGATGAAAGACAAGTTCATTGCCGGCTGTAAAACGAATGGCCATGATGAACGCATTGCAGAGAAAGTCTGGAAAGATTGGGAGGCCTTTGCACAATACGCCTTTAATAAATCGCACTCCACCTGCTATTCCCTCGTTGCGTACCACACGGCCTATTTAAAGGCGAACTATCCGGCCGAGTATATGGCGGCTATCCTCACTCATTCGCAAAACAATCTTGATAACGTTACTTATTTTATCGAAGACTGTCGCAAGCAAGGTATTGAAGTATTGGGGCCACATGTAAACGAATCGGGTGTTCACTTTGAAGTAAATAAGGAAGGACAAATTCGCTTTGGACTAGGCGCCATTAAAGGAGCGGGAGAAGCAGCCGTAGAAGCAATCATTACAGAGCGCGAAGCACATGGCAACTATAAAGATATTTTTGATTTCGCCAGACGATTGAGCCAGCGTGCCGTAAACAAGAAAACATTTGAATGCCTCGCCTTATCCGGAGGGTTTGATTGCTTTACCGAGTATCACCGCAGGCAATACATGACTGCGAAAGACGGAGACCTTTCGCTCACCGAAAAAGTGATTCGCTACTCAGCCAAAATGCATCAGGAAGAACAAAGTGCCCAGGCTAGTTTGTTTGGTGAATCTACAGGAACCCAAATGCCCGCGCCTAAGATTGAATCTATTGAACCGTTTAGCGAAATCGAAAAATTACATTTTGAAAAAGAAGTGGTGGGTGTTTACATCTCCGGCCATCCACTCGATAATTTCCGGTTGGAGATAGATACCTTTTGTACCACTTCGGTTACTGCATTAACCGATATCGAAAGTCTGGAAGGAAAAGAATGTAAAGTGGGCGGCATTGTTTCGAGTGTTGAACACCGCATGACAAAAACTGGCCGACCTTTTGGAAAACTAATCCTGGAAGATTATAGCGGCAAATTTGAATTCATGCTTTGGAGCGATGACTACATGAAATTTAAATCGTACCTGATGCCTGGGTTGTTTCTCTTCATTGAAGGAGGTGTAATTAGAAAATCATGGGGTGATCAAAATCTGGAATTTAAAATTCGAAACATCGAAATCTTAAACGAACTAGCTGCCAAACGAATTCAAGGTGTAGCGCTTCGTTGTGAATTGAATTCGGTTTCTGAAACTTTCATTAATCAGGTGGAGAAGCTGTGTAAAAAGTACAGTGGCCAGGCTACCCTTACTTTTTATGTACGCGATTCGGAGGAAGGTATTCAGACTGAGTTGATTTCCAGAACCAATCGGGTAAAGGTGAGCAACGAACTAATCAAAGAACTGAAACGGTTTACCGAAGTAGGGGTAATTACCGACAAAGCGGAAACCCGTTGGCTGTCGGAATCTACTGGCAAATCTGTACTTTTGGAAAAACCTGAACTTGGAACAATTTCCTCTCCCTTTATGTTGGAGACAGAGACAATAGAATAACACAAACACTTTTAATAATTATACCATGGGTAAAACATTGGAACTCAA
>JAGPBO010000002.1 GCA_018063305.1 Cyclobacteriaceae bacterium
TGTTGAACAGCTGAGTAGCAACCCAAATATTAAAGTAGTGGATCATGTGCCTTACGATAAACTCTTTCCGTTAGTAAAGGCAATTATTCATCATGGTGGCATAGGAACAATAGCCGCTTGTTTAAAATCAGGTAAGCCGTTTTTAACGTGTCCGGTATTATATCCATTAGGCGATCAACATTTTTGGGGAACACTTGCATTTCAAAAAGGTGTAGGCTTAAAACCACTACCACTCAAAAAAGTTACAAAAGAAAAATTCATTGAGAGTATCAGGAAGCTTTTGAGCGACAGCAATCTTTATCTGAATGCAAAAAAAATTGGCGAGCAGGTTTCAAATGAAAACGGGTTGGCAAAAGCAATCGAGATTATTGAAAAAATCTAAATTTTCAAAGGGCAAACTACTTATAACTCTTCAAGTACCTCGATCAACTTGTATGTCAAATGTTTTCTCGAATACTTATCGATTGCCGATGAGTTTATAGTAATTCCTTCTTTCCAATTTTGATAATAAGAAAGTAGCGCTGCTTTAATTCCAGCTGTATCCGTTCTCTCTACAATCACTCCGGCTTTAGTTTGATTGAGAATTTCAGAGGCATCACCATTTACAGGGCCAATACCTAAAATTGGTTTACCCGAAGCGAGATACTCAAAGAATTTCCCTGGCAAGTTACCCGGAGCTATAGCGGTATGAGCCAACACCAACAATTGCAAATCGGTAGAACCATAGCCCGCTAACACTTGTGTATGCGGAATCTGATCCAGAAACTTTACAACCCGCAAAAGATTTGAATCCGAAGTAACATAGTCCTTAAACGCAGAGTTTACTTTTCCAATAAATTCAATAGTAACCTCCTCCACTAAATCCGGATTTGAAATAAACAACGTTTTGATTGCTTCCATAACAGGTCGAGGATCGCGCAATTCATCCACAACGCCAATATGCCGGATTGTAAATTTAGTGGTCCGCACTTGCTCAATACCTTTAAAATCTTCTGCGTCAAAGCCATTCGTAATCAAATCAACTTTTCTGCCACTTAAAACTTGTAGCCGATCGACATGATAAGGTGCGATGGTAATAACCCGATCAGCATTCGTAAGCACTTGTCGTTCCAAAGCCTGATGACGTTTCCGCGCAAGCGAAGTAAGAGACAGCGTATCCAATAAGTCCCATTCACTCCACGGATCGCGAAAGTCAGCAATCCAATGCAGCGATGGATTCTTTCTTTTCAACCGGAGTCCGATCAAATGAACACTATGCGGTGGGCCCGTGGTAATTATTTTATCAATATTATTTCTTTGAATAAAATCTATTAAGTAGTTAACCGAAGGCTTTACCCAAAATATACGGGCATCGGGAATAAAAAAATTTCCCCGAATCCATGAACTAACGGACTGAAAGATGGATTTCTTTCCGGTAGAGATAAAATCAGTTTGCTGCAGATTTTTTTTTCCAAACAGTGAGGATGCTTTAGAGAAGATTTGATACGGCTCCCAGATGGGAAACCGAATTACCTCAACGGATTCAGGGACATCAGACTGCAACGATTTATCCTCTAGGGTGAACGATGGATTTTCAGGAGTAAATACATAAGGCTCCCATCCTGCACGGACTAAATATTTTACAAACTTTAGCCAACGCTGTACTCCGCTTCCGCCACTCGGTGGCCAATAGTAAGTAATGACTAAAACCTTTTTATTCATTCAGCTCGATTAACAAACCATACCTATCAACTAACAAAATTATCAATTGTCTCTTATTAACTATCAAGTAAGGAAATCATTTCGGTAACCTGATTGGGATTAAACCACTTAATCTCCTTATCGCGGTTAAACCACGTCAGTTGCCGTTTCGCATACCGCCTCGAGTTTCGTTTTAGTAATCGAATTGCTTCTTCCCTATCATATTGCTTTTCGATGAACCCAAATATTTCGCGATACCCTACGGTTTGTAGCGCGTTCAGATTTTGTTTTGGATAGAATTGTTCAGCCTCCTCAAAGAGCCCAGTGGCAATCATTTCATCCATTCGCGAGTCAATCCTTCTATAAAGTTCTTCACGCTCTACTTCCAGACCAATCTTGACAACCTCAAATGGACGATTTACTTTTCTTTTTGTTCGCAGCTCTTTCAATGATTTTCCCTCGGCCGAGTGAAGTTCAAGTGCGCGTACCAACCGATGGGGGTTTTTAATATCCACTTCGCTGAAGTAATCAGGATCAACTTCCCTCACTTTTTCCTGCAACCACGTTAATCCCTTCAACTCGTACTCATTCATTATTTTCGCGCGCGTACCTGCAGGAATTTCAGGCATTTCGTCAAATCCTTCCAACACGGCTTTTACATACAATCCCGAACCTCCGCATAGAATTAAGGTATCGTACTTTTTAAATAACTCGTCAATCCGTTCAAGGGCATCCCGCTCGTAGGAACCCGCATCATAGGTTTGTTCGATAGAATGTGTGTTAATAAAATGATGCTTGATCTGTTTTAACTCTTGTTCAGTCGGCTTGGCTGTGCCAATCTCCAATTCTTTATAAATCTGGCGCGAGTCAGCCGAAACTACCTCCGTTTTAAAATGTCCGGCTAGCTGGATGGCGACAGTGGTTTTACCGACAGCGGTTGGCCCAACAAGTACGATAAGTCTTTTTGATTGCACGCTTAAAATTAGTCATTTAGTAAGTATCCTAAAGTCCATGGTCGATAGTGAATAGTTTGCCCATATTACAGAATAGCCAACATTTACTATGGACTTAAGACTATGGACTATTGACTAAAACCCCTATCTTGCCACCTTAAAATTCGCCACTACGAATGATTAAATACACGAACCAATTCCTTACCAAGCTGGAAGACTTAATTGCCGAGTCGGACTACATCTTGCGATACGAAAAAGGAAATTTCAAATCGGGTTATTGCCTTTTGAAAGAGCAGAAGATCATGATTCTCAATAAGTTCTTTACCACAGAAGGAAAAATTAACGCCCTGCTTGATATCTTAAAAGGGCTGGAATTAGATACCACACGCTTCACCGAAAAAAGTCTGAAACTCTACGAAGAACTCAGTCAGGCGGAAGTAAAACATTAAACAGGGACTATGAAGGTTACCTTTCTCGGTACCGGAACGTCACAAGGTGTACCTGTTATTGGTTGTGATTGTGATGTTTGCCAATCGCTCGATTATCGCGACAAACGTTTACGATCTTCCGTTCATCTAACCGTAGACAACAAAAGTATAGTTATTGACAGTGGACCAGATTTTCGTCAGCAAATGCTCCGCGAGCAAATTCTACGTCTGGACGCCATACTTTTTACGCATGCACACAAAGATCACATTGCCGGCCTTGATGACGTACGTGCCTACAATTATTTACAACATATAGATATGCCCGTATATGGTACCTCAAACGTGTTGGAACAGCTTAAGGTGGAATTTTATTACGCTTTCGAAAAGTTTAAATATCCAGGTATTCCACAAATAAGGCTAATAGAAATGACCGATGTAACCTTTGTGGTACAAGGAATTCCGGTAACTCCTCTACCCGTACTGCATTACAAATTACCGGTTATGGGATTCCGAATAAATAACTTCAGTTATATCACGGATGCCAATCATATTCCTGACTCTACCTATCAACTATTAAAAGGAACAAAAGTGATGGTAATTAATGCGCTGCAACGAGAAAGGCATTTGTCACACTTCAACCTGGCCGAAGCCCTTGACGTTGCAAATAAAATTGGTGCAGAACAAACCTATCTGATCCACATTAGTCACAGGCTAGGCGCCCATAAAGTAGTCGAAAAGGAGTTACCAAAATCAGTAGCTTTGGCTTACGATGGTTTATCCATCGAGCTATAATTGTGCACACCAATTATTATTTTCTAACGCAACTTAGCCACCAATTGAATGATAAAATTGTTGGCTACTCGGTAGTTTCTTGTTTTAGTCAGAACAAGGATGAACTCGTTATTGAATTAAATAATTCACAGCAATCGTTTTTTATTAAAGCCAGCTTAATCCCTCAATTTTGTTGTCTTTCATTTCCTGAGGGTTTCAATCGAGCCCGCAAAAATAGCGTTGATCTTTTTCCCGAAATCATTTTAAAGAAAGTAATGGGAATCCGACAATTTAAAAACGAGCGGAGCTTTGCCTTTGAATTGGAGGGCGATTATCATCTTCTATTTAAAATGCATGGTAACCGATCGAATCTGGTTCTATTTAATAAGGAAAAAGCAATCTCCTTATTCAGGAATCATCTGGAAGCTGATCTTGAAATTTCAATGAATCAGCTCGATCGACAACTTGACTTCAGTCAGAAAGCTTTCGAACAAAATATTAATACGCTGCCCAAAACTTATTTTACGCTTGGAAAAATTTTCTGGGAATATTGGCGTGACCAAGGATTTGATAAATTATCAGCCACTGAACAATGGGGTGAGTTTAATAAACTATTAGCCTTACTGGAAAAGCCAACGTATTACATGGTAGAAAAAGGAGGTAAGATTATTTTCTCACTGGTTCCAATTGGAAACCTATTGCAATCCTTTCAACAACCTATTGAAGCTATCAACGAATTCTTTCTAAAGAGTTCTATTTCCAACACATTACATTCAGAAAAAATCATTCGATTAAAACATATTCAAGCTCAGATAAAGGGAAGCAGAAATTACATTTCAAAAAATCAGCAAAAGCTAAATGAATTAGTTAATGACCAACATTATCAAATTTGGGGTGATTTGATAATGGCCCATATGCACCAAATTAAAATCGGCACGGAAAAAATTGTACTCGAAAGTTTTTACAATGATAAACCCGTAGAGATAAAACTTAAGCGAGAACTTAATCCACAAAAAAATGCTGAACTGTTTTATAGGAAGGCAAAGAATCAACAAATAGAAATTAATAAGCTGCAGGAAACTATTCGTGCCAAACAAGCAGAAATTGAAAATCTTGAAAAAGATTTAGTCACCATTGGAGCTGCCGCTAACCTGAAAGATTTTAGAAAGGACAGCGTGCCTAAAATAAATAAACAGCAACTCAAATCACTTCCCTATCATGAGTTTGAATTTAAAGGC
Source organism: Cyclobacteriaceae bacterium (assembly GCA_018063305.1). Lineage (GTDB taxonomy): Bacteria > Bacteroidota > Bacteroidia > Cytophagales > Cyclobacteriaceae > ELB16-189. The sequence goes on from JAGPBO010000002.1 coordinate 5,071, forward strand.
TTCAGGATTTGGGTAGGGAAAAACGCAGAGCACAATGATGAACTAACCCTAAAAAACTCGTACAAAGAAGATCTTTGGCTGCACGCGAAAGATGTAGCCGGCTCACACGTACTCATTAAATATCAGTCGGGTAAAAAATTCCCAAAAGATGTTATTGAACGAGCGGCACAACTGGCTGCTTACAACTCCAAACGAAAAACAGAATCTCTTTGCCCTGTAATCGTTACGCCCAAAAAATTTGTGCGTAAGCGCAAAGGCGACCCTAAGGGAATGGTTGTTGTTGAAAGAGAGGATGTAATTATGGTAGAACCGAAACTGAATTAATTCAAAATTTCAAATCCGTAATTCAAGATCAAATCATTGCAATCTTGAATTACGAATCTTGGATCAACTCACCATGTGTACTTTTATCATGTTCGATCTTCCTCGATCCTGAATCGGCATGCTGGCCAACATGATAAAAATATCACCCGTAGTTACGTGACCATCGCGTTTTAATATTTTCTCTACGTCTGCAATCGTTTCATCGGTAGAAGCAGCTTTGTCATAATGATAAGCCTTCGTTGCCCACACCAAGTTCATTGTATTCAAAATAGCATCGTTGCTGGTGAAGGCAAAAATGTTTGCATCTGGCCGATGCGAAGAAGCCTTAAAAGCAACATAGCCCAATTGAGTCATACCAACAATTGCTTTTGCCTTTACTTCCTGGGCCAACTTGCAAGCAGTTAAAATCAAACTATCATTGAAATAGTTGGGTGACTTTGGATCAATATGTCTAAACTTATAAAAGATATTTCCGGCCTTCTCTACCGAACCAATGGTACGCACCATACTTCGGATAACTTCAATTGGATATTTTCCGGCCGCTGTTTCCGCTGAAAGCATAAGGGCATCGGCACCATCTAATACTGCATTGGCAACATCATTGGTTTCGGCACGCGTGGGTCGTGGATTCTCAATCATGCTCTCCATCATTTGCGTAGCCACAATTACAGGTTTAGATGCCTCATTACATTTTTCAACCAACATCTTCTGCACCATGGGCACTTCTTCCATCCATATTTCTACACCCAAATCTCCCCGTGCTACCATAATGGCATCCGTTGCTTCAATAATGGAATCAATGTTCTCCAACGCTTCTGGCTTCTCAATTTTGGCTATGATTCGGGTATTAGATTTGAATCGATCAATCACAGCCCTTAGTATTTCAATATCGGTCGCTTTGCGCACAAAGGATAAGGCAACCCAATCAACCTTATTCTTTAAACCGAACTCCAAATCCTCATAATCTTTATCGGTGAGTGAGGGTGCCGATACTTTCGAATACGGAAGGTTAATTCCTTTGCGAGATTTAAGGGGGCCACCATAAACTACGGTGCACATCACTTCTGTGGCCCTAACCTCTTTTACCTTTAACTCAATCTTACCATCATCAATCAGAATCATATCGCCCACTTTTACATCTTTAGGTAAACCCTCATACGATGTACTAACCAATTCCTGATTCCCCAGTACTTCGTTGGTGGTGATAGTGATGGCATCTCCAGCTTTAATTTCAATACCAGGTTGCATTTCGTTTACACGAATTTTTGGCCCTTGTAAGTCTTGCAATAAGGCGATATGTGTGCCTAACTCTCCATTTATCTCACGAACAAAGTCGATTACCTTTTGGTGATCGGCATGCGAACCATGCGAAAAATTTAATCGAAAAACATCCACTCCCTCTTTGGCCAATGCGCGAAGCATTTCTTTACTATTAGAGGCGGGGCCTATAGTAGCCACAATCTTGGTCTTGTTGTATGTGATATGTTCCATTGAAATTAGTTAGAAAATAAAGTGCTCTTTAGATTTTAAAGCGTCCAAAGGTATGAAAGCAGTTAATTCAATTATAGAAATTTTACGTAAGACTTCATGCAATCGATTGCTATTCAAATGATCTTCCCCCTGCACCAAAATAATGTAATCATAATGCGGAAACTCCGGCACCAATACATTTTTGAATAAATCTGTTTCATTGGGCTTGTTACGGAATAGCTTGAGCGTATTTACTTCATTCTCAAATGAATAGTAGGAATAAGTAGCATTTGCATTATTTTTTTGTTCAATAATCAAGTCTACTTGCTTTACAAGGCGTGCTGACAACGCTAAATTAATCTCCCAGGCAAGTTTATAACCTTTAGCACTCGAAATAATGCCGATTAACTCAAAATCATAGGTATATTCGATTTCAAGTCTTTTTTTCTTCACTTTTGCCACTTGATATTTACCCTATGGGTGTTAAATGTTTGACAATATTGCACCAAATCTCTTTATTTGCACAGATTTTTGAATACTCTAAACCTTTATAAACATGTCTGAAATCGCACAAAAAGTAAAACAGATCATCATCGACAAACTTGGCGTGGAAGAATCTGAAGTTACACCGGAAGCAAGCTTTACCAATGATTTGGGTGCCGACTCTCTGGATACAGTAGAATTGATCATGGAATTCGAAAAAGAATTCAACATTTCCATCCCTGACGACCAGGCCGAAAACATCGCAACAGTAGGCCAGGCGATTTCTTACCTCGAAGAGAACGTTAAGAAATAATTGGTAGTCAGTTTTTTGCTTCCCTAACGGATTGTATGACATTTAAGAGAGTAGTAATAACAGGTGCGGGCGCACTAACTCCCATCGGTAACAACCTTCAGCAATATTGGGAAGGTTTAAAGGCTGGGAAAAGTGGTGCTGTTCCAATTACCAAGTTTGATACTACTCTATATAGGACCAAATTCGCCTGCGAGGTTAAAGGCTTCAATTTTGAAGACTTTATGGATCGCAAAGAAGGGCGTAAAATGGATCCATTCTCACAATACGCTATGGTGGTGGCTGATGAAGCTATAGCTGATGCAAACCTCCCGCTATCTGAACTAGACCCTGACCGAGTTGGGGTAATCTGGGGCTCCGGTATCGGGGGGTTGCTTACTTTTCAGGAAGAAGTAAAAAGCTATACCAAAGGGGGCGGCACGCCTCGTTTCAATCCTTTCTTTATTCCAAAGATGATTGCCGACATCAGTGCGGGTCACATTTCTATTAAATACGGTTTTCGCGGGCCAAACTTTGTAACAGTTTCAGCTTGCGCCTCCTCCACCAATGCTATTTATGATTCGTTTACCTACATCCGATTGGGTAAGGCCGACATCATAGTTTCTGGTGGATCAGAAGCTGCCATTTGCGAAGCGGGTGTTGGCGGTTTTAACGCCATGAAAGCTTTATCAGAAAGAAACGACTCTCCCGAAACAGCATCTCGACCTTACGATAAAGACCGCGATGGTTTTGTCTTAGGCGAAGGCGCTGGCGCACTTATTCTCGAAGAGTATGAGCACGCGAAGAAAAGAGGCGCGAAAATTTATGCTGAAATAATTGGTGGTGGCATGTCTGCCGATGCTTACCACATCACAGCACCACATCCAGAAGGTGCCGGCATTACCAAAGTAATGCAATACGCTTTGGCTGAGGCTGGAATAAAACCAGAAGAAGTAGATTATATTAATACCCACGGTACCTCAACTCCACTTGGAGACATTGGCGAAATAAAAGCCATCCAAAAAGTATTTGGTGAGCAGGCTTATAAAATGAACATCAGTTCTACCAAGTCGATGACGGGTCATTTACTAGGTGCAGCAGGTGCTATTGAAGTAATTGCTTGTTTGCTTGCGCTGAATGAAGGAATCATTGCTCCTACCATCAATCACTTTACCGATGATGACGGGCTTGACCCGCGGTTAAACCTTACGTTTAACAAGGCTCAGAAAAAAGATGTGAAAGTTGCGTTAAGCAATACGTTTGGCTTTGGTGGCCACAACGCCTCTGTAATTCTGAAAAAAGTAGAGTAACGCACCGGTTGTGTGGAAATTACTCTCTTTATCTTTATCTAAATCCAATTCAAAAGAAGATAAGAAGCTAATAACGGCAATTAAAACAATTGCAGGTTTTGCTCCATCCAATCTCGCGATTTATAAACTCGCTACGTTACATAGTTCACGCTCAAAAGAAAAGAATGGCTTTCGCGAATCGAACGAGCGTCTGGAATACCTGGGCGATGCCATTCTTGGCGCAGCTGTGGCCGATTACTTGTTCAAGAAATATCCATTCAAAGACGAAGGCTTTCTTACCGAAATACGATCCCGCATAGTAAATCGGGAGTCGCTCAACCACCTGGCCCGTAGAGTTGGCGTGGCCGCCATTATGCAGTTTGATCATAAAAACGCACAGCTAAAGCAGGTGATATTAGGAAATGCCCTTGAGGCCCTGGTGGGCGCCATCTATCTGGACAAGGGCTATATAAAAACGAAGAAATTCGTAATCGATAAACTAATTCAAACCTATTTTGATTTAGATGTAGTGGTGAATTCAAACTCCAATCATAAAAGCAAGGTGATTGAATGGGCACAGCGAAATAATAAGGAGATTCACTTTGATGTAACCGATGTAAAAAAAGGAAAGAACAGTAAAGAATTTACAGCACAGGTAATTATTGGCGATCAGGCTTATGGCCAGGGTTTTGGTTATACCAAGAAGAAAGCCGAACAAGATGCTTCAGAAAAAACCTGTGTGATGTTGAATATTTAGCGTATGGATAACTCAATCCGAATAGCCGGTGCCACTGTAAACCAAACCCCGTTGGATTGGGATAATAATGTAGCAAATATTATTTCTGCCATCGAAAGTGCAAAAAAAGAAAATGTACAAATACTATGTTTCCCAGAACTAAGTTTAACCGGCTATGGGTGCGAAGATCTCTTTCTGAGCGATTGGCTTAGTGAAAATGCCTGGCACCATCTTCAACGAATTATTCCAGCATGTACAAAGATAATTGCCTGCGTGGGTCTGCCAATCCGTATCAATAAGGTTACCTACAATGGTGTATGCGTTATCGAAAACCAAAAGATTATTGGCATTACCTTAAAACAAAACCTGGCTCGTGATGGTGTTCACTATGAACCACGTTGGTTTGATGCCTGGCCATCAGGAAAAGTTCAGGAAATAAAAATTGGAAGTCAATCCATTCAAGTGGGCGATTTAATCTATGAAGCATACGGCATCAAGTTTGGATTTGAAATTTGTGAAGATGCCTGGCGAAAAGATAAACGACCAGGGTATCTATTGGCAAGTCGGGGAATTGATTTAATTATGAACCCAAGTGCCAGTCACTTTGCCATGGGTAAAAGTGAACTGCGTGAACGGGAAGCGGTTATTGATGGATCCCAAAAATTTAACTGTACTTATCTATTCGTAAACCTTCTCGGCAACGAGGCAGGCCGTATGATTTACGATGGCGATATTATTTTTGGTCAACGTGGTAAGATTATCAAAATTGCTGAACGCCTTGTTATCAAACCTTTCCACCTTCAATGGTGCGATATCAATTTTGAAAACTCAGAATTAACAGCAGTTCATCCATCCACAGATAATAAAGAACGAAATGAAGAATTTGGCAGGGCAACTTCATTAGCCCTTTTCGATTATCTGCGAAAAAGTAGAGCCCGTGGTTTTGTGCTAAGCTTAAGTGGCGGAGCCGACTCTTCTCTATGTGCAATATTGGTTGCGGAAATGGTGCGCAGAGCGTGCGCTTCCATAGGCACACAAAAATTCTGTTCTACCTTTAACATCCCGGTAGCAGATAACATCAAAGACATTATTGGTTCATTACTAACCTGCGCTTATCAGGGAACAAAAAATTCATCGGAGGCAACATTAATTGCAGCAAAAGAATTAGCGAATTCATTGGGTGCTCAATTTCATCAGTGGACGATTGATGACGAGGTGAATTCGTATGAACAGAAAATTGAAACGGCACTTGGTAGAAAATTAAGTTGGGAGACAGATGACATAGCCAAACAAAACATTCAGGCCCGGTCGCGATCTCCCATCATCTGGATGTTGGCAAATATTAAACAAGCTGTGTTGCTCACTACCTCAAACCGCAGCGAAGGAGATGTTGGCTACGCGACCATGGATGGCGATACAAGCGGTAGCCTTGCTCCTATTGCCGGAATTGATAAGCCTTTCATTTTGCAATGGCTGCGTTGGGCTCAAAAGGAATTGGGCTATAGTGGATTATCATTCGTAAACAACTTAATGCCTACCGCTGAGTTACGACCTGCCGATAAATCGCAGACAGATGAAAAGGATTTGATGCCCTACACAATCTTAGTTGAGATTGAAAAATTAGCCATCCGAGATCGAAAATCACCCGCAGAAGTATTTCAGCAGCTGAGCAGTAAAACCTTAACGCCCGCAGTCTCATCCCAACAATTGAAAGAATACATAAAAAAATTCTTTCAGCTCTGGTCAGCCAATCAATGGAAACGGGAACGGCTTGCTCCATCTTTTCATCTGGATGAAATTAATGTCGACCCCCGCAGCTGGTGCCGCTTTCCAATCCTTTCAGGTGGTTTTGAGGATGAAATAAATCAATTGGATAAGCTTTAGGCACACTACACTTACACGATTGCCCCTTAACGGTAAGGTCGCATGGTATTTAGCGAAGAATGTGTAGCCATCCTTTATATTCAACTTCATTCCTTTTTTGATAAAAGTAATAATAGTAAACCCCAGATTCGATATCCTCAGCCCCCCAGTTACCCAAATAATTTTTTTTGCGAAAGATCTCCTTTCCCCATCGGTTATAGATAACCAGTTCATTCTCCGAGTAAAGATGGATGGGATCTATCTCAAAAACATCATTCACCCCATCACCATTTGGAGTAAACACATTTGGGATTAGTAGCGGGTGATCAAATTCAACAGCAACTTTGTTAGACCATGAATGAAAGTCCCCTTCTTTAGGAACAGCCCTGACAAGAAATTCGTGTACAAATGCACTCTTTTTATCTTGAACAATAAATGAAGTATCATCTATTGTAGCAATTAATGAAAAATCAGAATCCAAATCCATCTTTCTGTAAACTTCATAATGCCTTACACCTTTTGGCCAACCTTCGTATTCATTCCAAATTAACTTGATCTCCCCAGTAAGTTCATTATCATTAATCTGCAACCTTATGGTGTTATGAACGTCACTGATAATGTATTCACCACATCCGTTTAGAGAATTAATATAATATTTATAAATATGGTTATCTGTCTGTAGTTCGAAATCATAGGCTTGAAAATTATCTGAATAATTACCTTGAAAAATATTTTCCCATTGAGTCTCATCGTCTTTACTACGGTGAATAGCAACTGGAAAAAATAAGTTACTTTCATTCCCAACCTCGCCATGCAAATGTATCTGTGTTTCATCAAGGATATTTACCGTTACATAATTCAGGTGTAAGGTCATCGAATCCTTAAAAACTTTTACTACTAACTCAGGCGATACCCCAAAGCAAATCGTATCAATTGTTACACTTTCTTCATGCACCTTAATCCAGTGATTACCCAAACCATGCCAATCAACTTTTACCCGGCTTGTTCCCTGCCCCTCGGTTAAGGTTCCTCCTTCAACCTCCCACGTATAGACCGATCCGGTCGTTGGCATAATCTGATAAACATTCCCCTCCAACTTATTCAAACACACAGTTTCAATGCCACTAGGCTTTTCTGTTTCCAGTTCTACATTAATCCGCACATTGAAAATAACCTGGTCGCTAGCACAATTGTACAAGTTTGTCATAACCAACTTTACTTTTGCATCAGACCTTGAGGAGCCCCAGTTTACCTTTATACTGTCAGTCCCCAGACCTGACATTAAAATACCTCCTTCAACCTGCCAATCATACTGGTGTCCATCTTTATGGTCAGTCCTGTAATCTACTAGTTCAACTCCAGGACAAACTGATTTGCTACCGTAAATTTTCGGGTGTGGATTAGGATTGACACGTATCTTCACTTGGTCGCTCTCGCAGGAAGATATTCTGTATGTAAAAACTACGGTACTGTCGTAAGGATTGTTATATAAAAAAATAGGGTTACTTGAATAAGGATTATCTAAATATTCCTTTGGAGACCACTCATACATTTGTTCTGTTGAATTTAGTCCTCCTATTTGAACAGTTTTTCCTGAACACACCTCAGCATCCGGACCTGCATTCGGTTTCAATGGACCATTGAAGAATATGTTAGCGGCAAAATCGGGCAACCTAGAAAGGTTTAATGAATTAGGAAATTGAAAGACCTCTTCAATAACAAAATCACACCCTAATCCGGCTTGGTTGGGATTTTTTATTACTCCCATATTATTGCCATTACCGGTCAGAGAATATATTTTTCCATCAGGCGCAAGCCTCATTGCCCATAACGAAGAATTAGTAGCAATAACCTCAAATGGATTTCCAGTTTTGGTAAGGTCGTATTGCCGTAATTCACGGGATGTCCATTCAATGGTATACAAAAAATTGCCATCGGGAGAAAACTCTCCTTCTCCGCAGCATGCACTAAGTTCATGAAGGTTAGAAACAACGCCTGTATTTTTGTCGAAATCAGCCACCGCAATTGCTGATGGGCCGTTTCCACTATAGCCAAAAAAAAGTTTTTCTCCGGAAGGAGAAAGTCTATACCTGCTCGAATTCCCTATATCTACAGGTGATGAGATTACCGGGTTTGTTGCAACACCATTTTCGCCAATACGAAACGCCAAAATGCGATCTGTATTTATACCTTGTACGATATTTGTGTTCGTCTCTCCTACCAACCAATACCCAACTTCACAACTTCCTGATATTGTAAAACTGCCATGAAGGTTGGAATACAACACTACGTTTTTCTGCACAACTTTGCCCAATCCTGAATTTGCCGATATATCTACCTCTGAATATATAACTTTTGAAAAGTTGATACTAAAATCGCCTTGTTGAAATTGAAAAATATAATAGAGATTTTCACTTCCGGGTTTTTGCAAAATTACCATCTGATTCCCGCTAGAACCAAGAAGCCCTGTTCCGTTTTCCATGATTTGGTGCGAGGCATTCCTAACTGTGCTGTAATCACAGTAGAACAACAAATTACCATCAAGGTCGGAAATAGTTGCCGATTGAATCAAATTAATAGGGAGATTTTCAATTATTTCGGGAGGAGTTTTGCTAAAATCTATGCCGTTTCCATTTCCAAGAAACCATAGAGAGGCTTGTTTTTGCGCATTTGTATTTGCTAAACAAATGATAACAAACCAAAAAGTAATTATATATCGCACTCCACAAATCAACTTAGTGACAAAGATCAAAGATTCAATTTACCTAATTCCACATTCTAACGCAGATATACCGCAAACCACAAATATAGATATAGATAGGCACCGTAATTACGCTCAGCGGCAACTCTATTTAGATAGAGCCCGCTGCCACCAAATCTGCCCAATACGCTATAAAGATACCTTGAGCATTGGGCATTAGTCCTTATATTTGCCAATTCGTCCCGGTTTGATGGGCCCATTTGATCTTTTATATTATGATTAGCTACATTATTTGGAACGGCAGCCCTGAAATCATCTCTATTGGTTCTTTTGCCCTGCGTTGGTACGGCTTATTGTTTGCACTCGGATTCCTCTTAAGTCAGCAAGTATTATACTATATCTACCGCAAAGAAGGCAAGTCCGAAAAAGATGTGGATACATTGACCATTTACATGGTTGTGGCAACTATTTTAGGAGCTCGCCTCGGGCATGTTATTTTTTACCAACCCGAACTGTTTGTTACTGACCCATTAAGTATCTTGTTACCCTTCCAGTTTTCACCATTTAAGTTTACGGGTTTTACAGGCTTGGCAAGTCATGGTGGTGCATTTGGGATTTTGTTGGCCCTGTGGCTTTACAGTCGCAAAAAGAAGCCGGGTCAAAGTTATATTCAGGTTTTGGATCGGATTGTTATTGTGGTCGCATTAACGGGCGCATTAATTCGCTTAGGTAATTTTTTCAATTCCGAAATCATCGGTCTCCCCTCAAATAATCCCCTGAGTGTTGTGTTTGTAAATCGCGTAACAGAAGGCATTAAGGATTATAGAGGTGGAAACAACCCCATAGAATACGTAACAGTCGAAAAAGATAGAAGCTTGCCCGAAGGCGCTAATGGTAGAGTACCCATAAATATTTATGTGATTTTCAAAAATGGCACTAGTCAGCCCGATGCAGTTTCATTTCTGAAAGGTGACGTCAAACATCTCCTTAACTTTTATAATGAATTCATTGATGAGCCAACCACAACCCCACTCAATTTCCAAATTGATGTCGATCCAACGGGGAGCTTAGGAGCACGCATAAGTACCTTTGGTATTGCGCGTCATCCCGCTCAGTTGTATGAGTCTATTTCCTGTGTTATTTTATTCCTTATCCTTTTTATGATGTGGTATAAACATAAAGAGAATTTACCACCAGGAAGAATTTTTGGCGTGTTCATGATCTTATTATGGAGTTTGCGATTCGCTTATGAATTTTTAAAAGAAAACCAGGTTTCGTTTGAAGATAAACTACCTCTGAATATGGGACAGATTTTAAGTATTCCTTTAGTGATTGTTGGCGTCCTCATTTTGATTTGGTCCTACCGAAATCAACCCAATAATAAAACACACGTGTAACTCAAATTGAATAACGGGGAGACACCGGCATGTGGGCATTGATTATCGGTATTTTTAGTTTTACATCTCAGCAAACTGCGGATACTGTAATCTCAAGGCAAACCTCCGATTCGTTGGTGAATAGGAATGTTACCGTTAACAGGATACTTATTATCGGTAATAAAATTACACGTGAAGGAATTATTTCGCGTGAACTCTCTCTTAAAACCGGAGACACCATAAGCACCCTCAGGATGCGAGAGATTCTTTCGAAGGATCAACAAAAAATTTATAATACCCGCTTATTCAATTCAGTAACAGTAAAGTGGTTAGAAATTACACCTAATAAAGTAGACTTATTGGTGGAGGTAAACGAGCGTTGGTACACATTTCCAGTGCCTATCTTTGAACTCTCCGATCGGAATTTTAATGAGTGGTGGCAAAACTACGATCATGATTTAAATCGGGTTAATTATGGGTTGCGCTTATACCAATACAACTTCAGAGGAAGAAACGAAACCTTGCGGTTAACTGCTCAGTTTGGGTTTAGCAGAAGGTTTGAACTTAGCTATCGCATTCCGTATATCGATCGTAAGCAAAAGCATGGATTAATTTTTGATTTCCGATACAGTGAGCCTAAAAATTTGGCCTATCAAACCGCAGAACACAAATTGGAGTTTGTAGAGGGAAGAGAGACCCTGCGAACCGGTCTTGAATCGGGTATAACGTATACATTCAGAAAATCATTTTACACAACGCATTCCTTTTCCTTTAGCTATCTCGACAACCACGTTACCGATACCATTGCTAATTTAAATCCTAATTTCTATGGCAATGGACAGGATCGACAAAAATTTGGAGCCTTTACCTATTCCTTCAATTCAGAACATAGAGATGTTGTAGCTTATCCCTTGGTCGGTTATCAGTTAACTGCCTTTCTTCAAAAATCGGGTTTAGGTTTTGGTACCGATGTAAATCAGTGGGAAGTTAATTTAACCTACTCCCGGTATATGGATCTAAAGAAAAATTTTTACCTGTCAAATTTCTCATCTGCGTATCTCAGCACACCGGCCAATCAACCCTATTCCTTATTTAGCGCGTTGGGTTATCGGAAGCAGTTGGTAAAAGGATATGAAGTGTACGTTATTGAAGGCCCTGTCTTTTTATTAAACAAAACCACGCTCCGCAAAAAAATATTTTCGCGGACCTGGAACATTGAGGAAATGCCCATTGAGCAGTTTCGTTATTTTCCACTCACTATCTATTTAAAGAGTTATGTGGACTTAGGCTATGTTGAAAACTATCCATACTATGAAGAAAGGAACTTGAACACACAATTATCAGATCATTTACTCGCAGGCATGGGTGCGGGTTTCGATATTGTTACCGCTTATGATGCCGTACTTCGGCTCGAATACACGTTTACCCGCGAAAAAACACATGGGTTCTTCTTTCACTTGAAAAAAGAATTTTAATACTTCTTGTACACTTTTCTTTTTCCCTTTATAAACTGATACCAGATACCAGTAGGATTTCCCTCTTTATAAGAACCAATAAATTCTAACTCGCCTGCGACAGAATAAAACTTCCATTCGCCATCCTCCAATCCATGGCGATAGTTCCCTTCCTGAATGCGAATACCCCGATCATTAAATACTACCGTGGCCCCATCAGGCTGTCCCTGTTCATAATTTACCAGACGTTCCACTGTACCATTTTGAAAATAGTAAATCCAGGTTCCGTCATATTCACTTGCTTTGTATAAGCCTTTTCGGTGAAGGGCTCCGTTTTTATGATAATACCAGGCCGAATCCATCAACTTGCCTTGCATCCAGGTTTCCTTTCCTTGTAAAGTATCACTCGGATAGAAGTATAAAATCTCGCCATCCAGCATGCCCCGGGTATAATGTTCAATAGCATTTCTCTTCCCATTCGGGTAAAAGTATTTCCACTCACCAGATTTTTGTCCTTCCAATAAACTACCCGTTGCGCGCACTTCACCTGTTGGATAGCGCTCAACCAAAGGCTGCCCCTGAATTTGGTGTGTCAACCCAATCACAAAGAGAAGTAAAAAAATATGCTGCAAAATTTTTATATTGTTAAACAAACCTTTTCCCATGTCGCGATTTATCCACCTCTTCATAGTTGTGCTGATCGTAAAAATAGGAAATGCCCAAAGCATCTCCACACAGATGGGCGCACGGGCTGCCGGAATGGGCTTTGCATCCTCGGGACTTACCGATGAATGGAGCCTTTTTAACAACTTGGGTTCTCTCGGTGCTGCCGATGAAATGAGTGCTGCTGCATCTTATGAACTTAGGGCTCAACTCACGAATGCAAATCGAATGGCTTTTGCTTTTAACGCTCCCATTCGTTGGGGAGTTACTTCTCTAGGGGCATTCCGCTTTGGAGATGATCTGTATAATGAACAAATAATTTCGTTGGGGTTTGGCAACAAGTTTGGAATTGCCTCGCTTGGGTTAAAGGCGAACTACATTCAATATTCGGCAACCGGCTTTGGTACCTATGGTGCCGTAAGCATTGATTTCGGTGGTCTGGCCCAACTTACCGATCAACTCTCCGTGGGAGCTTACATCAGCAACCTGAATCAGGCCAGAGTAAATACAGATTATAGTACAGAAAATATTTCGACCCGACTCACAGCCGGTATTACCTATATACCCAATAGAAGTTTTCTGATAACCACTGAAATTGAAAAAGACATTGACTATCCAGCTATTTGGAAAACGGGGCTAGAATATTCATTTAAAGAAAAATTCCTGGTTAGAACCGGCTTTAATCTTAACCCACAATCCGGTTTTTTTGGATTAGGTATAAAAAGAAAAAAGGTTCGGGCTGATTATGCGATTCAATTTAACACACTGTTAGGCGTCAGTCATCAAGCCGCTGTCAGTTATTGGTTTGATCAACAAAAAAAGAAATGAAGTCTATAGCTTATGTTTTAGTAGGGCTCTTCATTTCTGCAACAGCAGCCGCGCAGGACTATCCCCGCAAGGAGTTAGACCTGCAACGGTTGGTGGATGAAATTCTAGCCGTTCAAGATGATGATTTTAACTATCAGGAGCTCTATGAAAATCTCGCTCAGCTACTAAGTAATCCTGTAAACCTGAATCTAATCACAAAAGAACAACTACAGGCACTCTACATTCTTACTGATGTGCAAATTCAGTCCTTGCTGACTTATCGCGATGAAGCGGGACCCTTTCTATCTGTTTATGAATTACAAAGTGTTCCCGGCATAGATCGGAGCACGTTTATAAAACTAATTCCATTCGTCATGGTGGCCGATCCATCTTCAGGGATAAATAAATCACTTTGGCGAAGGGTTGTGAATGAGAAAAATAACTACCTGGTTTTTCAATTTGACCGAACGCTCGAAGAAAAAAAAGGGTATAAAGATGATACACCTCTCGCAAGTCAGTATGCAGGATCACCTAACCGAATCTATACCCGCTTTCGTACCAGTCGTGCGGGTGATTTCAGCTTTGGATTTACGATGGAGAAAGATGCGGGAGAACAAATTCGTTGGGCGCCATCCAAGCAACAATTCGGTCCTGATTTTCTTTCCTTCCATGCTCAGGTTCTTAATAAAGGAAAATTAAGGAATCTGATCGTAGGCGATTATCAGGCGCAGTTTGCCCAAGGACTTATTCTAGGCTCAGCTTTTGGTATTGGTAAAAGTGCTGAGGCCGTTACAACCATCAGGCGGCCCAACATCGGCTTTATGCCTTATAGCTCGTTGTATGAGGCTGGATATTTTCGAGGAGCCGCTTTAACCTATTCAATAAATAAGCAGCTGTTTCTCCATGCATTATTCTCATTCCGAGGTCGTGATGGGAATCTGGACAAAGATTCAACAGCCGATCAGAGTTTAATTTCATCGTTGAGTTATACAGGTTTACACAGAACAATCAGCGAAATACAGAATAGAAATATTCTGAATGAAAGTAATATGGCTGCTGTTATAAGCTACAAACAAAAAGCATTAGATGTTGGGATTATCATTCACCATACAGAATTTAGTATTCCGGTTTTAAGAGTTCCTACTGTCTATAATCAATTTTACTTTCAGGGAAGGCAGAATACGAATATGGGTACGTATCTCAATTACAATTATAAAAATTTCGCATTTTTTAGCGAGCTGGCCCACACCGTTGATCAGGGTTTTGCAATTACAGCAGGGTTAATAACCAACCTTACCGCAAGACTCGATATGTCACTACTCCTTCGAAAGTTTGATCGCGACTATCAAAGTTTTTACAGCAATGCGCTATCTGAGAGTTCTACACCACAAAACGAGCAAGGGGTGTACTGGGGCTGGAAATATACTTTCAATAAAAAATATTCCTTCTCCGGTTATGTAGACCTTTTTCACTTTCCATGGCTGCGCTACCGAAGTTATGTTCCCTCCTCCGGTAACGAGTGGCTTCTTCGGTTTAACTACAAACCCACACGAAGCATTTTAATATTTGTTCAGGCATTCGAAGAAACCAAAGTTATTAATATCGCAACGGAAGATAATTTGTATCAAACGGCTCCCGGTGTTAAAAGAAATTACTGGATTAACCTTGACTACTCCATTTCACCATCAATAACATTAAAAACCCGTGCGCAATTTAATACCTACGAATTGGACGGTACCACCTCGCAAGGAATGGCTATACTCCAGGACGTTACCTGGCGGTACAAACGTTTTTCAATTAGCGGCAGGTATGCACTTATCGATACCGATATGTATGATAACCGGTTGTATGTGTACGAGAAAGATGTTTGGCTCGCCTTTACCTTTCCGGCTTATTATGGCGTTGGGGTAAGAAACTATCTTTTAGTACAATATTCGTTCACCAAGAATCTCGATGTTTGGCTGCGCTGGGGCCACGACCGCTTTACCGATCGGCAGACGATTGGATCGGGTGGTGAAACAATTGATGGAAATACCCAAAATGATCTTAGATTTCAGGCACGAATCAGATTTTAATCAATTAATTATGCACGCTACTAAGCTCATTACCCCCACTATTCTATTTGTCATGTGTCTTGGACTGGCGCTCTTCGTCTTCTTATATCGATACATTTTTCGGAAAAAAGATTGATAGTTATTACATGTGCATGGCTTACCTCAATTTATTCGTCTTGGAATTTCCCTAATTCTATGAATCTCAGTAAGTTTAACCTCAGTTTAGTTATCCTATCGTCTGTTACGTGAACTTACCGAAACACATCGTATGGTATGACTAAAGATTTGCAGATTGTCCCTAACCTAATAGTTATCTCCATGAGAAAAATCAATTTTATCTTTGCCTTCATTCTGGTTTCGCTGGTTCTGCTTTCTATAGCCTCCTTTACCTTTGCACAAACCACAAAAAAAACACTGGAATTACCTGAATTCAAGAGCATTTATGTAAACTCGAATTATACGGTTTATGTAAAGCAAACCAATAAGCAAGAAGTAACTGTTGAAGCCCTTACAGAAATATGGGAGTTAACTTCCGTTAAAGTGGAGAATGGTGTACTCATGGTAAATGTTGAACGTAAACCAGATAGTCCGAATAAAAGCATTTGGGCTAAGATTGATGATATTAAAGTAAAGCCTGCCATGAAAATTATGGTAAGCGTTAAGAACATCAGCGAACTTCAGGTTAATGGTGGGGGAAAAATAATCTCTGAAAATTCTATTGCTTCGGATTATATGAGTTTATCCGTTGCGGGTAGTGGCGGCATTGACCTTGATCTGAAAGGGAACAATATAAAGACTGAAATCAGTGGATCCGGTAACGTAACATTAAAAGGTTACGCCACAACGAATGATATTATCATGAGCGGTAGTGGTTCTATGAATGCCTATGCTTGTGAATTAGAATCTGCAAAAATAAAAATGAGTGGCTCTGGCACTTGCGAGCTCACCGTATCCGCAACCCTGGATGCTGTTGTATTAGGAAGTGGCATTATTAAGCACAAAGGCAACACCAAAAACGTAAGCAAAAAAGTTTACGGATCTGGCTCTGTTGACAGGGCTTACTAAAATTTACTTGTTACTAGTCGCAGACCAGTGACTAGTAACAAGCATCAATCAATCTTAGGCTATTCGAAATTTACAATTCTGGGCGATAGATAAAACTGGTTGCCACTAACCAACCTGCTTCACCAGCCAATTCCATAATCTTCCCCATGGTTGCTGGATCCACCCCAGAATGTTCCATGAATCCAGTCAAAGTAAATGGCATTTATTGGTCCGCTGGTTCGGTCCTGATAGCTTAGCCTGTAGCCCATGCGCGATAATTCTTTACGCGACCAAGGGGGCATTTCGCTGTTTAAGGTTAAGCCACCGACACTTTTTTCATGATTACCAAAACTTGAGTACATCTGCAAAGTTTTGAAACTGGGCGCTTCGCAGGCTTCTTGTACGGTCATATTAAACTCAACAATGTTTAGAAAGAATTGTAACAATAATTGGTCTTGTTCATCCCCGGCTTGTTTGGCAAATGATAAAAATGGTTTTCCATCTTTCAACGCCATGCTTGGTGTAAGAGTAACTCGCGGACGTTTACCAGGCTCAACAACATTGAATGGATTTTCGTTTGGATCAAGAACAAAGGATTGCATGCGCTGACTTAAACCTACACCTGAATTTCCGGCAATGCATGCTGGCACCCAACCACCACTGGGCGTGATAGAAACTACCCAGCCTTCTGTATCCGTTGCTTCTACTGATGTTGTGCCGGCAGTAAAAGCCTCCATAAATTTCTCGTCCGGGTGCAGGTTGTTTCGTAGCAACGATGATTGGCTTGTACCCCACTTCTTCAATATGTCTTGATAAGGATTTTGTTTTCCCTCAAATCCGTAAGGATCTCCTGGACCAATAGTTGGGTCGTTACGTTCGGGGTTAATTAACTTCATTCGCTCTTTTGCATATTCTTTAGAGAGCAGAACGTTCATGGGAGCCGGTGTTCCAAAGGCCGGATCACCATAATAAAAATCCCGATCCGCGAAAGCGAGATTCATAGCTTGGTAAAGGGTATGGATGTATCGGGTAGAATTATACCCCATGCTTTTTAAATCATAATTTTCAAGGATGTTGAGAGTTTGAAGAAAAGCTGGACCTTGTGTCCATTGCTGCAGTTTATAAACATCTATGCCCCGATAGTTGGTTGTTGTTGGCTCTTCAATTTTAACCTTCCAATTGGCCAGATCTTGTTCGGTAATTAATCCTCCTTGTTCTTGGGTACTTCGTGCAATTTCTTTAGCAATGTCCCCTTTATAAAAGCGGTCGTATGCCGCATAGATTGCATCTTTGCGGCTCTTTCCTTTTTTAAGAGCTTGTTGTTCGGTGTCTACCAGTTTTTGTAGTGTGGCTAACAAATCTTTCTGAACAAAAATTTCCCCAGCATCCGGAGCTTCTCTTTTCTGACCCAAGTGAGGCAGAAACACTTTCTTTGAATAGGGCCATTCTTTTATTTTATCCTTGCCGCGCTCAATTGAATTGGCAGTTTGTGCTTCAATGGGATAACCCGAAGCCAATTCCATAGCAGGAGCTAAAACTTCCTTCAAACTCATAGTGCCATACTCAGCTAACATGGTCATCAATCCTCCCGCTGTACCGGGCGTAGTAGCAGCTAATGGTCCAAACTCGGGTGGATATTTCATCCCCTTGTTCTTAAAGAAATCGGCCGTAGCACCCGTTGGTGCAACTCCCAAAGCATTAATAGCAATCACCTTTTTTGTTTTAGGATTGTAGATAAGCGCCTGGGTTTCTCCACCCCAACTGAGTACATCCCACATGGTACACGTAGCGGCCAGCATGGCACAGGAAGCATCAATAGCATTTCCTCCCTTAGTAAAAATCATTGCTCCCGCAGTGGCGGCAAGAGGTTTACCTGTTATAGCCATCCAGTGTTTTCCGTGTAGTGGTGGCTTTTGAGTAGTTACCGGAAAATTATTAAACGATTGACCTGTGGCCAGGAAACTCGCTCCAGCCACTATTACGCCTAAGATTAGTTGTTTTATTTTCATCGTATTTTCAATTAGCTTTCACATAAGGTTAAAAGCTAAAGTACAGAATTGCCAATTAACCCAAACTATCCAAAAGCCCTGATGGGTGAATAGCTACATCAACGGACAAAAAATATGAACTCAGCGTTAATCCATACGTTTTACACGGCCTTTCAACAACGAGATTGGCAAACCATGAACAGTTGCTATCATGCCGAGGCAACGTTTTATGATCCTGCCTTTCGTCACCTTAATTCAACAGATACTAAAGCTATGTGGCATATGTTATGTCTTAATGCTAAAGATTTTGAATTACAATTTTCAAATATCAAGAATACCGGAGATAGAGGTTCGTGCCATTGGCAAGCCTCTTATGCTTTCTCTAAAACGGGTCGCAGGGTAAACAATGAGGTACAGGCAAGCTTTACTTTTAAGGATGGTTTGATTCTAACCCATAGCGATGAGTTTGATCTATGGAAATGGAGCCGGATGGCCTTAGGGTTACCTGGACTTTTGTTGGGCTGGACACCCTATCTAAAGCACAAAATCAATCAAAATGCCTTAAAAAGCCTTAAAAAGTTCAAACTAGAGAGCCCATCGTAAAGAAATGAAATGTCATGTAAGGATAAAAACTTGGTTTACAGGCTCATTTTGAGGATAATTAAAAAAAACTATTACCTTTGATTTGTTAATTAGATAATTCCCACCTAAGTACTCCACCAAATCGAGTTTATTTATCGGCAGGCCTTATTGAGTTAGCAAGAACATTTATAACTTAATTTCAAAAAAGAAAATGAACATTTATGTAGCCAACATTCCCTGGAAGGCATCCGAGGAACAATTGAAGCAGTTATTTGCCGAGTACGGTGAAGTGAGCTCTGCGAAGATCATCATGGACAAAGTTACACAGCGTAGCCGTGGCTTTGGATTTATTGAAATGGCTGACGACACTGCGGGTCGTAATGCAGTCAATGAATTAAACGGAGCAGATTTCATGGGAAAAAACTTAGTTGTTAACGAGGCTCGTCCACGTGAAGAAGGTGGTAACGGTGGCCGCGGTGGCAACCGAGGTGGTGGCGGTGGCTTCCGCAGAGGCGATTTCAACAAAGATTATTAATCGGATTGAAATAAGTTTTACAATGCCCTTGCCTTTGGTGAGGGCATTTTTGTTTTAGTTAAGGTATAGATTGGATTGCTTCCTAAAAGCCATCATCTTCCTCTTTCTTCTTAGCCGGATCGGCCTTCTTGGAGGAATCTGCTTTTTCAACTTTTGACTTCTTCTTAAACAATCCACCCAAGCCTTTCTTTTTAGGTTTTGCCTGAGTTGTATCCTGAGCTATAGGCTCTTGCAGCGATTCAACTGCAGTCGAATCCTTCTTATTTTTCTTCTTAAAGATTTTATTAAAGAAACCTCCTTTTGCTTTTTTGGCTGCCTTTTTATTAGAAGCCCTTACCTGTCCTTCCTCCATCATGGCGGCCCTTACATCAGGAAGTACCAAAACATCACGGAAGTACCACATGTAACTATCCTGATCCAAATTATACTTTTCTTTTGTTTTGGTGATTTTGTAGGCACTATCCACTTCAACTTTTCGAGTACTACTTTCCGATGAAAGTGTATCGGAAATGCTTCGGGCTGCACTATCTAACTCACTCTGAATATCCAACGAATCTTTCTTCGGATAGACGGGTTTCATTTCAACCGTGCGCAATGCTTTTAGTGCTTTCTTATAAGTCTTTTCAGGAAGCAATAGATACCGATCCTTTTTTACATGCCTTACATGCGGCAACGCAGGTCCGCGAAGCGCATCACTTTTTAACCACGAAGAATCGCGAGGCGGTAAGGTGATTGTTTTACTATTCGAAGCAAGAATCTCCCGAGGCTGTGTAGTGCTTTCATTATAATAGACAAACTTCTCGCGCTGGGTAGGTTTATCATAAATAAAAGAACTTTGATAAGCAGGGCAAATCAGGCGCTGCGTACACGCACTAAGCACGATAAAGAGTGTTGCAACTAAGAGTAAAGCCCTGGTCATTCTATACGGATGATCACAATCAGCAAAAATAATTAATTAACCTAAGTAATCCGAAGATGTAAGAAATCAAACGGTAATGTAAATTACTGATTATCAGCTATAAAACATCTAGTTCTTGCCGCATTTTTTTTGGTAGCGAATCCACAACTAATAAATATGAATCATCAATCCATTCTTTAACCAGCCGATCGGTAACGTCCGAATCCATAAGAACGGTATTCCAATGCTTCTTATTCATGTGATAACCTGGCAGAACCGAGGAAAATTCTTCCCGAAGTTGAACCGCTTTTTCCGGATCGCACTTCAGGTTTACACTTTCAAAGCTATCTAAATCGGTAAGCGCAAACATTTTACCCATCACTTTAAATACTAGGGTATCCGCATCAAACGGGAACTCTTCGGTTACACCCTTTTTTGACAGACAATAACTTCGAAAGGCCTCTATGTTCAAATAAAACGTTTTAGGATGAGATAAAGTATAGCTACCAAAAAGATGGCAATTGAAATCTTATTGATGCCATGCATCATTTTAATATTGATGTTGCTGGGTCTATTCGGGTCTTTCTTCCGAAAAAAATAACCCCCTACTTCACCCATCGAAAAAAACTCTCTAAACGTTAATTTCTTCTTTCCTTCCGGTTCGGTTTGATTTTCCATAGTTCATTAATTTATAGTCTGTGGCTCAATCCAATTTTTATCTTCACGAATCAAATCAATTAAAGCATCAACGGCCTGAGGTGTGGGCACATTTTTCTTCACTACTTCTTTGCCGCGATACAGCGTAATTCTGCCCGGGCCCGAACCTACATAGCCATAATCGGCATCAGCCATCTCGCCTGGTCCATTTACTATGCACCCCATAATACCAATCTTAATTCCTTTTAAGTGACTGGTGCGCGACCTGATCTTTGCGGTGGTTTCCTGCAAGTCAAAAAGCGTACGCCCACAAGATGGGCACGAAATATATTCGGTCTTTGAAATTCTGGTTCTAGTGGCTTGTAAAATACCAAACGCAGTTTCATTAACCATTTTATCAGAACCACATCTTTCAGTCGCAATAAATACGCCATCCCCCAATCCATCAATTAATAATCCGCCAAGGTCGGTGGCTGCGTAAAGTTGAAATTGATCTACACTTAAGTCAGCATAAGTTCTTCCTAAAATAACAGGCACATCACATTGGGCATTCATCAGCTCAACAAATATTCTACGTTGCTCCGCAAGTCCGTGCTCATTATACGTATCAATTAAAAGAACAGCGGTTGGGTCACCCTTAAGCTTTTGCAATAAGTCGGCAGTAATATCTTTCAGCTGTGTGTAGATGAAATTCAATTGTAAGGATTTATCCACATCGGCCAGGTAATCAACTAAATTGATAAAGGGATAGCTGCGCGGTTGATCTTTTTGACTCAACCAAGTGGCGTGATTATAAATCAATCCCAGTGTTCCTGGAATATTAAAGTCGATAGTTTTATCCCCAAGAAAAATATAATCGCAGGCCATGTCGGTTATATTCCACTTATCTAATGGAACGGAGTACTGATAGCCTAAGGCAAAAAGGGAGGCTGGAGAAATTTTATCTTTATCCGAAAAGTCAGCAATGACTCTAGGCACCTGATGCCCACCCATTTTCATCACTTCATGAGTATGCCTTCGGGTATAAGAAAAAGGATCTATCGGGTAATTGGTTATTTCAGGAATAGGATAAGAAGCTTTCCTATTCACGTAACGATCTGCCAACGCTTTAGCCACTGGCACCTCAGCCTCGGGTTCTTCAGTAAGGGAAACCCGAATGGTATCGCCCAGTCCATCCTCCAGTAAAGTACCAATACCTACTGAAGATTTTATGCGGCCATCTTCACCATCGCCTGCTTCCGTAACACCCAGATGCAACGGATACGGCTGAAAGTTTTCTTCATCTAGTTTTTTAACTAACAACCGATATGCCTGAACCATAACCTGTGGGTTGCTGGCTTTCATAGACAACACGATATCATAATAATTCAGGTCTTCACAAATTCGTAGAAATTCTAATGCAGACTCTACCATGCCCAAGGGCGTATCACCATAACGGCTCATAATACGATCGGATAATGAACCATGGTTGGTGCCAATACGCATGGCCGTACCGTACTCCTTACATATTTTTACGAGTGGTGTAAACTTCTGGCGGATTCGATCAAGTTCAGCCTGATAGGTAGCATCCGTATATTCTATCTCTTCGAACCTCTTCTTATCGGCATAGTTACCCGGGTTTACGCGAACTTTTTCAATCAGGCGTGCTGCCAACTCTGCTGCGTTGGGCGTAAAGTGAATATCTGCGATGAGGGGCACCGAATACCCCCGGGCACGGAGCTCTTTTTTAATCACCTCCAGATTTTGGGCTTCCTTAATGCTAGGAGCCGTAATCCTTACATATTCGCACCCAGCTTCAACCATCCGAATAGTCTGTTCCACTGAACCCCTTGTATCCATCGTGTCAATGGTGGTCATTGACTGAATCCGGATAGGATTATTACCCCCCATAGGAACACCCCCAATATTTACCTCGCGGGTTTTTCTACGGCTATACCTTGTTAAACTATCGCAATACTGCTTTAATTGAAGAATTTGGCTATTCACTAGAAACGATTTACAACAAAAATAACCCTTTGAAAGCTACTTTTGTTCGATCGTTTAAAAACTTAAATATCACCCAATTGCGGCCGGATAATAAGCTCTTCCACCACGGCATTTAATGAGAGTGAATTCGCTGAAAAAATAGCCTCTGCAACATCTTCTGGCTTTATAAACCGGCTGCCAGGTAGTGTACTGCCGGCCCAACTTGCCGTTTTTGTTGCCCCAGGCAAAACAGCAGTTACACGAATACTGTGCTCTTTCAACTCCTCTCGAAGAACTTTCGAAAAACCAAGCAAGGCAAATTTTGAAATTGCATAAGACCCTCCATTAGGGTAAGCCTTAATACTGGCAATTGAACACATATTAAAAATATGACCCGATTTATTTGATTTCATTTTTGCTGCCAATCCACGGGTAGTATAATACGCGCTATACACATTACCCGCAATCATCTCTTCGAGTGTTCCATCGGGTTCATCCAATATCTGGCCAGGAATAAAATTACCAGAGTTATTGACCAATACATCCACGGGTCGATTGAGCTTATTAATAAATTCTGTAAAGCCCTTTACTTGATTTTTATCCGACATATCGCCTGCCTGAACAAACACTTTTACTTTATACTTATTTTCCAAATCAGACTTTAACGCGTTAAGATCGGCCTGCTTGCGGGCACAGGTAGCCAAATCAAAACCATTTGAAGCAAAACGTTCTAAAACTGCCCTACCAATGCCTTTGGTTCCACCTGTTACAACGATCAATTTGTTCATGAGAAATTATTTTATCTTTGAGCAATATAGCACTTGAACTTAACTGCATGAAGGGTTTTGGTAAGTACATAATTTTTTTAGGCTCCCTGGTTGTAAGACGCGAAACATTTAAAACGTATTATACGCTTACGCTGGAAGAGTGTGTAAATATTGGAGTAAAATCTATTCTTCTATTCATGCTCGTATCCACATTTATGGGTGCCGTTACCACTCTTCAAACCGCAGCCAATCTGGTAAGCCCGTTTGTGCCCCGGTTTGTAATTTCACAAGTGGTTCGAGAAATGACCATTCTCGAATTAGCGCCAACAATTATGGCTATCATATATGCCGGTAAGGTTGGATCCAGCATGTCAGGTGGGCTGGGAACCATGCGCATAACAGAGCAAATTGATGCTCTTGAAGTGATGGGAATAAATTCTTCCTCTTATTTGGTGCTCCCTAAAATTATTGCTTCGATATTCATGTACCCCCTTCTCGTTATTGTTTCAGCTATCTGTGCCATCATGGGCGGATATATTGCAGGCAGTTTAACCGAGGCATTAACCGCCACCGAATATGTGTATGGAATCCGCTATGGATTCAATCCATACTTCATAACCTTCGCTCTTATCAAGTCATTCGTTTTTGCTTTTCTGATAAGTTCTATCTCATCGTATAAAGGCTATTACACGCAGGGCGGGGCGTTGGAAGTCGGTATCGCGAGTACCAATGCAGTAACAACCAGTATAATAGCTGTACTGTTGGCCGACTATTTTCTAGCGTATTTGTTATTATAAATCATGATAAAGATTAGCAATATCTCAAAGTCATTTGCCGATAAGGTCGTTCTTAGCGGGATTTCAAGTGAATTTGATAAAGGAAAAACAAATCTCATCATTGGGTCAAGTGGTACCGGAAAAAGTGTTCTCCTAAAATGCATTGTAGGACTTTTGCAACCTGATACCGGGACTGTCTATTATAATTTGCGAAATTTTACTGAAGCTGACAAAGAAATGAAATCCGAAATCCGAAGAGAAATCGGAATGTTATTTCAGGGTGGGGCATTATTCGATTCAAAGAATGTAGAGGAGAATGTGATGTTTCCACTAAATATTCTTACCCGAATGCCTGAGGATGAAAAAATTGAACGGGTTAATTTTTGTTTGAAGCGGGTAGGCTTGGAAGGTATTAATAAAAAAACACCTTCGGAGATTAGTGGTGGAATGAAAAAGCGTGTTGGCATT
Source organism: Cyclobacteriaceae bacterium (assembly GCA_018063305.1). Taxonomy (GTDB): domain Bacteria; phylum Bacteroidota; class Bacteroidia; order Cytophagales; family Cyclobacteriaceae; genus ELB16-189. Next base: position 30,260 of record JAGPBO010000002.1, read on the forward strand.
GCCCGAGCTATTGTTAATAATCCCAATTATCTTTTTTGTGATGAGCCAAATTCAGGTCTGGATCCACAGACTGCTACAGTAATTGATGAGCTGATCATGGAGATTACGCATGAGTTTGATATGACAACCATTGTCGTTACCCACGATATGAATTCGGTAATGGGTATAGGAGAAAAAATTATGTTCTTGTCAAAGGGAAATAAACTATGGGAAGGATCCAATCAGGATATCATGGATTCGGGAGTAAAAGAATTAGATGATTTTGTGTTCACCAACAAAATCATGAAAAATATTAAGAACAAGCAATCCAACATCTAGGCTAAAGGAAAACGAATAGTAAAAATTGTTCCACCTTCAGGATTTGTTTCGAACCAAATAGCTCCCCCGCTCTGCTCAATACCTTGTTTAGCTATCGCCAGGCCCAGCCCCGAACCTGATTGCTTAGTGGAAAAATAGGGCAAAAATATTTTCTCCTGTAATTCCTGATCAATACCATCGCCATTATCTTTAAAAATGACTTCAACCAAATTGCTTTGAAGTCTAATCTCAATATCAACATTTACCTTTCTCTTGCTGCTTGATTGCAGAGCATTTAATATGATATTCGAAATTATTCTATGGAGTAATTGTTCGTCTGCCATTATAAGCACAGGTCCATGCATCTCTTTTAAACTGACTGTGCCTGTCTCATAGTTCGAATACAAATCAACACTTTTCCTTACCACAGCAGTCAAATCAATTTTCTGTAAGATAGGTGCTGGCATGCGGGCAAATGTGCTAAACGAGGATGCTATGTCATTTAGAATATCTACTTGTGTAAGCAACGTTTTGATTGACTGCTTTGATTTCTCTTTATCAAGCCCCTCTTTCATCAAAATAATCTCCATTTGCTGTAAGGTCAGCTTCATCGGGGTAAGTGGATTCTTAATCTCATGGGCTACCTGCCTGGCAATCTCACGCCAGGCGCTTTCCTTTTGGCTTCGGGCTAATTCAATCTTACTTTGTTCTAAATTTTTTAACATCCGGTTATATTCATCCACCATCAATCCAATTTCATCTTTCGATTTCCACTGAAGTGGCTCATTATTTCCCGTAAGAGTTGTTCGACTTAAGGTACGTGTGATAAACCGCAAGGGAAAGGTCAATAAATCGACAATGAAAAATGATAGTATTGAAAACAATATGAATATAAGGGTGAACACGGTTAGAACATTAGCCAAGATATTTATTTGGGTAGACTCTAAGGATAATCCTGATTCAAAAAACGGAACACTCAATACGCCAATTTTAGAACCCGATTCGGTAGACTTTAAAGCAAAGTAAGAATTGTTAAAAATCAGTGAGCCGATTTGTTCATTCATGATTAATGAATTCTCCCCTTCATTAAAAATCTGTTCCCAGGCTTTTCTATTCATCAAACCCGAAGCAAGCTGATTTTCTAAAATACCCGGTTGGCTGGTCGCCAGTATTCGGCCCGAGGGGTCATAAACAGAAATATCAATATTTGAAAATCGGGCAATGTTATCCAGTTGATTTTCCAGCTCTTCGAGACTCAACGCTGGATCTTTCCAGTAATTTGTTAATACTGGTTCAAGGTTTTCTCCAATGGTCTTGGATCTGTTACTAAAATCCTGATTCAATTGGTTCTCGGCTGATTGAGTAGTACGATTAAGCGTTGTTATCGTCACTACCACTAAGGGAATTACAAACGCCATATAAATATAAAGTTGTATCCGTGCGGCATAATTGATTTTACCATCTCGAAACCAGATGAAAAATCCATACACTAATAATACAACGCCCGCTACGAACATTCCGGTGATGAAAAAGAAAGAGAAATTAGTGAGAACAAAGAAGGAAGGATAATCCATAGAGGTTACCACCGCTACCCTATTCGAATCATCTTCAATCCCGGTATGGATGAATCCATGCGACTCAACACCCGTTTCATAAAAGGATGGATTATTTAATAAGTTAAAATCAAAATCGCGTTCGTAGTTAAAATTTCCAAAACTACTAATGATACCATGGTTAGATAAAAAGGCAAAACTCTTGTCGCGATTTTCAAAATATTCTCCAAAACGATTATCGGCCAGAAGTTCCGGATAAACATTCTGAGGAATAATTCTTTTAAGTGAAAGATCTAAGGCCACGTAGCCAATAACCTGATCAAATCTGGTTATAGGTATAGTTGCAAAGTAACGCTTTCCTGTTTTAATGCCCTGCGACCGAATAAAATATAATCCCTTATACTCCGTTTCATTTGTTGAATTGCTTAATTCCGATTCCAGTACTGATAATGGTACTTGCGTTTGATCGTCATAGGGTTCTTTAGCAGAATTATATAAGTAGATTTTAATATCGTAGCGGTCAAAATATGAATTAAGATAAATTTGCTTAACCTTTTGCCGCACTACCGATTTACTTAAAAAGGGACTGGCAAATCGCGTTTGGATAAATGCATCAGTAGGAATCTTTCTTAGACTTTCATTTAATAAGTATTCTGCCAATACATCCCGATCAATCAAATATCCACTGGCAAATTTAAATTGTGACTCAACGCGTTTCTTCATTACAAAACGCTGAATGCTCAACGCACCCTGTGTTGCAAAGGTAGCCATGGCAAAAAAGAGATAGAGAAATGTAACATACGTTATCCGATTGAGTGATGAACTTATTCTGGAAAAATAAACCAATACAATGAAAGGTATACCTACCCATAGCGTTATCCAATAATCTCTGGATTCAATCTTAAAATAGGATATAAACAATACGCAGGCGATTAGCAAGGCTACTCCAAATCTTCCATACAAAGGAGAAAGTGCCTTTGAAACCCTTATGAATACATGGGTAAAGAAGAATGAACTAATGACACCAAACGTAATAGAGATAAACGAAAGTACCCGTATAACATCAAAGCTAAGCGACTGAGTGATATCCAAGGAGATCGATGAGTTATTGAAAATAACTTCTATAAATAGGAATGGATAGAGAAAAGAGAAAATCGATAAGAGTAAAAATAATGGTGTCAACCCCCAACGGGTAATAGCTTTTGTTTTAAGTACACTTCGTATAACAGGCCATTTCGTATACGTAAATAAAACATACCCGCAAAGTATCATCACCCCAAGAGTATTTAAAAACAAATCACCCATCGATGCATTAAACGAGGAGGAGGCAAATTCCTGAGGGCTAAATATTTTTGTCTCGTACCAACTGCCAGGAAAATTCAGCTGAAGCATAAGCAGCCGAAGCGAAATAAAAATACCCCCACCTAAGAGAAAAACAACTTGAAACTTCCGCTGTTTATGTAACTTTTTTAGAAAAAGGATCACGGCTAGTATTAAAAAAACCAGTGACGCAAAAGCAAGGATTAAAGGCGCTGTGCCTTTTCCATTATTTTCGCTGGCTAAGTCTATTCCAAATACAGCCTGGTTTTCAAAATAAATTTTTATGCCTACGGTGGCGAGTGGGTCTAAAACCCGGACGTTAAATTTTTCAAATACTTGCGGGTTAGTCTGCGGTATTAAATATCGGTTTGTAATGGCGTATTTCTTATAAAGCGGCAAAACGGATATCAGAAATTTAGACGAGCCAAATACATGCTTTCGTAGCAAAAAGTCTCCATTAGAATTCTTTATTAATTTAAGATTGAAATCACTCTGTAGTTGTCGAGCATCGGGAAGAAATTCAGGATCACTCCAGGCAATAACACGGAGACTATCCATGAGAAAATGAGACCCTTTAAGTTCTGACCATTTAAAGGGTTTTGGAGAATTGAGTATCTGAGTGGATTCTGACTCTAACGCATACAATGCTTTAGATAGATTATCAGAAATTCTATTTGCAATGCTCTCTTTTGTATCGTCCGTGGCCAACTGCCAACTCAGGCTACCCAAAGCACAGCAAATGGAAAATATTAATAAAGTTAGCGGCTTTACGTTACGCATGTGCGGAGGCAATACTTAAAAATAAGAAAATCTATGCTAAGATTACCTACTTTGAAGACCGCCAAACCCATAGAGAAATAGTATTCTGGAGTAACGGAAGCTGACGGGAATAAAAATGATAGATACAGTTACCAAGGAAACTCCGTAGACCCAATCAGGCGGGTGGATGAAGAAATAGAGTAGAATAGAAATTGCCACCATAATCGCAACATTGAAAGCATAGCTTATAAAGAGTGCCCCGAAGTAAAAGCCGGGTTCAGGTGTAAATGATACCTGACATTGCGGGCAATGACTATTCATTTCTGAAAACTTAGTAATACGAGTCAGTGGGTAATGGAAGATATCTCCTTTTTTACATCGGGGACACTTACCTTGCCATACTGCGCTTAAGGAGTTCATTTTTGCGGTTGGTTTTACTTGCACGATACCAAAAAAAGGCAATGGTTGCGATCACTGCGTATGGTGCAACAAACAAATATAATATCCCAAAATTAATTCCTGCTGCTATCCCGATGTTGCCATTGCTCACATTATTTTCTAAAGTAGCTCTGCACATGGCACATTGTGCATTTGCAGAAAGCGATACAAATACTAAAGTTACCGCTGTAATTATTTGCTTCTTCAACATCCTTATCTTCATTTTATTACAACTGATTCACTAAACATAGTAGGGACTAATCATAATGTAAACAACAACACCGGTCAGCGCTACATAGAGCCAAATTGGAAATGTAAATTTAGCCAAAGCCTTATGCTTTTCAAAATCACCATTAAGGGCCCTTGAAAAGGTAATTAGAACAAAAGGAACAACTATTACCGATAACAAAATGTGGCTGATCAGAATAAAATAATAAACAATTTTCAACGAGCCTGTTCCTCCATACGAAGTTGAGTCGCTGGTCATGTGATATAAAACGTACATAATCAGAAATACTGCTGATAAACTTATGCAAATCTTCATCAGGTTCTCATGAAGTTTTCTTTTTCCATTTTTAATGGTAACCACGGCCACCAAAAGTAACACCGCGGTTAGCCCGTTTATCGTAGCGTAAATAGGAGGCAAAAAATGTAAGTCATATCCCGGTATCTTCACCCTAAAGAGAATCGCCACAAATAGCGGAATGGCTATCGATAATCCAATAATTAATCTCTGGGATATTTTACTGGCTGGCATCCTAGTATTTCTTTAGTAAAATTTTCATTTCAACAATCATGCGATCCGTTTCTTCCCGTGTGTTCGGTGAGTAATATCCCCGAATGCGATTCTCTGAATCGATCAGCACCGCTGTCCAGGGTTTATGAAGAAAGAAAAAACAGGCACACCAGTGATCCCAGGTGTCGCTGTCATTGCCTGAATATAGAAGTTGAAAGTCCGTTGGCTCAAACTCTTCGGCCATGCGTTTTAATCCAACCATCACTCTTGTTGCGGTGTCAGCCATCAACAAAACTGGTTTATTGGTGGTCCGTCCTATTTGAAGCATAATCGAATCCGGTACACGGTAAGGTGTTGAGTACGCATACAGGCAACCCGGCCTTTGGTCTTCAACCCCGTGCTCGTAATAAACTGGTATAGCAAATTCGTTTTTGCCGAACGACCTGAGGAAAATAAAAACGCCTACAGGAAGAATCAATGCTAATAACAGGTAGATAACTTTCTTTGACATGATGATAAGGGCAACATAAAAAGAAGGCTAAAGTTCATCACTTTAGCCTTCTTTCTAAATTATATTTTAAAAGGGTTAGTTAAAGACGGGCATTTTCATTCCTTCATAGATAAAAGCAATGAGCATCCATATGATCAGTATAATAGGCAGAAGAACAGCCCAAAACAAAACTTTAACTTCATACTTCAGGTGCATAAATTCACCTACAATGTATCCCGCCTTCACAATCGTGAGGATTACAAACAAAGAAGTTTTTGCTGCTCCATGCGGCATAGTGAATGCTATGATAAACTCCACACAGGTAACGGCTCCTAAAATGCCGGCCACAGTCCAGAGTTTTTTAATTTTTTCCTTATTAGGAGGAAGTACAGTAACCTGAGGTTCGTAAGAATGTTGTGCCATATGCGTTAACTTTTATTAAACCAGATAAAAGAATGTAAATACAAATACCCAAACTAAATCCACAAAGTGCCAATACAAACCTACCTTCTCCACCATTTCATAATGGCCTCTGCGCTGATAAACTCCGGTAACGGTATTATAATAAATCAGGAAGTTTAACAAAACCCCACTAAAAACATGGAAACCATGGAAGCCTGTAATAAAGAAAAAGAAATCTGCAAAAGCTTGCGGACCATATTGATTTTGTTTCAAACTAGCTCCAAAATACTGCGTTCCTTCTGCCACGGCATCTCCTGAAAGAGCACCATGAATAAAGTGACTCCACTCCCAAGCTTGACAGCTGAGGAAAGTAATGCCTCCCACAATTGTCCAGAGCATCCATTTTTCAACAGCTCTTTTATCCATACGATGGCCTGCTTCAACAGCCAATACCATAGTAACGGAGCTCATGATAAGGACAAAAGTCATGAAACCAACGAACACTAAAGGCAGCGGCATTCCATGGTAAAACGGAATAGCCTCAAAAACCTTTTCAGGAATAGGCCAGTATTCCGTAGAGAATTTAAATGAATCAACAAGCCCTTCAAATGTCGGATGAGAGGAACGAATCAATCCATATGTGATCAGCAAACTCGAAAAAGTGAATGTATCAGAAAGTAGAAAGAACCACATCATGAGCTTGCCATAGCTGGTGCCCATGGGTGAAACTCCACCATCCCAAACGCTTTGTCCTTGTGCTGCAGTGGCTGTACTATGTGCCATAATCAGTAATTATGTTTTAAATCTTTTATCGATACAATAATAGGAATACAAACAAATATAGCCAAAGGCCGCCCAAAAAATGCCAGTATGTTGTACACATTTCAATCTGGGATAAATTCTGAGAATGAACCTTATAGCGATAGGTAGAAACTAATACAATTAGAAGAAAAATGACTGCACTGAGCAGGTGGAGGCCATGGAGGCCTGAAATGATATAAAGAAATGAGCCGGATGGATTACCCACCAGATAAACCTGCTCAGCCACCAATGCCTTCCAACCCTCAACCTGAAGCACCAGAAACACCAGACCCAATAGGCTAGTTATTGTTACCATAATCTTTACCATCGAAAGATTATCCTTTTTTGCGGACCAATACGCCCATTGCATGGTGATACTGCTTAGCACAATCACCACGGTAGATATTGTGAATATTTGAGGTAGGTCAAAATACAACCAATTTCCTTCGGCTTGTCGCACTATGTAAGCCGAGGTAAGTGCGGCAAATAACATTCCTACACTTCCTATAAATAGCCACATCGCAAATTTCTTTGGATTCATGGCCAAGATTTTCCTAGGCTCTTCAACTATTTTAAAATCTGCTGACACTAACTTCTCCATATCTATTTCACATTAAATTTTATCCAACAAGTAAGCGATCTGCACAATAGGCAGGTATAAAAACGAACCAAACATTATTCGCAAAGCGGACTGTCTACTGCCTGTTTTCATTAATGAAAGGGTCTGAGCTAAAAAGGCTATTCCACATACCGTAGCCACTATCGCTGAGTCTAAACCGGTAATTCCAAACTTAGCCGGTAATAGCCCCAACGGAATCAAGAATAAAGTATAGATCGTTATTTGAATGGAGGTATTATGATCTTTGCCTCCTCCAGAAGGTAGTAATTTAAATCCGGCCTTTTTATAATCATCATCCGACACCCAGGCAATTGCCCAGAAGTGTGGAAACTGCCAGATAAATTGAATGCCAAAAATTATTAACGCCTCGTATGAAATTGCTCCCGTTGCCGCTACCCAACCCAACAAAGGGGGTAGCGCTCCAGGAATTGCACCTACAAAAACAGCGATTGGACCTACCCGCTTCAGTGGAGTATAAACAAAGCTATACAACACCATAGAAACAAATGAAAGCGCAACAGTAAGTGGATTGGTGAACACCCAGAGCAACACCAGGCTAACAAGCAAACATAAGATAGCAAAAGCAGTTGCTTCATTTACGGTTATTCTTCCCGTTGGCAAAGGCCGGTTTAAGGTTCGCTTCATTAAACGATCAAGGTCTTTTTCAATAATTTGGTTGATCGTAACGGAAGCCCCCGAAAGTAGAAATCCTGAAAAAGTAAGTATGAAAAGGGTTGTCCAATTTATATTGCCATGGCTGGCCAATCCATAACCAAAGGCGCAAGAAAACGCAACCAGCAAGGACAACCTCGGCTTCAATAACTCAGTAAAGGCTCTTAACTTAATAAGGGTCATTGTTATTACGGAGATCGTTGAAGTACTCGAATTCATATTAACACATTAACCCGTTTACAGAATTTGTTTTAAGTCTCAGAAATAACAGAGACAGAATTCCAAATGTGACAGTAGAAGGTAGAGGCCAAACAGAGACCAGAGTAGATAAGCAAAGCTTACGAAATCCTCTGGTTGCTGTTTGGGTCAAGATTCTATTTTTTATCAGTGCTTATTATCCTCGGCCACTATAACTCCTTCATTCATCTCTAACTTAATAAGCTCATTCTCATGAGGAAGATTGGATTCTGGTGTTTCTGAATAAGGGATGTGCTGAGGGATAAAATCATCTTTTGCACCGGGTTTACTGTAATCATAAGGCCAACGATATACCGTTGGAATCTCACCAGGCCAATTACCGTGTCCTGGGCGCCTTGGAGTTGTCCATTCCAGTGCATTCGAGCCCCATGGATTAGCAGGAGCCAATTTACCACGGAAAATGCTGTAGATAAAATTGAACAAGAAAATAAACTGAGCTGCTAAGGTCATGATAGCTGCAGCACTCACTAACATGTTCAAGTCAGCAAAACCACTGAAGGTTTCAAAGTTGGTCCAGCTATAATAACGTCTTGGAAAGCCAGCAATACCAATGTAATGCATAGGGAAGAACACCAGGTAAACACCTACAAAGGTTATCCAGAAATGGATGTAGCCTAGTTTCTCATTCATCATACGACCAAACATTTTAGGGAACCAATGGTAAACACCAGCCAACATACCAAAGAATGAGGCACTGCCCATTACCAAGTGAAAGTGCGCTACTATAAAGTACGTATCATGCAATTGAATATCGATGGCTGAGTTACCAACAAAAATACCGGTGATACCACCCGTAAGGAAGAATGAAACCATACCGATAGAAAATAACATAGCGGCAGTAAACCGAATATTACCTTTCCAAAGAGTAGTCACATAATTAAAAATCTTAACGGCTGAAGGCACCGCAATAATCAGTGTGAGTATAGTGAAAATAGATCCTAAAAATGGATTCATACCTGTTACAAACATGTGGTGAGCCCATACGACAAACGATAAAATTGTAATAAACATCATAGAACCCACCATGGCCTTGTATCCAAAAATCGGCTTGCGCGAATTGGTAGAAATAATCTCTGAGGTAATACCTAATGCCGGTAATAACACGATGTAAACTTCCGGATGGCCCAGGAACCAGAATAAATGCTGAAACAGAATAGGACTTCCACCCTGATTGGGTAATGCCTCGCCTCCAATATAAATATCGGAGAGGTAGAAACTTGTACCGAAACTACGATCAAAAATTAATAACAAGGCTGCAGCGAATAATACCGGAAAGGACAGTAGGCCTATAATAGCCGTAAAGAAAAATGCCCAAATGGTTAATGGAAGCTTTGTAAAAGACATTCCTTTAGTTCGCAAGTTTATTATTGTTGTGATATAATTGATTCCCCCCAACAACGAGCTCACAATAAACAATGCCATTGCTACAAGCCATAACGTCATACCCAAGCCCGAGCCGCTCATAGCCTGTGGCAATGCGCTTAAAGGCGGATAGATTACCCAGCCTCCGGAGGCTGGGCCGGTAGATATGAATAATGAAGTGAACATAATTGCACTGGATGCAAAGAAGAACCAGTATGACAACATGTTCATAAAACCACTCGCCATATCCCGAGCGCCTATTTGAAGTGGAATCAAGAAGTTACTAAATGTACCACTCAATCCGGCAGTAAGCACAAAGAATACCATGATGGTTCCATGCATCGTTACCAAAGCCAAATAGAATTCAGGGTCAATTTTTCCCTCTGGTGTCAACCAGCCACCCAATATGGGTTTCAACCAGGATAAATCCGCTTCAGGGAAGCCTAGTTGTAAACGAAACAAAACCGACAAGGTACCGCCTATCAGCGCCCAAGCCATACCCGTTATCAGGAATTGCTTTGCAATTACCTTATGATCTTCGGAAAAAACATAATTAGTCCAGAAATTTCCATGATATTCATGGTCATCATGGCCATGGTCATCGTGATGTGTTGTAGTTTGTGGATGTATATCTATTGTTGCCATGCTTAGAATATCTTTAATTAAAATTTAGCTGTCACTGTAACGGGTGAAGCCATAATGGCCGCTTCACTATCCATGGGAATACCGGCTTTGATCATAGCTGCTTCTCTTAGCGAAGCAGGAACACGCTGTAAATATTCTGGATTTTGTTTTAACCAGGCCTCTTGAGATGCCATCCACTTTTCATAATCTTCATAGGTATCATGAACAAACACCGGAAAACGCATGGAAAAGTGACCGCGTCCACAAACTTCTGCACAGGCCATTTCATAATTGAAATTTGGATTACCAGTCTCCGCACGCATGTCGGCCGTAGACTTGGTGGGTGTAAACTTGAAAGTCGTGGACATACCTGGAACAGCATCCATTTTCACACGGAAGTGAGGAAGAAACACGCTGTGTAAAACATCTTTCGCACGAATCATTAACTGTACCTCTCTACCCTTAGGTAAATGAAGTTCCAGAGATTTGAAATCATCGAAAGTATTTTTGTCGGAAAGGTCCAAACCAAATTCATTGGAGGCATCAATCAGTTTATAATTTTGCTTACCCAACTGACTGTCTTTAACACCGGGGTAGCGGGCCGTCCATAAAAATTGCTGACCAACAAGTTCAATCACTACGGCATCTTTTGATGCTGGGCCGGTAATGTCGCTCCAAGCGCGAAGTCCGGTAAAAATTAACAGAGCCAACACGACTGCTGGAATTAGCGTCCAAACAATTTCAAGTCTATGATCATCGGCCATAAAAGAGGCCCTTCTTTCAGGGTTATAACGATACTTGAAGGTGAACCAAAACATCGCGATACTAATAACAACAAAGGCGACCACAGATATAGCCATCGTTACCCAAAACAAATAATCCGTTAATACGCCATGATCGGATGCCACGGGCAAATTATAAGAATCAAAATAGGTCACCGAGTACCAGACAAATAAAACCAAACTTCCTATCATGAAGATCATCATCAAATAGGCATTCACTGTGTTCCAGGATGAAACATCGTCATTCTTTCCTTTGATCAATTCTACCAGATTTCCGATCCGGAAAATCAGGTATAGGATGACCAGCACCAATACTACCCCTAAACCGATTATCAAACTCATCATATACTTGTATTATTCGTGTATCAAATTAAACCTGGTGATGCAAACTTTCTTCTACCATAGGATGATTCTTAGCCACTAAAGGCATTTTAGAAAGCGCGCTTAGTGATACAAACAAGAAGAGCGCAAAGAATACGAGTGCTAACCCAATTTCCAATAGGCTCAGGCCACCATTATATTGCATAATTCCAGGGGTAACCATGTTGTAAAAATCAAACCAGTGACCAATGATAACGATCAGACAAACGATCGATAACATGGGGATTTGACGTTTGGAATCCCGTGTCATTAATAACAAGAACGGAAGCACGAAGTTCAGTATCAGATTCACATAAAATATCCAGGAATATGGCGCATTATTGAGTTTATTGATGAAATAAACCGTTTCTTCAGGAATATTGGCATAATAGATCAACATAAACTGACTAAACCAGATATACGCCCAGAAAATACTGAAGGCGAAAATGAATTTACCGAGATCATGCAAGTGATTTGAATTCACCATTTTTAAATAGCCTGCCTCTTTAAGATTTACAACAATCAGGGTAATAGCGGCTAGACCGGCAACCCACCAACTGGCAAAGATATACCAACCAAACATGGTGCTAAACCAGTGTGGGTCAATACTCATTACCCAATCCCAGGCAGCTACTGAAGAGCTAACAGCAAAGATTACCAGAAATATAGCTGAGTATTTTCTGGCTGCATACCAATGTTGTGTGCCCCCTTCAATGTCTTCGGCCAGCATGTGTTTTTTAATTAGGAGTAAAAACCAGTACCAAAGGCCAAAGAAAATTACCATTCTCAAAATAAAGAATACGGGAAACCCACCCTTCTCACCCAACCAGAAAAAGTAAATGCTTTTCTGATCAAGGGCCTTATCATAATCAGGGGATGCTATGTTGTATAAATCGGGGTGCGTCCAATGGAATAAATCCCCTTTCGCAACGAACCAAATTACAAGGGAAAGTATACCGGCAACAGGTATCCACTGCCCCATGGCTAACGGAATCCGATTAATATGAGTCGACCATCCTGCCTGTGATGCATATTGAATAGCAACAAAGAACAATCCGATAAGGCCTAAGCCAGCAAAATAGATATTATTGTGCCACAGGGCTGCATAAATCTTTTTGAGCCAGATGGGACTTCCATGATGCCCAGAAGTTTCTTCAGCAACCACGGCAGTCGAAGTAGTTGCCACAAGGTCTTTGGTAATCTCCAAAGATCCATGATGCTCCCCTGCTGCTTCATGTCCTCCACTGTTCATTGCCATAAAAACTCCTATAACAAAAAGGAGTATTCCAACCGCCAACAAAATGAAAAGTTTCCTTTTTGCTTCGGGTTTAAAAATATACTGTTCGTCCGCTATCATTTTAGTTTGATATCTAGTAAGTATTAATTCTTTTGTAATTCCTTCACGTATTTAGCAATCTTCCAGCGCTCTTCCTCATTCACTTGCGATCCATGCGCACCCATCAAACCCTTTCCGTAAGTAATCACATGAAATATATGTCCTTCGGTAACTCCTTTAATCGCATCTCCCTTTAGATTCGCAACGCCTGGATATTTATCAGCAACTTTACCGTCACCAGCACCTTTTGCGCCATGGCAATGCTTGCAATAAATTTCGTACAATACTTTTCCTTGTTCTAAAATAGCCGGTGAAGCGTCATAGGGATTCACAAGCTTATTAGCTAAACGTAAACCGGTGGTGTCATTTCCGCCCCGGTAAGGCAGCCAACCATGAACATTTCTGCGTACTGTATTGGGAGCCGGCAAACGCATATTCATCTTAAAAGGATTGTAGTTATTCGAATTGTAATATTCGCCTCTATCTTTATCCGATGAATTTACCCAACGGCCAGCGTCCTCATCCATAATCTGTGTCAGGGGCTCGTAGGCAACGGAGTGATACATATTTGGCGCATACTCCCGTCCTTGATTATCGCCTCCGGCCTTGCACCCAACTAAAAGGGTAGCCGCAAACACCGCTATTAAAACTACGGGTATGAATCGTGCAGATTTCATCATGATTAAAAATTCTTTTCGTTAACTTCTGAAGCACCACTTTCCTTCAGTATCCGACTGATATCTTCCTTGCTCAATTTATTTGTTGCTAAATCAATAGCCATTACGTGTTTATCATCCGTGCTTCGGAGATCATACGTCCGCGGAGTTTTATAAGGCTTCATATCGCTTACAATAAGGAATGTAGCGACCATACCCAACGCAGAAAGAAGCACGGTTAACTCGAATGTAACCGGAATGAATGGCGGCAAGGAAGCAAAGTTCTTTCCTCCAATAATCATAGGCCAGTCGTAACCCAACATCCAGATTTGCATGGTTAAGGCAAGGGCAGTTCCGGTTAAACCGAAGATAAAGGCAGCAATGGGTAAGCGCGTACGCTTATAGCCCAGGGCTTCATCTAATCCATGTACGGGAAACGGAGAATACACCTCATGAATCTTTACGCCCTTGTCGCGAACGCCATCTACGCCATGAAGCAAGATATCTTCATCATCAAAAATACCTATTAAAAATTTTTCGCTCGTGCTGCTCATAGTTATTAATGCTTCTTTTCGGAAGTTGATTTAATGATACTCTTAACTTCAGCCATGTTAATTACCGGGAAGAACTTCGCAAAGAGGAGAAATGCAGCGAAGAAAAACCCGAATGTCAAAACATATTCACCCACGTCATACATGGTTGGGTAAAACATCGCCCAACTGGATGGCAGATAATCACGGTGTATGGAGGTTACTATAATTACAAATCTTTCGAACCACATACCAATGTTTACTATAATGGACAAAACGAACGTAGCCACAATGTTGGTGCGCAATTTCTTAAACCAGAAAAGTTGAGGCGAAATAACATTACACGTCATCATAGACCAATACGCCCACCAATAAGGACCCGTAGCCCGGTTATAGAATGCATAAAATTCAGCAGGAACCTGACCATACCAAGCCACAAAGAACTCGGTGATGTAAGCGATACCCACAATCGAACCTGTAATGATGATTACTATATTCATCAGTTCGATGTGGTAGATTGTTATATAATCTTCCAGTTTGAAAACTTTACGGGTTACAATCAATAATGTTAGCACCATGGCAAAGCCAGAGAAAATCGCACCTGATACAAAGTAAGGTGGGAAGATAGTTGTATGCCAACCCGGCACTATCGAAGTGGCAAAGTCCATGGATACAATAGTATGAACAGAAAGCACAAGGGGTGTAGAGAGTCCGGCAAGAATTAGTGCTACCGATTCGTAGCGCATCCATGTTTTTGCTGCGCCATCCCAACCAAAACTTAATGCATTATAAATAGTTGCACGGGTTTTATTACCCATGCGCGTAGCCCGATCTCGGATTACCGCAAAATCCGGAATCAGACCTATGTACCAGAAAACTAGAGATACAGTAAAGTATGTAGTGATCGCAAATACGTCCCAAAGCAAGGGTGAATTAAAGTTAGTCCAAAGCGAACCCCAGGTGTTAGGCAACGGAAGCACCCAATACATACCGAGCCACAAGCGACCCATGTGTACTAATGGGAACGTAGCCGCACAAATTACCGCAAAGATCGTCATGGCTTCAGCTGCCCGGTTGATAGACATTCTCCACCTTTGGCGGAACAACAACAAGATTGCAGAGATTAGCGTACCCGCGTGACCGATACCCACCCACCAAACGAAGTTGGTGATATCCCATGCCCAGCCTACTGTTTTATTCAATCCCCACATGCCTATGCCTTCCCACAAAACTGTGGACAAACAGTAAACTCCAAACATCAAAAGAACAAGGGAGACACTGAAAGCAGACCACCAAAGCTTGGTTGGCTTGCCCTCCACTTGCCGGCTGATGTCTTCGGATACGTCACGCACCGTTTTGCCACCAGTTATTAAAGTTTCACGTACTGCTGAAGTTGCTTGCATACTTATTTTCGTATCAAATCTTTAATCAAATAAATTATACGTTCTCTTTTTCCTTATCCTTATTCCTTATCTTAGTGAGATAGAAAATGTTAGGTTTAACACCAATTTCTTCCAACACCCGATAAGCCCGTGGGTTATTGTACTTCTTGTCAATACCGTAAGGGCGATCTTTGTCTAATTCAATCTGAAGTAATTTGCTGATGCGACTTTCTGAATTGTTCAAGTCACCAAACACGATAGCTCCTGTTGTGCAAGCAGCCTGACAAGCAGTAACTACTTCCCCATCTTGCAAGGGTCTACGATCCTTTTTGGCCGTTAGTTTACCTGCCTGAATCCGTTGTACGCAGAAAGAACATTTCTCCATTACCCCGCGAGAGCGAACAGTAACATCCGGGTTCAAGACCATCCGACCGAGGTCAGTATTCATAGCAGGATTAGATTGAGTAAACTGCTGGTTATCGTGATATTTAAACCAATTGAATCTCCTTACCTTATAAGGACAGTTGTTGGCACAATAGCGAGTACCAATGCAACGGTTATAAACCATTTGGTTAAGACCTTCGGTGCTATGTGTAGTCGCAGCCACTGGGCATACGGTTTCGCAAGGTGCATTATTACAATGTTGACATAACATCGGTTGGAATACAACCTCTGGATTTTCAGAAGCTATTTCTGCTTCCTTATAATCTTCCGGAGCGGCATCGCTGGTGTAGTAACGATCGATACGTAACCAATGCATCTCTCTGCGATTGATCACTTCCTGCTTTCCAACAAGGGCTACGTTATTCTCCACATTACACGCCACCACACAAGAACCGCAGCCTGTACATGTGTTCAGGTCAATGGCCATTCCCCAATGGTGATTCTTATATTCATGCCCCTTCCACATACTCAAGGTAGAAGGATCAACCTTTTTATCCCATGATGTTACCTTAACCGCATTTTCTTTCCAAAACGAAGGGTTCTTATTGTAATCTACCAGTAGCGATTCCTGAATCACATTCTGACGACCCATATAAGTTTGATGAGTCTGTGTTTGCGCTAGTTGGAATTCAGTATCCGTCTTCGCCAAAGTAACCCCCGAGAGTATGCTGTAACTCATAGTTTCATTCACTGAAACCAATGGATAAGCATTGGCCCCAATGTTCTCCCCAACTTTTCCAACTTTTGTACGGCCATATCCTAAAGCAACCCCTAAGGTACCAGGCGCTTGTCCGGGTTGAACCAAGGCAGCAACCGAAATGGTTTTTCCGTTTGCAGTAAGGTTAACCATTTGTGTGTGTCCTTCCGCATCGTTTTCAATGCCCAATTCGTTTGCGTCTTTCAGAGATATAGTTACATAGTGATCCCACGTTGCCTTTGTGATCGGATCTGGTAATTCCTGCAGGAGAGGATTGTTAGCTTGAGATCCATTTCCTAATCCACAACTTTCATAAAGCGCTAATTCAAAACCCGAATTAGTTGCTTTATAGGTTGAACTGATCGTGGAGAGTGCGCCATCCACATTTGCTGAGAAAGAATAAGTCTTAGTCTCTTCCGGAAGTTCATAAACACCATCATACAGACACTTATCCCAAAAACTTTGGAAGTCAACGCCTGCACCGGCATTATAAAACCGGGTCCTCCAATATTCTTTCAGTACGGTGAAGTACTCGGTATTGCTTTCGCCAGCCCAAACCAGTAAGCTTTCAGCAGCCTGTCGTGTTTTAAACAAAGGTGTGATGGCTGGTTGCGATAGACTGAATGAATTCGGTTTCGGCTCGGCATCATTCCAGGATTCCAAATAGTGATGATCTGGAGCCATATGCGATACGGAGAATGCCGTTTCGTCTGGAGTATACGATGTGGATACAGTTAACGTCATCTTTTTCAAAGCGGCTGCTAACGCATCCCCTTTCGGATGATCGTAAACCGGATTACAGTTAAAGAAAATAACGCCATCTACTTTGCCTGCTTGCGCATCGGCAACAAAAGCTGACATCTCTTCATCATTTCCTAAGCGGAAATTAACCGGAGCGCTAGTTAGAATGGTTGTGCCATAACTACCTAATAAATTATTAATTGCGTTAACAACGATCTGAACCGATTTGTCATTCGATCCACAAACTACTAATGCTTTTCCGACATTTGCTTTCAATTCGGCAGCTGCCTTTTCGAGGTAAGGGATTTTATCGATGCTCTTTACGCCATTACCTGCGAGAATATTATAAATCTGAGCTACCACAAGGCCTTCCTGTGATGGCTTGATCATTGAGCGGTAATCTGAATTGGCTCCGGTTAACGACAAGTTAGATTCGAATTGATACAGGCGCGACATATCGCGCTTGTCATCCGTTACCTCTCTGTTTACAGCAAATTGCTTCGAAAATTCTATAGGCGATAACCAAGTGCCCAGAAAATCGGCACCTACACTTACTATTACTTTAGCCTTACTAAAATCATAGGATGGAATCATGGCTGTTCCAAAAGTCTCTTTGTTAGCCTTTAAGATTCCATAGCTTGATATTGAATCGTATTGAATGTGAGAAGCTGTTGGATACTTTGTCTTAAACTTATCAATAGCAATCTTTGTACTAGGACTTAAAATTGTATTGCTTACAATTCTTATTTGACCACCCTTACCTGCGATTTCATTTAGCTTGGCGATAACCTCGGAATCAACGGTCTCCCATTCCGCATTAGCGTTATTAATTTTTGGTCCGCGTAAGCGATAGTTATCATATAAAGACAACACAGATGCTTCCACCTGAGCGCTTGTGCCACCTCTGCTAACTTTGGATAAAGCATTACCCTCAATTTTAATAGGACGACCATCGCGTACCTTAACCACGATGCTACAATAATCGCCTCCATTTATATACGTTGATGCATAGTAATTCGGGATACCCGGATCAGCATCCAAAGGTTTGTTAATATAAGGTATTGCTTTACGGATCGGGGCTTCGCAGGCTGCTAACGAGGCAGCCGCCACACTGAATCCCATCATTTTAAGAAAGTCTCTACGCGAATGACCGGGGTCATCCTGCATAGCCAAATCCACGAACTCGTCATTGGCATGTTTAACAAAAGCCGGATCGTTCTTAAGTTGAGGTAATCCTTTCCAGTATGTCTTATTTGTATTGCTCATAGATTCAAAATCCAGTCGAGGTCAATTAAATTATTAATAGTGGCACTTTGCACATTCCAATCCACCAATATCCTCCACCTTCATAGCTTTTTTACTATTGTGAAGTTCAATCAGTTTATCGTAATAGGCATTTCCTTTTGTGTTAACATCTGTTTTGCGGTGGCAATCAATACACCAGCCCATAGTAAGTAATGAATATTGTTTAACCACATCCATTTCCTGAATCGGACCATGACAGGTCTGACACTCTACCCCGGCCACATTTACGTGTTGCGAGTGATTGAAATAAGCCAAGTCGGGCAGGTTATGAATTCTTACCCACTCAATAGGCTTTTGTTTGCCCGTGTAAGAGCCCGTACTTGGATCAAATCCAATAGCTGCATAGATTTTTGCGATCTCGCCCGTACCGGTGTTCGTTCCCTCCTTAATTTGAGAGTGACAATTCATACACATATTAGGCGATGGAATATTGGCTTGTTTACCTTTCAGTGCTCCAGTATGGCAATACTTGCACTCAATTTCATATTGCCCGGCATGTATTTTATGAGAGAATGCAATGGGCTGTTTGGGTTGATAATTTTGCTGAACACCTATAGAATACAATCCATCAATAACAGTTTTGAAAGTGATTGAAGAAACAAGGAATACGACTAGAAATATAAAACCCGAGCTGCGTACCATAGAGCCCAGTGTATATTTAGAGTGAACTATCTCCCGGTCTTCTTCATTCAGATCCCTCTGATCGAGATACTTCTTTAATGCATTTATAATAAGTGTTAGAATGATAAGAAGTAATAGAAGTATTACAATCATTCCTATAAGGATAGCATTCAAATAGCCTGAGGGTACTCCTGCCTGACCACCCCCATCTGCGGTAGTTGCTGTTACGGCTGGCGCATCAACTTTTTCAGCCTCTGCCTTTACATAAGCAAGAATGCTCATGATCTGATCATCCGTATAACTGTTAAAAGCCGTCATCTGGCTCTTGCCATACTCTTCGTAAATTTTTACCGCGTAAGCATCGCCACTGGCAATTACTTTAGCCGGATTACGAACCCAGGAATAAATCCAATCAATGGAAGGAACCCGTGTTTCTACACCAGCCAAAGCAGGACCCACCAACTTTTGCTTTACCCGATGGCATGCTTTGCAATTACCATTAAATAAAGCCTCGCCTGCACTGATCATAGCGGGATCAGTAGAAATATCCTGAGCGAAAGAATTTAAACTAATAGAGAGGGTGAAAACTACGAAGGTTAGAAAGGTAACGGGACCTGATAATCTCTTCTTCATCGTGACGCGTTTAGGGTAGCCGCTTTTTTACGGAATCGCACAAATCTACACGGCAAATGCATTATTTCAAACTTATTTTAATTTACGTAAAAATTATTTTGATGATGTTTAGCTCGTAGAAACTAATGCACCGAAATACACTTACTCGTTAAGCCAAACTTATAATTAGTAACTCGAATTGCTAACCGAAAAACACTATTTAGAATTAGTTTAAATAGTTAACTATTCACCAAGTCAACGCGACTTATCCGCAATAACTAAATTCGATTGTGTTAGCGTGCTCATTTCCATTGTCTTATATCTGGGAATACCCAAATAGTTTCTAATCTGGCCGATATCATCAATCAATGTAAGTCAGTGAAACTCTATTAGTTTCATCTATTGTAGATGCTTTCTGTATTCTTTCTCCGCATTCAAGTATAGCGGGTTCTCTATGATTTGAGAACCCGAAGTGCGTGGACCTTACTTGTTTTTCATTTTATATTTTCTCTATCAACCGTTTTTATACTCATGCAAATTCTTTTTCCAGTGAGTGGTAACTACTTTGGCACTAACTTTAAACTTTCTATTACGAGAGTTTCAAAGAAATACTTTACATGAGCGGTAATTCTTAAAAGCACTATCCATAGTCGATAATATTCTCTTCAATGAATATTCCTGGACGGATCAACCCATACAAATCAGTCTACTGGCATTTCTTCCCTACTTAGCTTACCGAAGTTTTCAACAGGAGTGGCGCCATAAATTCACCGTTATAGCTTTAACTGTTTTGTTATTTGCCAGCCTGCTCTTAAATAAAATGGTACTACCCACTTAGTGGGTTGGATGTATCCCCAGTTTATGCTGAAAAACTCCAGCAATAGTTTTTGCCCGGATTTTTATTTCATCAGCTCGTTCACCCATAAAATTTTCATCTACTGTTTCGGTAAAGAGCTTTAACCATTGGTGGAAATGATCTGATCTCAGTGGCAGGGCCACGTGTTTTTGAAACGGATTACCTTGATAGCTCTGTTCCCCTAGCATCATTGACGACCAGAATTTATACATGATGGGCAAGTGATTTGGCCAATCTACATGGGCAAACACGGGGCCTATTAAAGTATCTGCTTTCACTTTTTCATAGAATGTATCAACGAGTACTTTAATGTCATTGCGGTCCGTAATCTCTTTCATTCTCATTTCTTAATTAATATCTAACCCTTCTGGAGAGCCAACTACCTGAATTTTTGGTTGCAAAAAAATGCCATTTATATTGGTAAACATGACGAAAATCATAACAAATGGGTAGTGTTAAAAATAGTTTTGTCTGTTAAACTATAAAGATACTAACTAGTATGATTCAATTTCTAATGAATCCGCGTAAGTGGTGGCTCCCGATAACACTTATTTTGGCAATTAGCATAACCGGAGT
>JAGPBO010000283.1 GCA_018063305.1 Cyclobacteriaceae bacterium
TAACGATGTCTGCATTTATTCCTGCCGGGCCAACCGACAATAATATGACCGGTGTTTGGGTCGGTGATAATAAAGAAGACTTTAGAAGAACAGTTATTTATGGAATTGACCCAAGCTATATCCCAACCATGGGCATGCAATTAATAACAGGCAGAAATTTTTTGGAGGGCTCCGAAAGTGAGAAGGATAAAGTTATTGTTAACGAAGCCTTTGTTAAAGCTTTCTCGCTGGAAGGAAATCCGTTAGGTCAATCTATTAATCAAAGAACTGATAAC
Organism: Cyclobacteriaceae bacterium; assembly: GCA_018063305.1. Classification (GTDB taxonomy): domain Bacteria; phylum Bacteroidota; class Bacteroidia; order Cytophagales; family Cyclobacteriaceae; genus ELB16-189. The sequence continues at coordinate 276 of JAGPBO010000283.1, forward strand.
GAAGGCGGGTTTAGTTCTTTAACCATTGTAGGAGTTATTAAAGATTTTCATTTCAGATCGCTACACGAACCTATTGCTCCCTTGATGATGCGAAATGATCCGTATGGTGGTTTGATAATAAAAACAAAGACGGCTGAAATGGCTGATCTTATTGAAAGCATCCAAGCAAAGTGGCAAGCCTTTGATGTGGAAGAGCCATTTACGTATGCGTTACTCGATGAGTTATATAATGAGACATATTTGGCTGAGCAAAACATGGGCAGCATTCTAAAAATCTTTGGATTCCTTACTATTCTGGTTGCCTGTTTGGGGTTATTCGGTTTGGTAACGTTTACTGCCGAGCAGCGCGTAAAAGAAATTGGCGTTCGGAAAGTCTTAGGTGCTGATGTTTTTCAAATAGTTTCTATCCTTTCAAAAGACCTCATGGTGCTGGTGGCTATTTCATTCATCATTGCCTTTCCTCTCGGGTATTATTTAATGGACAAATGGCTTCAGGACTTTGCGTATAAGATTGACATCCAATGGTGGGTTTATATTGTTGCCGGAGTAAGTACGTTGGCAATTGCGCTTTTAACCGTGAGTTTCAAGACAGTGAAAGCTGCGTTGGCTAATCCAGTGGAGAGTTTGAGATCGGAATAAAAATTCGTTGTTAGTTGCTCGTTATTCGCTAACAGTATTTCCGAACAACTACTAACGAACAACGAATTGAATGAAACAAAATAGTCCTCCAAAATTATTTCTCCGCTTCTTTCGGTGGTTCTGCCATCCGAAGTTGAAGAATAGCATTGAGGGAGATTTGATGGAATTATATGATGAACGTGTAAAAGGAAAAGGAAAGGCCGATATACAATTTATAATGGATGTGCTCCTACTCTTCAGACCGGGTATTGTGGGCCGAGAAAATAAATATTACGAAACAAATAATTTTGGTATGCTTAAAAACAATTTTAGAATAGCGCTACGGGCACTTTGGAAAAACAAAACCTCTACCATCATCAATCTGGTGGGGCTTACCGCAGGAATTACCTCTTGCTTGTTAATTGCCTTATTCATTCAGCATGAACTGAGCTACGATAAATTCCAACCGAATGCCAAGCGTATTGCCCGTGTCATTATGGAGTATGGCTTCGATGGCAGCACCGATACAGAAAAAGGAACCTTTACCAGCACGAAGGTTGCTCCTGTATTTTCGCGCACGTTTCCCGAAGTGTTGAAAGGCATTCGTATGACGGGTAGAAACATGGTATTGCGGCTTAATAACGAGCCCGTGAATGAAGCTCCTTTCATGTTTGCCGACTCCTCATTCTTCGATGCTTTTTATTACGAAATGCTTCAGGGAAATCCGGCAACAGCACTTGATGGAAAAAATAAGTTGGTACTAACCGAAAGTATGGCCAATAAATATTTTCCTAAAGAAAGTGCGCTAGGTAAAATTCTGGAAGTAGGAGCAGATAAAACTCCTTACGAGGTCACCGGGGTAATACGCGATTATCCTTATACCTCTCAAATGCGCTTCGATTTTTTAGCTTCGTTTTCCTCGATGGGACAAAATCAGGAAGAAAGTTATTTCAATGCCAACTACACTACTTATTTATTACTAACGGATGAAAATGCTTTTACCTCGCTACAAGAGAAGATAACTCCTTTTATGGAAAAGGAAATGAAAGGAAGTGGTGCACGCATCAATTTTTCGTTAGAGCATTTCGATCAGGTACATCTTTATTCTCCTTATAGTGATTTTGTGCCCAACACCAGCTTAAGGTACTTGCTTATTCTAATCGCAGTTGCGTTGTTAATTTTAGTTATCGTATGTTTTACGTACATCAACTTAACCACAGCCAAATCAATTGAGCGCGCCAAGGAAGTAGGCATTCGAAAGGTATCGGGTGCCACGAGAGGTCAGTTATTCTGGCAGTTTATTGGCGAATCGTTTGTGTTGTGCTGCCTTGCCGTGGTGGTGAGTTTCAGCCTTACCACCATGTTACTGCCTTCCTTTAATTTGTTGATTAGTCGCAACCTACAACTTAGCGATTTATATACGCCCTATTTTTTGCTGGTTGTTGTCGGCATTACTATTATGATCAGTTTAATTGCTGGAGGTTATCCCGCTATCGTGTTAGCACGCCTGCAACCGGCAAATGTTTTAAAGGGTGTTTTTAAAAACACATCCTCTGCGCGCTGGCTTCAGCAATCACTCACCGTATTTCAATTTGGCATTTCCGTCTTCTTGATTATTTCAACGTTAGTCATTCAAAATCAACTTCGGTTTATCCAAAAAACAGACCTGGGGTACGATCGCAGTCATGTGCTGTCGTTGACTATTGGCTGGGATCAGTCGCATGAAACTATTTCTACGTTCAAAAAGGAATTAAAAACAAACTCACAGGTTTTGAATGTGGCCCGCTCTGCCAACAGTCCGGTAAACATTAATAGCGGCTACAGCATGCGTTTGCCTTCCATGCCAGAGAACACAGTGCTTCCCGTAAATGCTGATCCCATAGATGCCGATTATCTAGATGTAAATGGATTACATCTGATAGCCGGAACAAATTTTACGGAGCAACAAATAGATGCTACTCATGTAAAGGAAGACGAAAAAGTCATCTATCATTATATCATCAACGAAAGTGCTGCAAAGAAATTAGGCTTTACACCCGAAGAAGCCATCGGTCAAAAAATGATTTTAAACGATGAGGGTATTATAAGTGGTGTAATTAAAGATTTTCACTTTCAGTCATTGCGTAATGAAATCAATCCCTTAGTGCTGTTTACTTCTAGTTGGGGCGGCAGGCTGCTCGTAAAAATAAATGGCAACGACATTCCTTCTACTATTGCATTCATTGAATCACAATGGAAAAAATTTATGCCTGAGCGTCCTTTTACTTATAAGTTTTTAGATGAGGACTATAATCGTCTTTACGAAACCGAACTTCAATTGGGTAAGGTTATGAATCTGTTTTCGGGTATTGCCATCGTACTCGCTTGCCTGGGATTGTTCGGTCTGTCTTCTTATATGATTCAGCAACGCATGAAAGAGGTGAGCATACGCAAAGTACTAGGTGCCTCTATGTGGAATGTACTGAGCATCTTGTCAGGCAATTTTGTGAAACTCGTTTTGGTTGCTATTCTCATTGCTTCACCCATTGCCTATCTACTTATGCAACAATGGCTCAGTGACTTTTCCTACCGCATTGCTATACCGTGGTGGGCATTTATTGCCGCAGGCATTGCGACCATTAGTATTGCTGTAATTACGGCAGGCATACACGGGGTTAAAGCCGCATTGGATAATCCGGTAAATAGTTTAAAGTCAGAATAAACAAATGCGAACAAATACTCCTCCAAAATTATTTCTCCGCTTCTTTCGTTGGTTCTGCCATCCTAAGTTAAGAGATTCAATAGAAGGAGATTTGACAGAGTTGTATCAAGAACAAGTAAATAAATTTGGAAAACGAAAAGCAGATAGAAAATTCATTGGCGATGTACTCCTTCTGTTAAGGCCAGGTATTATAAGACCAAAAAAAGAATCTCAACACGTAAACCCCTATGGTATGTATAAAAGTTATTTTAAAATCGGATGGCGCAACTTAGTAAAAAACAAAGGCTACTCATTTATAAATATTGGCGGGCTCGCTATGGGTATGGCGGTGGCCTTACTCATTAGCCTTTGGGTTTATGATGAGTTGTCTTTTGATAAATACCACAAAAACCACGAAGCCATTGCTCAGGTGTACCGGAGCGAAATCTGGAATGGTGAAAAAGAAGTTAACACTTCTCTCGTAACCGGGTTGGGAACGCTTCTTAAAACAGAATATGGTTCGCACTTTAAGAATGTAGCCATGGTGCGCGCCCGAACCGAAGAGCGCGTAGTCGCTTTTGGCGAAAATAAATTTACGCAGAGCGGATACTTTATGCAGGCCGAAGGTGCAGACTTATTGACTTTGAATATGATCCAAGGCACGAGACAAGGACTCAAAGAAATGAAAACCATTTTTCT
>JAGPBO010000077.1 GCA_018063305.1 Cyclobacteriaceae bacterium
GAGGGCATGATAAATATGAGAGTACAATTCTAGGAGCAGGGATCGTAAATGTAAAAGATGTAGTGGATTTGTGCCGTAAATCAGGCGGAACGATTCATTTTATTATTGAGCAAGAGTCGTATCAAGGTAAAGCGCCAATTCAATGCATGAAGGAAGATTATGAAATTATGAAAAAGTGGGGCTATTGACCCGCTTATAAAACTGTAGTACTATGTTAGGTGAATTAAGTAAAGAAGAAATTGAGGAAGTGCTCAAATCGAATGTGATTGGTCGAATTGGATGTATGGGTAATGGGAGAATTTATGTTGTTCCGATAACGTATGTCTATGACGATGGCTATGTGATTGGACATACCAAGGAGGGGATGAAGATCGAATTCTTACGTGAGAACCCTGAGTGTTGTTTTGAAGTTGATGAAATGAAAGACATTTCTCATTGGCAAAGTGTAATTGCCTGGGGAACTTTTGAAGAATTAGAAGGAAAAGCTGCAGAGCAGGCAATGGAAAAACTAGTTGCTAAATTGTTACCGCTGGTACCGAGCGAAACGAGTCATGCGGGTCGCATGGGCCCTACTTCGTCTAAACGTATGTCAACGCAAGGAAATAATCCTATTGTATACCGTATTTTATTAAAAGAGAAATCGGGCCGTTACGAGAGATAATTAGGCGAACTTTCCCAAAATCATAAATGATTTTCGAATCTTTTTCAGTTGCGCTTGTTAGCAATCTATCCGAATCAATTTTTAGGATGGAGAAATCTTTAGAATGATTGTGTTCAATTAGAGATGGCTATCAATCCAAAGGCTTATTTCTTCTGCAAGCTTAGGTAATAAATTTTGGCGTGATGCCTTGAAGCTGTGGTCAGCGCCTTCCAATTTAATCAGCGTTGCCGTAGGAAGTTTCTGCGTAACACCTTCGATCAAAGACCACTCGGCCAAGGCATCACGCGTGCCTTGTAAAAATAGCATCGGGATTTTTATCTTTTCGAGATGATCTGCCCGATCAATAGCCGGTTTGCCAGCCGGGTGTAGGGGAAACCCAACAAACACAATTCCTTTTACATCAGCCGGATGGGCCGACAAATATTGTGAAGTCATGCGACCGCCAAACGATTTACCGCCAGCAAATAACGGAACGTTCGGAAATAATTGACGTGTTTTGTCAATAGCGGCAGCTATGGCAAGATGTGCAACAGCTGGAAAATCAGGACGTTTTTTCTTCTGCTCCATATACAAAAAGTTGTAGCGAAGCGTAGCAATACCAAATGTTGCCAGCTCTTCTGATAAACTTTTCATAAACGCATGATTCATCCCCGCACCGGCACCATGCGCAAAAACGTAAACGGCTTTGGTCACCTCAGGTGTAATTGCCTCAGCAGACAGCGTATCGTTTGACTTAAGCGTAAGGGAATGTGGTGATATTGAATTCATGCATTATTCTTTTTGATTGTCGGCAGCAGCCATCTCCCAACCAATCATTCCTTTTTTACGAACAGAACTCCATCGGTATTCACCTAGGATGCCATCTTTACGAATTACCCGATGGCAGGGGATGAGGTATGCAATGTGATTTGCACCGACTGCTGATCCAACGGCTTGCAAAGCTTTTGGATTGTGAATGTCCGTTGCTATGTTTTGATATGTGGTTACGCTGCCCATCGGTAGTTTTAACAAGGCATCCCAAACTTTAACCTGAAAGTTGGTGCCTTTTACAAGGAGATGAATTCTTCCCTCACCCCTTCCCCTCTCCTTGGGGAGAGGGGTATCTGAAGGACGGGGTGAGGGAAAAATCTTATGTAAAAACGATAGTGTCAAATTTTCGTTTTGGTGAAAAACGGAATTATGCCAATGCGTTTTCATTTTTTCAAGTTCAATTTGTGGGTCTTCATCTGTAGTAATAAAGGAGAGCCAGCAAACACCGCGTGTAGTAATGCCTATCAACGCGAGCCCAAAAGGTGTTTCATGCAAGCCGTATTCAATAGTAAGCCCGTGCCCTTTTTGTTTGTATTCAAGTGGAGTAACAGACTCGAGCGTGGTGAATAAATCATACACCCGCGACTGGCTGGAAAGGCCGGCTTCTTCGGCTATCTGTTGCAGGTTTTTAGATTTTGCTAACCGGTCTTTTAGAAATTCTACCGTAAGGAATTGAAGAAAGCGCTTAGGGCTAATCCCGGCCCATTCGGTAAACATTCGCTGAAAATGAAAAGGCGATACATGAGCCTCTTCGGCAATTTCGGTTAACTCGGGCTGACGCTTGAAATTCTTTTCAAGAAAAAGAATAGCCTGCTCAATGCGTTGGTAATTGATCTCGTGCTGGGTCACAATCATAAATCTAAATATTATTGTGTAAAGGTGGAGCCCTTTTGGTATCGGGTCAACCTGTTTCTTGCTGTATTGTTGGGGTTGAAATAGAGTAGGTGAAAACCTCACAATATAAATTGATGGCTTATTTTAAGGATGATCGGTTGATTCACATAGAACAACCTTTGTATATTGAGAACTAAATGAACCTGCTATGAAACACCTGCTACTTCCCGCACTCTTTCTTATTTCCAACTTCGCGTTTGCCCAAAAGACTATTCAGGGCTTTTCTCCGGACGCTGCCAAAACGGAATTCGCGTTAGAAGAAAAATTTGACAGTTATTTAAAGGCTGACAATTTAGATCAATGGATGAAACGACTAAGTGCTCGACCTCATCACCTGGGGTCAGCGGTAGGTAAAGAATATGCGTTATGGATGCGCGATCAATTTAGAAGTTGGGGCTATGAAGCCGAGATTGAAACCTATCAGGTTTTATTTCCAACACCTAAAGTAAGAGTGTTGGAAATGGTAGGACCCACTAAATATAAAGCCAAACTGGTGGAACCTGCTTTAAAAGAAGATGCTACGTCTGGCCAATTGAAAGAACAACTTCCAACGTATCATGGTTTCTCTGCCGATGGTGATGTTACTGCTGAACTTGTTTTTGTTGGTTATGGTGTTCCCTCTGATTATGTAGAGTTGGCCAAGTTGGGCATAGATGTGAAGGGTAAAATTGTGATTGCCAAATACGGTGGCTCATGGCGTGGGATTAAACCAAAAGTAGCAGAACAGCATGGAGCTATCGGTTGTATCATTTATTCCGATCCTGAAAATGATGGTTATTACCAAGGTGATGTTTATCCAAAAGGATCGTTCCGTCCGGCATTCGGTGCGCAAAGAGGTTCGGTGTTAGACATGCCGGTTCGTCCTGGCGATCCACTTACTCCTAACATTGGTGCCACAGCAGAAGCCAAGCGCATTGAACGTGCCCAAGCTGATAACTTGATTCACATTCCGGTTTTACCCATTGGGTATGAAGATGCCTTGCCTTTGCTTAGTGCATTAGGCGGACCGGTTGCCCCGGAATATATGCGTGGTGCATTGCCTATAACTTATCACATTGGCCCAGGCCCGGTTCGGGTGCATCTTAACTTACAGTTTGATTGGAAGTTGGTGGACTGCCACAACGTGATTGCCAAAATGAAAGGCACTGAGTTTCCTGATGAATGGGTTATTCGTGGAAACCATCACGATGCCTGGGTAAATGGTGCGGCTGATCCAATCAGCGGAATGGTTGCACTAATGGAAGAAGCAAGGGCGGTGTCCGAGTTAATCAAAACAGGTTGGAAGCCAAAGCGGACTATTGTGTATTGCGGTTGGGATGGTGAAGAACCTGGATTACTTGGTTCAACAGAATGGGTAGAAGATCACGCGAGCGAATTAGTAAAAAAGGCAGTTGCCTACATCAACTCTGATGGCAATGGCAGAGGATTTATTGGAGTAGAAGGTTCGCACACCTTGCAACAATTGGTTAGCGATGTAGCCAGAGATGTAACGGACCCGCAAACCGGAGTGAGTGTTTTGGAAAGAAGAAAGTCTGCGATGGCAGCCAACGCTTCATCTTCGAAAGCAAAAAAAGAGATCTTAAATTCTTCATCTATGACCATTGGTGCTATGGGGTCCGGGTCAGATTACAGCCCGTTTATTCAGCATCTAGGCATACCAGCACTTAATGTTGGTTTTGGTGGTGAAGATGATGGTGGTGAGTATCATTCGATTTATGATTCGTATGATCTCTTTAAACGATTCAAAGATCCAAAGTTCGAATATGGCGTTGCCTTAGCAAAGGTAGCAGGTCGTGCTACGTTGCGCCTTGTCAATGCCACTGTCTTACCTTTTGACTTTAGTGGTTTTTATAAAACCGTAAATGGCTATGTGAATGAGGTGACGACACTGACTGATAACATGCGGGAAACAACAGAAATAGAAAACCAGATGATTACCGAGAATCGGTATAAGCTTGCCAGCGATCCTACCCTAACTTTTGTTCAACCCGTTGCAAAGGAATCGGTGCCGTATCTCAACTTTAGTACATTATTAAATGCTGTTTCGCAACTTGAAAAAAGCTCTAATACCTATTCGGAATTGGTGAAGTTAAATCCTAACCCCAATACGAATTTAGAAAAGCTGAACAAATTGCTTTACACAGCCGAGCAAAGCTTAATTATTGAAGAAGGATTGCCGCGCAGGCCGTGGTTCAAACACAGTATTTATGCTCCGGGTTATTACACTGGGTATGGTGTAAAAACATTGCCGGGCATACGCGAGGCCATTGAAGAGCGCAACTGGAAAGAGGCGCAACAACAAATTGAAATAGTGGCAAGTAAGGTGATGAACTATTCAAAGCAAGTGGACGCGGCTGCTGCTATATTGAAAATGAGGTGATGCTGTAAGTAGGACTTGATTTGTACGCGCACATCTGTATTGTAATATTTACTTACAGTTCAGTAATTGAAAAGTAAGTGGAAGAAACCTGGTATAAATGAGTAAGGCATTGTTCTTAAACGGATTAAGGAACAGTGCCTATCTTTCTTGCCTTTGGCTAAAAACACGCTCATGCGTAAAAAAATATTCATTGTAATCGGTGTTCTACTAATCACAGCAGCTATCGCTTTTTTTAGTATTTCTCCTGGCTTTATTGATAAGTCAATGAATACGACAATCCATGTTGCTTCCCCAACGGACAAGATAAGTTGGTACGACTCGATTCCTTTTATTGCCGATCTTCATTGTGATGCATTACTATGGGATCGGAATTTCTTACAGCATCATGATTATGGCCATGTTGACCTGCCGCGTATGCAGGAGGCGAATGAAGCTTTTCAGGTATTCACCGTGGTGAGTAAAACTCCCCGCAATCAAAATTATGATAAGAATACGGATGAGACAGATCAAATTGCGCTGCTAAGTTTTGCTCAGCTTAAATCTCCGGCCGATTGGTTTAGTGTAAAGTCAAGAGCCTTGCATCAATGCGAACAATTGCATGAGTTTGCATCAAAAAGTAACGGAGCTTTTCGAGTTATAACGAACCAACAGCAATTGAAACAATTTATAAAAGATCGTGAGCGAAATCATACCCTTACTTCGGGTATGCTTGGGTTAGAGGGTGCGCATTGCCTGGAAGATGACATTAACAACTTAGATGCTTTTTATAAAGCAGGTGTTCGCTACATTGGATTGACCCATTTCTTTGATAATGAATGGGGCGGATCGGCACACGGAGTAAACCACCAAGGACTTACGGCAAAGGGTCGTCAACTGATTAAGAAAATGGACAGCCTACACATAATCATTGATATTGCTCATGCCTCACCAAAAACAGTTAGCGATATTTTTGAACTTACTTCAAGTCCGTTAATCCTTTCGCATGGGGGTGTAAAAGGTACGTGTGATAATGTTCGTAATCTTTCCGATGCTCAGATTATGGAAGTGGGAAGACGAAATGGACTGATTGGAATCGGTTTATGGGAAATGGCTGTATGCGGTACGGATGCAGAAGCCACCGCCAGGACAATCAGGTATGTGGCCGATAAAATTGGGGTTGACAAAGTAGCCCTAGGTTCTGATTTTGATGGAGCTGTTCGATCTAGCTATGATGTAACGGGCTTTCCTGTAATTGTAAATGAACTGATCAAGCTGGGGTTTAGCAGAGAAGATATTGAAAAGATTATGGGCGGGAATGTGAGAAACTTTATGCTTGCCAACCTTCCGGCCAATTAGTTGACGGTGTTATCATGTGCGACACATGACCTAAGACTAGTTTACCCTTACAGATAAAAGTGTTAATTACTTCATGACATCAAAAGAGAAACTACTTCAAGAACTTGCTCATAATACCTATGTTATGCTGAGACCCTCCCCGGTTGGTGGAGTAGGTGTTTTTGCCATTCGGGAGATACCGCGAGGCTGCCGAAGTATGTTTAGTAATCCGGATGTAAATGAAAAGTGGATTAAAATATCGAGGCAAGAGGTGGAAGCCCTTCCAACGTTTACTCAAGATATAATTATTAATTATTGTCTTTTCGATGAGGATGCATACTTCGTTCCTGAGAAGGGATTTAAGAAAATGGATCTCAGTTATTATCTAAATCACTCCGACAATCCAAATCTGATTTCGATCAATGAGGGCGAATTCTTTGAAGCCGTAAGGGATATTGAGGTTAATGAAGAATTATTTTTGGACTACGGAACAATTGTAGAGGGCGAGGAATAATTTATGTAGATTAGTAGAATAATTTGCTGTAGAGCTCACAAAGTTCGCGAACCTCTTTGTGTCCCTTTGTGATAACCTCCGTGATCTCTGCGGTTAAAGGAAATACGTAAAACTCAAATCATTTTGTAAATATGAAAGCACTAAACCTAACCTTCTTTCTTTCGCTCTTTGTCGTATCGGCTATGGCCCAAACAAATTATGACACGATAAGAATTGTCCCCATAAAAGTTACCGAGCAGATTTACATGCTCAAAGGTTCCGGTGGAAACATTGGGGTGCTTATTGGTACTGAAGGAACCCTGATGATTGACAACCAGTTTGCTCCACTTTCCAACAAAATTAATGGTGCCATCAAAACGCTAAGCCCGGGCGAAATCAAATTTGCTCTTAACACGCATGTGCATGGCGATCACTCGGGAGGCAATGAAAACTTTAATAGAATGGGCGCGGTTCTGGTGGCGCATGACAATGTGCGAGAGCGCATGATGAAGGAACAAGTAAATACCAGCACCAATCGTACCACGCCTCCGCGCGATAAGGAAGCCTGGCCACTGATTACGTTTGCTGATAAAATAAATTTTCATTTGAATGGGGAGGATATAATTCTTCATCATTTTGATAAAGGCCATACCGATGGCGATGTGATTGTTCAATTTAAAAATGCCAACGTGGTGCATACGGGTGATGCCTTTGTCCGCTATGGCTATCCCTACATTGATTTATCGAATGGAGGTTCTATCAATGGATTTATTAATACCCTCGACAAAATTCTTGCTTTGATTGACGATAACACGAAAGTAATTCCCGGGCATGGTGAGCTGGCTACTAAGGCCGATGTAAAGAAAGTACGCGATGGCGTGGCCGACATCCGCGATCAGGTGGCCGCTGCGTTAAAGAAGGGAACGAAAATTGAGAATATGACCAGCCTCGGTATTACCGATAAATATGAAAGGGAGTGGGGCAGAGGTTTTGTGAAAGGCAAAGACTTTGTGCTGGTGGTGGCCGAGAGTTTGAGTGGGAAGTAAGGTTTCCAATAATCTTATGGTTATATTATGACGTTGACTGCAATTTTATTTTGGATAGATCAATAACTTATTAGTGAGGTGGATTATAAATTAATGCCTATGGACTGGCTGAATATGTTGGAGAGTATTTCAATCATTACTGTTTCAGTGACAGCTATTTTCGGCATTAACTCATGGAGAAAGGAAGAAAGATGGAAGAAGAAGTACGGATTAGCTGAGGATGTACTTTCATTGTTTTATGAATCCGAACAAGTAATAAGAATAATAAGAAGTCCTGTGGGATATAGTGGAGAGGGTAAAACCCGAACTAAAAGCGCATTTGAAACACAGGAAGAAAGTGCCATCTACGACAAGGCACATGTTGTCTTTGAAAGATTTGAAAGAAATAAGGAGGTGATTGATAAGTTGCAAACTTTAAAATTCAGATTCATAGCTGTTTTCGAGAAAGAGCACGGAAAACTTTTTGACGAATTGACAGAAATTATCAACGATGTATTCTTTGCTTCAAGAGAGATTGCTGGAATTAGAATGGGGGAATACGGAGAAATGGAACTATCTGAGAAGGGGAGGAAATTAAGAGAGCTTCAGAGAACAATTTATTGGAGCACAAAACTTGAGGACGATCCCATTGAGCAAAAAGTTAGGAATTTAATAAGGGAGGTTGAAAAGATCTGTAAAATGATCATCGGTGAAAAATAAAATTACTCTCAACAACGGGCTTCAATAAAAACATAGAAAGTATGAAAATAATACTAATAACGTTAATAATGCTTTTGTCAATAATAACTTATGGACAAGAAGGTATTACTTTTTCAAAAGTTATTCGAGTAGACAGTGTTGGAAAAGCTGAATTATTCTCAACAATCAATGATTGGTTTGCATCTACTTACAATTCTGCAAATGATGTGATACAAATGGCTGACAAAGAAGATGGAACAATCATTGGAAAAGGTTCAATGAATTATAGTTTCGGGAAAGCAGTATATGGTTGTTATGAGGGATATATTAATTACACCATAAAGGCTTACATAAAAGACAATAGATATAAAATTGAGTTATCCAATTTTTCTCATGTTGGAAATGGATCAGCTTGTTCGTTAAGCAATATAACGACAGCAGAGTTTTATGCCACAACAGGAATGTCAAAAAATTATCAAAACAACGTTTGGAAAGACTTGAAGACTAAGATTGAGCTATTCTCTAATGATATATTTGAGTCACTTAATAAGAAAACAAAAAGTGTTAAAAGTGATTGGTAACTATCGCCTTTGCTGGTGTTCTTTCCCCCTTGTTGTCGTTGGTCGCCTGACCACGACATTTCAAATTCTAAAGGTTATTAACAATTGAAACCAATCTACCTTTTTATCAACTGCTCCGGAAATACCACCATGGATTCATTTCCACTTTTATCTACCGCAGCAACACCAAAGTAATAGTTGTCAATAACGATGCCCTCGAGTGTAAACTCTGCTACCGGCCCAACATAGCGCGCATGATCCCACGTAGGTGACGTGGTATCGCGCCAGTAAATTTTATAGCCGGCTACTTTATCACTGGGTAATACATCCCACGCCAGGGTAGTGGAAGGTTGTACGGCTCCACCAATTTTTACATTCGTTGGTGCAGGGGGTGCCCATGCTAGTCCGGCCAGTGTGATCGCGTTTACGGCCGTAAGTTTTTTAGCATACCCAAAATTCACACCCTCAATGACATCGCCATATTTAATTCCATTTTCTTCGCGGATGTCTTGATGTTGTCTTGCATAATTTTCATTGGTTTCCATAATGCGAATGCCCGCAAAACCAAGATCATTAAAAGGCCGATGATGGCCGCCCCGTCCAAAGCGGTCGAGACGATAGATAAGCATGGGATTCATTTCGGGCATGTAGGTTTGTGTTTGCTTGTGTACGTAACGGGCGAGTTGCCGCGAGATGCCATCTACTTCTCCACCATAAAACCTACGTTGGTTTCTTCGTTGCTCGGTTTCGGTAATGGGTACAGGTTCCGAGAAAATCCGGAACGAGCGGTTATCAATGACACCATTCACGCCTTCAATATTTCCGATCATGTCATTGTTGAGCACACCTATAATGTTCCACTTTTTTTCCTGGGCATACTTCGCTAGCCCTGTTCCACCAAAAAGTCCCTGCTCTTCACCAGAAAGACCAACATATATAATACTATGCCTGAATTTGTATTTAGAGAGAACCCGCGCTGCTTCGATAGTCCCTGCCATACCCGATGCGTTGTCGTTTGCACCCGGTGCATCAATTTCAAAGTTCATGGTGTTGCTGGCACGAGAATCAATATCTCCAGACATGATAACAAAGTTGTTGGGGAACTCGGTGCCGCGTTGAATAGCAACCACATTCACCACCCACGCATCGTGTGGTACCCGGTTGTTGCCGTCTTTGGTGACGAGGTCTTTCTGATAAAAAACTTCAAGGCAGTTCTTACAATCTTTTGAGATTTTATCAAACTCTGATTTGATCCACCTCCTGGTCGCCCCGATGCCCCGGGAGGTAGAGACCGTATCGGAGAAAGTGTTTCGCGTACCAAAGTTCGCCAGCGTGCGAATATCTTTTTCAATTCGCTGAGCCGACACCGCATTGACTATATCAAAGAGTCGCGGATCGGTTTGTGGTGGTGTTGTATTTTGAGCTAGAACGGCTGATGTTAAAATTAGAAAGAGTCCAAGGAAAGCTGCGCGCATAGGATTGTTTTTTTCGAAGATACAATCCAGATGTTAAAAGTGAAAAGCTATCTCAGGTTTAGTTTGAAGGCAGAGTCAATTGAAATTGATACTTAAAGTTTTTTAAGAGTTTTAGATACGGTCAATAACTTTTCTATATCCTCATCGCCTTCCAGGTTATTCATCTGATTTAAAATCCACGGATATCTCCGATTGACATAACTGGATGGCGGCTTTACGCGATATTTTTTTGGATTGGGCAAGCAAGCGGCAATCATAGCCGCTTCTGTACGCGTAAGCTTTTTCGAAGATTTTTTAAAATAGGTTTGGGCCGCGGCTTCAATCCCGAAAATGCCTTTTCCCATTTCCGAAACATTCAGGTAGACTTCTAAAATTCGTTGCTTGTTCCAGAGTAGTTCAATCATAAAGGTGAAATAGACTTCCATGCCTTTGCGGAGCCAGCTTCGACCTTGCCACAAAAAAACATTTTTGGCCACCTGCTGGCTAATGGTAGAAGCACCCCGAACCCGCTTGCTCTTTTTATTTTTTGCTAATGCCTTTTTTATACTCTTTATATCAAAGCCATTGTGATCAGGAAAAAGTTGATCCTCCGAAGCCATCACGGCTAATCGAATATTGGGCGACATGTCTTTAAAGTTTATATAATCGCGCTTTAATCCATTTCCACTTACCCAGTTGTCTAGCTGCGTGATGGTGATAGGCGGATTGATCCACCGAAGGGCAAGGATATAGACAAACTGAGCGATTAGGAGTATCAGTACAACCTTACGAAATTTTCTAAACGCTAAGCGTAGCATATCCTTCATGAGTAAGCAGGTGTGAATTGACGATAAATATCCAAATCCCTTTCATACATTGGGTAGGGATCGCTTACTTTTATTTTTTAACCCAGGTTATGCATTAGGAATGCATAACCCGCCCGAAGGGTTGACGATCCTGATGTTTACAGTCAGGATGTCAAGGTTAAACCCTGACAATGAAAATCACCAGCTTGGTTTTTAGTTTTGTAAGATAAGTTGTTGATTTTCGTTCGTCAGTTATGCAATAGAAATTTCTATTGCATAATTTGGGTTTAATTGAATTCGATCTGTAAGCATTAAGAAATTATGGCGCGTGTAGCAATCCAACTCCCCGACTTATTTATATACGAAACCGACATGGTGGTGCGGGTAAGCGATTTAAATTATGGAAATCATGTTGGTAACGACAGCATACTTACGTTGATGCAGGAGGCCCGTACCCTTTTTTATCGGAACCGCGGCTTTGAAAGTGAGGTAAAATTAGAAGGATCGATCGGACAGATTGTGGCGGACGCAGCTATCGTTTATAAGTCAGAATCTTTTCTGGGCGATACCCTCCGAATTCAGATAGCTGTTGGAGAACATCATAAATATGGATTTGATTTGTTCTATCGGATTACCCAACGCAAAACCGGTAAGGAGGTGGCCCTTGGCAAAACAGGAATTGTTTGCTTTGACTACGACAAAAGAAAGATGATCAGCATCCCAGCTTCGGTTTTTGCAAAACTATTTATGAAGTGATTTCAGGTATTTTAAACGTTGTGGGATCTTTTCAGAGTAGGAAGATTCATCCTCTATAATGAATACGAGATTTACCCTTTTCATATTGTGAATTTATGCTAGGATAAATCTCAAATAAAATAGCTCTGTTAAGGTTTTACTAATACCGGCATGCTGGTAACAAGTGCAATCAAGTCGCCATCATTCACTTCTTTCTGTTCATCAGCAACAATCAGAAAGCTTTCATACACCGTGTTCAAGTCTTCACCGGCAACACTATAACCGAGTAATTCCAAGCGGTGTTTTAGTGCAGCTCTGCCACTTCTAGCCGTTAATAGGATTGATGATGAAGGAACGCCCACATCAGCTGGATTTATAATTTCATAATTCTCGGCATGTTTCAAAAAGCCGTCCTGGTGAATACCCGATGAATGAGCAAATGCATGTTTCCCTACAATGGCTTTATTTGCCTGCACGGGCATGCGCATCATGGTGGAGACTAACTTACTGAGGGCATAAATTTTATTTGCCTTTATGTTTGTATAAAGATCAAGGTCTTTGTGGGTTTGCAAAATCATGGCTACTTCTTCAAGCGAAGTATTTCCGGCACGTTCACCAATTCCGTTAATTGTTACTTCAGCCTGGCGGGCTCCGTGGGTTAATCCCGCCAAGGTGTTGGCCGTTGCCAATCCTAAATCGTTATGACAATGAACGGAGATAACTGCTTTATCAATGTTCTTCACATTCTCAACAAGATATTGGATTCGTTTACCATATAAATGAGGCAAGCAATAACCAGTTGTATCCGGAATGTTGACCACATCGGCTCCAGCTTCAATTACCGCTTCTACAAGTTGAGCAAGAAAAACTAAGTCGGCACGGCCAGCATCTTCAGCGTAAAACTCTACTTCATAGCCTTTGTCTTTCGCATACTTAGTTGCCCACACACCTTGCTCCAATACTTGCTCGCGTGAACTGCGAAATTTATGTTTGATATGCACATCAGACGAACCAATGCCTGTATGAATTCTTCCACGCTTGGCGTGATGCAAGGCTTCGGCAGCTACATCAATGTCTTCTTTTTTAGAACGGGTAAGCGCACAAACAATCGGATCTTTAACCGCTTTAGAAATTTCAACCACGGAAAGGAAATCACCTGGGCTTGAAATTGGAAAGCCAGCTTCTATAACATCCACTCCAATGGCTTCAAGTTCACGGGCAATGATTATTTTTTCTTCTGTCCTTAACTGACAACCGGGTACCTGTTCGCCATCGCGAAGGGTAGTATCAAAGATTTGAATTTTCTGTGCCATAATTTTCTGGTTACTGGTTATTTGTCGCTGGTTACGGATAGTTTGTAACTGGCAACTTTTTCTAATTCATTTATAATTGCTGATCCCATTTTCTGAGTATTCAGAATTTTTTCTTTAGGAGTTTTTGCATCGGCAATGTCTGTCGTTCTCCAACCTTGCTTGAGGGTATGTTCAACTGCTTTGATTACGGTTTCAGATTCTTCTTTTAAGCCGAATGAAATGTCTAACAGCAAAGCGGCTGATAATATGGATGCTAATGGATTCGCAATTCCTTTTCCGGTAATGTCGTGCGCACTCCCGTGGATAGGTTCGTACAACCCAACAGAATCACCAACCGATGCGGATGCAAGCATACCCATGGAGCCCGCGATCTGAGAAGCTTCATCAGTAAGAATATCTCCGAATAAATTTCCGGTCACCACCACATCATAGCTGCGTGGGTTTTGAATAAGCTTCATGGCCGCGGCATCAACAAACTGATGATCCAGCGCAACATCGGGATATTGTTTTCCAATCTCTTGTACTACTTCGCGCCAAAGTCTTGAGCTCTCCAGCACATTGGCTTTATCTACCGAAGTAACTTTTTTCTTTCTTGTTCGCGCAGCCTGAAAGGCTTTGTGTGCGATACGCTCTACTTCATAGCGCTGATAGATCATCAGATCAAAGGCGGTATTGCCATCATCTTTTCTTCCCTTTTCGCCAAAGTAAACATCACCCGTAAGTTCGCGGAAGAACAAAATATCAGAGCCTTTTAAAATTTCAGGCTTAATGCTGGAAGCTTCTAATAATTCATCAAATAACTTAATAGGGCGTAGGTTGGCATAAAGACCTAACTCCTTGCGCATCTTTAGCAAACCTTGCTCGGGCCTTACTTTTAAGGTAGGATCGTTATCATACTTGGGATGTCCAACCGCTCCGAATAGAATTGCATCGCAGTTTTTAAGTTTAGTCAGCGTTTCATCGGGAAGCGGATTGCCCGAGGCTTCAATCGCATCGTGGCCAATAGTTGCTTCCTCAAACGTAAATGTGTGACCAAACAATTCTGCGATTTTCTCCAACACCTTTTTTCCTTCGGTAGTAACTTCTTTACCGATACCATCACCAGGGAGTATAACTATCTTTTTATTCATGAATGGGCCAAATCAAATTCTCTAACCTCTTTATTCAAATTCAACAGATATTCAATGTCATCGTAGCCATTGATCAGACATTCCTTTTTATAGGGATTGATTTCAAAATTCTCTGATTGGTTATCAAAACTTATCTTTTGATTTTCCAGATCAACTGAAACTTGTGTGTTGGGATTCGATTGAATCTTTTCTAAAAGTTTTTTCAAAAACGAATCAGAAACCACAACAGGCAACACGGCATTGTTTAACGCGTTGTTTTTAAAGATATCCGCAAAGAAGCTTGACACCACAACCCGAAATCCATAATCGTAGATGGCCCAGGCTGCGTGCTCGCGACTACTACCACAACCAAAATTTTTACCAGCAACCAAAATTTTTCCTGAATAGGCAGAATTGTTTAATGCAAAATCCTTGATCGGATTATTATTGCTGTCGTATCGCCAATCGCGAAACAAATTTTCGCCAAAGCCTTCGCGGGTGGTTGCCTTCAAAAACCGAGCTGGAATAATTTGATCCGTATCAATATTCTCGTTCGGAATGGGAACTGCGGTAGAAACTAACTTGA
>JAGPBO010000284.1 GCA_018063305.1 Cyclobacteriaceae bacterium
GCTATTGGTAAGGGCTTTGCCATTGCCTCTGCTGCATTAACGGCTCTTGCTCTTTTTGGTGCATTTATGACCACTGCCAAGGTAGGCTCTATAGATGTTTCAAAAGCCAATGTTATGGCCGGTTTGTTCATTGGTGGAATGTTACCTTTCGTTTTCTCTGCTTTAGCAATGAATGCCGTGGGACGTGCTGCTATGGCCATGATTGAAGAAGTGAGAAGACAGTTTGCTTCTATTCCGGCATTGAAGGCCGCGCTTGAGGCAATGAAAAGAAATGGCGATAAAGAAGTTAATGATTGGTCTTCTGAAGATCAAAAAATATTCCATGATGCAGATGGAAAAGCAGAATATGCAAAATGTGTTGACATCTCTACAAAGGCTGCTCTTAAAGAAATGGTTCTTCCAGGCTTAATGGCGGTTGTCGTTCCTGTGGTCATCGCTTTCTTACCTGGCTTCGGTGCAGAGTCACTGGGTGGTATGCTAGCTGGTGTTACAGTATCTGGTGTTTTAATGGCAATCTTCCAATCTAATGCAGGCGGTGCCTGGGATAATGCCAAGAAGAGTTTTGAAGAAGGTGTTGAGATTAACGGACAGATGTATTATAAGAAATCAGAGCCACACAAGGCTGCTGTAGTAGGTGATACCGTAGGAGATCCATTTAAGGATACATCAGGACCTTCACTGAATATCCTCTTAAAACTAATGTCAGTGGTCGCTTTGGTAATTGCTCCCCTATTAGTGAATAAGGATGCTTCTACTGCAAAAGTTGAACAGCCTAAAGAAAAAATTGAAATAGTGGTAACGAAATCTCAACCGGAGATTCAGAAAAACTAAGGACATATTAATTGTCGAATTAAAGAGCGGTGTGAACACACCGCTCTTTTTTGTTACTTTAAAAAGTAAATTTGACCAGCATGAAGCTTATAATGATAGTGCTTGTATTGTTCTTGGTTAGCAGCGCCTCTGTAGCCCAAAATTCCATTATCGGAAAGTGGAAAACGATTGACGATGAAACCCATCAACCAAAATCAATAGTGGAAATCTTTGAGCGAAACGGTAAGTTCTACGGCAAGGTAACCAAGCTATTCAGAGCCCCCGAAGAAGAACAGGACCCGGTTTGCGATAAGTGTGGCTCAGAGGATGAGCGTTACATGAAAAAGATTATCGGGATGGAGATTCTAAAAGATATGATAAGGTCTGGCAATGATTATACAGAAGGAACCATTATCGATCCTGAGAATGGCAAAATATATAGCTGTAAAATCTGGTTAGAGGGAATTAATTTAAAACTAAGAGGCTATTGGGGGCCGTTTTTCCGAACACAAACCTGGCTTCCTGGCCAGTAACCTATCAACTCATCGGAAAAATAACGAACTTAAACCCAAATTTAATCCACTCATCATTAACTAAAGGTTACCAATTGTGGCGCTAAGGGTATTCAAATCGAATTTGCAGATGGATGAAATAGAGATTTTCGAACGTATCCGTAGCGGTGACGAGAAGGCTCTTGAGTTAATCTACAAAAAGTACTATAGGATGATGACCAAACTGGTAATCACCAATAGTGGCACGGAAGAAGAAGCTCGCGATGTCTATCAGGATGCCTTAGTGGTATTCTGGCAGAAGGCGCGGTCTGGAAATCTGGTAATGACGGCTAAGATGAGTACCTATATCTATAGCATCTGCCAGAACCTGTGGAGAAAAGAACTTGATAGAAAGAAGAGACTTTCGCATGAGGAAAAGGATGGCTCGCAATCCATGGATATGGACGGGCCAGAGCGGGAAAAGATCATGGCAAAGTGCCTGAACCAGTTAGGCGAAACGTGTAGAAAGGTTCTGATGTATTATTATTTTGATGAGATGTCGATGCAGGAAATAGCAGAAAAATTAGGATTTGCAAACACCGACACAGCCAAAACAAAAAAGTATAAGTGCAAACAAAAGTTAGACGAGTTAGTGAAGGCCCAGTATAGTGAGCAAGATTTTTTAGACTAATTATTAACGACATGAGTAATTTTGAATTAATAGATAATTATTTAACCAACCGGCTCAGCAAAACCGAACGGGAAGCCTTTGAAAGTCAATTAAGTTCAGATCCAGAACTTAAAGCTGATTTGGATTTTCATACAGGTGTTATTGAAGGCGTTAAAAAAGCCCGTGCCACTGAATTAAAGGCAATGCTTAATAATGTATCGATACCAAGTGCCCCAGTAATTGAGCTTTCCCCACTAAAGATTGCAGCCGGCCTTGCAGGTATTGCCCTTATAGCATCCGCCATGTATCTGTATTTGAATGAGACTCCTAAAGTTCCAAAAACTCCTACTCCCATTGAAGATTCAGTCACTCAAACCAAATCTGACACCGATGCAATTAAGCCAGTAGAAACTGTTGTTGAAAATAGTGTTGCCTCTGAGGCAGGTAAACCGGAAACTTCCAGGCCTGAAAAAAGTAAACCGTCAAATAAAGTATCAACAAAAGAGGTGGCAAAACCTGTTCTTGAAGTGGTTGACCCTAGCGAGGATTTAACAGAAAGCACGGCAACACGAGCAACCCGAGGAACCAAGCCTGCCCTAGCCTTTTCTACCCCGGAGGTTGAGATTGATTCATCCAACAAAAAGTACCCGTTTCATTATCAATTTATAAATAGCAGAGTCATCTTATTTGGTTCTTTCGACAAAAGTCTATATGAAATTTTAGAGATAAACGGGGGTAGCCACTCGGTATTCCTATATTATAAGGAAAACTACTATTCGCTTGATGAATCAAAGCAGGAAATAACACCTTTAGTTGTTATTAAAGACAAGACCCTGATCCAGAAATTAAAAGAATACAGGAAGAAGTAATCCTTTACACTCGATACTGAAACCCTCCTGATTGGAGGGTTTTCTTTTTTAGCCTCGATTATACAATTCCCCATGTAAAAAATCTTGTAATTCATGCCTATCTTTGTGGTTAATGAATACACCAGACAAAAAATTTAAGATCAGGAAGAAGAAACTTGGCGCCTACCCCTACATCAGCGTAATTCTTAGCATCACATTAGCTCTTTTTGTTATTGGTGTGTTTGGTGCGTTAGTAATTTACTCTAAAGAGCTGGAGCGAATTGTACGCCAAAATGTAAAGATTCAGATTTATCTGAACAATCAGGTAACAGAAGCACAGCGAACCCAGATTGAAAAAAGTCTTCAAGCCAAGCCTTATGTTTCCAAAGACAAAGAAGCCATACAATTCATTTCAAAAGACCTGGCCGCTAAAAAATTTATTGAAGATACGGGTGAAGACTTTAAAAAGTTTCTTGGTGAAAACCCCTTACGGGATGCCTATCTGGTAAGAATTGACGAGGGCTATCATGAAATAGAAAGCCTGCAGAAAATTAAGGCCGAGGTAGAAAAAATCAGTGGCGTATTTCAGGTTCACTACGTTGAGAATGTGATTGACTCCATTAATAAAAACATTACTAAGATTGGATTGATCCTTATGGGATTGGTAACCTTGCTGTTGCTTGTAGTCGTATTACTAATTAATAATACCTTACGATTAGCGCTATTCTCTCAACGGTTTCTTATTCGAAGCATGCAGTTGGTGGGTGCCCGCGGTTGGTTCATTCAACGGCCTTTTATGTATAGAGCCGGTTTACATGGAGTTATCGCAGGTATTATAGCTTCAGGGCTGTTGATTTTGCTTTTAAGTTTTGCGACTAAACGAATAGAAGATCTTGAACTGATCCAAAACAATAGCCGGTTGTTATTATTACTTTCATCACTTTTGATTATGGGTATGTTGGTTGCTGTATTAAGTACATACCGCGCAGTAAGTAAATATTTAAAACTTTCTTTAGACGAACTTTATTAACGAATGAGCAAGCTTCCATTTAGAAAAAGAAATTATCAATTGATGGTAATTGGTGTACTCCTGTTGATTCTTGGTTTCACGATTATGTCCTTAGACAAAGACCCTTACGGTTTTGGTTTTATGGGCATCACCTTAAGCCCAATTATTGTGCTGGCTGGTTTTGTGGTAGAAATCTTTGCCATTCTCCACACGCCTAAAGAAAAGCTATAGCCTTAACATGTCATTGATTCAAGCTTTGATTCTGGCCCTTGTCGAAGGTCTTACAGAGTTCTTACCTGTTTCCTCCACCGGCCACATGATTATTGCATCGAGCGTGTTAGGTATTGCTGCCGATCCGTTCACCAAAATGTTTACCATAGCCATTCAATTTGGCGC
>JAGPBO010000285.1 GCA_018063305.1 Cyclobacteriaceae bacterium
ACAGATATTATTTGGGTCAATCATCTCCAGAGTCCAGCCGCCCTCCAGTTTGTCGTCATCCCGATACCAATCAGTGTTATAATTAACCGAATCAACTAATTGTCCTGTATTGGTTTTCAAGGTCAGCACCTCTCCCGTGTTATTGAGTGTGGGAAAATTTGATGCAGCCACGGTTTGGCCAAAGGCAGTGAAACTGGAAACATTACCAGTTGCCGTAATAATTCGGTACTCACCAGGCAAAAGAATGTTATAGGCAAGTGCTGAAATGGAACTTCCGTCAGATAATTTTAATTCTGCAAGATTGACCGGGTTGTTGCCTCGGTTAAAGAGTTCGATGAACTCTGCATTGGGTAATCCAACCTGGGGCAATGGATCGGCAAAAATTTCCGTGATAATAATTTCCTTGTACTGAATGGGCAAGGGTTGAAAAAACAGGAATGATTGTAAAAATGAAGTTATACTATTTCCGAAGAGGTCACTCACGCCACTTAGGGTAAGCTGATTCGTGACTCCGTTGATGAAGTTTTGTGAATAGGTAAGCAGCACCGTTTTTTCATCGGCTTGCAGTTGAGCGCTAGCCGGATTTCCAAATCCATTGGAAGCAGTATAATGCAAGGTGTTTTGAGCAGAAACCGCAGTTACTTTCTCATTAAATGTGAGTGTAAGCTGATTGATTGCGGTGACCTGAAGTTGTTGAAGGATTGGAGCTTCTGTATCCAGAATAATTTCACCGGCATAAATGGTGTCAAAGAAATGGCGATTGAAAAAACCAGCTGTAGATTGTTGAATGCGGATTCCAAAAAAGTTGTTGCTGTTAAAAGAGTTGTCAGTTACAGATCCTTCCAGAAAATAATTAGTTCCACCCAAAGCATCTCGTTCCAACGTCCATAAATCGCCTTCGCGGATTACTTTTATTCGAAGTGTGTTATTGGTACTGTTGGTAATACCATCCATTCCGTTTATAAGCAATGTTGGTGTGCCGGAGATCATTTTGTAAAGGCTTACTTCATCAGGAGTTCCGCCAATTCGAACAAAGTACCCGCTGTTTGTGGCACTTAATAAATTGGATTGATCGGAAGTAAGATAGACATCCACATAGTTAGTGCTAGAGGTGTTAAACTGCAGATTCATCCAAAACTCCCATTGGGCATTAAGCGCTTTGGTCGATGGCGTTGTAATGAAAAACGAACTATTGGTAGTCGATGAATTGGAGCGTAGCCGGGCATTGTCAATTGTCCAGTTAGCGCCTGCATCGGGTGTCCACACGGGATTGTTCGTTAGGTCGCCATCCGAAAAATCATCGGTCACCTGAGCAACACAAGCGAGTGCTGGAAAAAGCATAGACACTATGATGAATATTTTTTTCATCCCTTGCGCTGAATAACTATGTTTGCACTCTTTAAAAATAACAATAAAATGAGATTAGCGGTAGTTGGATCAACCGGCCTGGTTGGCCAGGAGATCCTGAAAGTGCTTGAAGAGCGTCAGGTAGAATTTGATGAATTGTTTTTAGTAGCCTCTGAGAAATCAGTGGGTCAGAAGATAAAATTTAAAGCGAAGGAATACACGATTAAAGGTATGGAGGAGGTGGTGTCGCTGGCTCCAGATGTGGCCATCTTCTCGGCCGGAGGCGGTACTTCGCTGGAATGGGCACCTAAGTTTGCTGCTAAAGGAACCATTGTAATTGATAACTCGTCCGCCTGGCGCATGGACCCAACAAAAAAACTGATTGTTCCCGAAATAAACGGTCATGTGTTAACCAGCAAAGATTTGATAATTGCCAATCCAAACTGCTCTACCATCCAAATGGTAATTGCACTGGCACCGCTCCATAAAAAATATAAGATCAAGCGAATTGTAGTATCTACGTATCAATCGGTAACCGGCACGGGTAAAGATGCGGTAAAGCAAATGATGGAGGAGCGCGCGGGAAACTCAAAGGGAACAAAGGTATATCCACATAGAATTGATATGAATGCCTTGCCGCACATCGATTCTTTTTTGGACAATGGTTACACCAAGGAAGAGATGAAGATGGTAAACGAAACTCACAAAATTCTGGAAGATAATACCATTGGAGTTACCGCAACAACCGTAAGAATTCCAACCATAGGTGGTCATTCGGAGGCCATTAATGTTGAGTTCTGCACCGATTTTGATTTGAAGGAAGTTCGCCAGATTCTTGAAAATGCCCCTGGGGTTATTGTAGAGGATGATGTTAAAAACAATGTCTATCCGATGCCGATAAATTCACATGGTAAAGATGAAGTTTTCGTGGGCCGCCTACGTAGAGATGAGTCTCAACCTAATACCTTAAACATGTGGGTGGTTTCGGATAACTTAAGAAAAGGGGCAGCTACCAATGCGGTACAGATTGCCGAATTTTTGATGGAGAAAAGCTTAGTTTCATAACTCCACAAAATGATACTGAAGTTCACTTTACTCATTTTTGATTAAGATTCCCTAATTATTAACTTGATTTGTTAAGTTTGGCTAAACGCAAAATAGCCTTTACCTTGGTGCAAATTTTAAAAACCATTTATGGAAATAGTTAAAAAGTATTGGTGGGTAGCCGCATTGGGCATCATCATTTTTTGGTTTATTGGTATGTATAACGGTATGGCAGCCAAGGATCAGATTGTAAAGAGCACTTGGGGAAATGTTGAGTCAGATTACCAACGGAGGTCTGATCTTATTCCTAATCTCGTTTCAACCGTTAAAGGGTACGCAGACTTTGAAAAGGAAACGTTAACCAAAGTGATTGAGGCAAGAGCCAGCGCAACACAGGTTAAGATAGATGCTTCAAATCTAACACCTGAAAATATGGCGGCATTTCAGCAAGCTCAGAGTGGTTTAAGCTCATCCTTAGGAAGGTTGTTGGCGGTAGCGGAAAATTATCCAGACTTAAAAGCGAATCAAAACTTCCTTGATCTTCAAGCTCAATTAGAGGGAACAGAAAACAGAATTTCCGTATCGAGAAAAAGATTTAACGATGCTGTTCTGGTGTTTAACACAAGTATTGTTGGGTTCCCCCGAGCGATAGTGGCCAGTATTAGTGGATGGAAAGAGAAGGGATATTTTAAATCGGATGAAGGAGCAGAAAAAGCCCCTGAGGTAAAATTCTAAAATATTTGTACGGACAAGAAGAAAAGGCCTGATCGAAAATTTCGGTCAGGCCTTTTTATTTGTAATCGCTTTTGCTTAGTCGATTAGGCTTTTGCTTTCTTCACTTCGCGGGTTTCGTAGCTTTCAATCACATCGCCCACATTAATGTCAGCAAAATTCTTTATGCTGATACCGCAATCAAAGCCGGCTTTCACTTCCGAGGCATCGTCTTTAAATCTCTTTAAAGCAGTCATCTCCCCAGAGTAAACCACAATACCATCACGAATTAATCGGATTGGATTGTTACGTTTTACATAGCCATCGGTCACCATACTTCCTGCCACGGTTCCTACTTTTGAAATCTTGAATACATCGCGAACCTCGGCATTACCCACGATAACCTCTTCCATCTCTTTCTCAAGCATACCTTCCATGGCAGCCTTGATTTCATCGATGGCATCGTAAATGATGGAGTATAGACGAATTTCAATTTCTTCGTTGTCGGCAAGCCTACGAGCCGATGGAGATGGTCTTACCTGGAAGCCTATAATAATGGCATCGGAGGCAGAGGCTAACAATACATCGGATTCAGAAATCTGACCAACACCTTTGTGAATTATGCTTACTTCTACTTTTTGAGTAGAAAGTTTTAACAAGGAGTCAGACAAGGCTTCTACCGATCCGTCCACATCCCCTTTCACAATCACGTTCAATTGTTTGAAAGAACCTATTGCTAAACGTCTTCCAATTTCGTCAAGGGTAATGTGTTTTTTGGTACGTATGCTCTGCTCACGTAAAATCTGACTGCGTTTGTTTGCCAACTCTCGGGCTTCGCGGTCGCTCTCCATCACCTGAAACTTCTCACCGGCTTGTGGTGCTCCATCTAAACCTAATACTTGCACCGGGGTTGATGGACCTGCTTCGTTTACACGACTACCGGTATCATCAAACATGGCTTTAACACGACCATGATTGGAACCAGCCACCATAATATCACCCACTTTCAGTGTGCCTGCTTGCACCATTAACGTAGTAACATAGCCACGGCCTTTATCCAAAGATGCTTCTATAATGGAACCAATAGCTGCTTTATCAGGATTGGCTTTTAGATTTA
>JAGPBO010000078.1 GCA_018063305.1 Cyclobacteriaceae bacterium
GGTGTGAATGGACCATTCACGTGTGGCTCTAATGTGGAAAGATCAATTTCAATTACCTCATCGAAATATTTTTCGGGATTGGCATAAACTTCAGGATCTCCCGTAAGGTGTTCTTTTATTTTGTCGGCAAGATCAGCAACTTCAGAGCGATCGGTACCGCGCAGATACTGCGCCATTTTTTCATCGTAGCCAAACGTAGAAGTAGTGGCTCCAATCTCTGCACCCATGTTACAGATGGTTCCTTTGCCTGTGCACGAAAGTGTTTGAGCACCCGGACCAAAATATTCAACAATAGCACCGGTTCCACCTTTTACAGTAAGGATACCGGCCACTTTTAAGATTACATCTTTGGATGAAGTCCAACCGCTGAGTTTACCAGTTAACTTAATACCAATCAATTTTGGCCACTTCAATTCCCATGGCATACCCGACATAACATCTACGGCATCCGCACCACCAACACCAATGGCAATCATTCCTAAACCTCCGGCATTTACCGTATGTGAATCCGTACCAATCATCATGGCACCTGGGAATGCATAGTTCTCTAATACTACCTGGTGAATGATACCAGCACCGGGCTTCCAGAATCCAATACCATATTTATTTGACACGGACTCGAGGAAGTTGAACACTTCGCCACTGGCCGTGATAGAATCTTTCAAATCTTGTTTGGCGCCATCCTTAGCTAAGATCAGGTGATCGCAATGCACGGTAGAAGGAACCAATACTTTTGGAATGCCACCAGACATGAATTGCAACAGCGCCATTTGTGCAGTTGCATCTTGCATGGCTACACGATCAGGTGCAAAATCGACATACGATTTGCCGCGACCGAAGTTTTCGATCTTTTGGTCGGCATGAAGATGCGTGTATAAAATTTTCTCCGAGAGGGTGAGGGGCTTGCCAACCACTTTTCTAGCCTTGGCAATGCGGCCGGGCATAGCTGCATACACGGCTTTAATCATATCTAAATCAAATACCATAATCGTAAATTTTCGATGTTTAGGAGGTGCTAAACTACTAAAATAACGAGTAAATTCAATTTGGATTTACGAATTAGGATTTGCGAAGTACGAATTTAGAGAGATTTAAAATCGAAGATCCTGGCCATGAACTTATGGCCAGGATCTTCGAAACTCTAATATCAAGTATCTAACCTCGAATGACTATTTGCTATTAATGTAATTTAAAAACTCCCGCTTGGTATTCTCATCCGCAAAGCGACCACCAAAAAAAGCTGTACCGGTTTTGCTATTGGTGTCGCCCACACCGCGTGAGGCTACGCACATGTGATTGGCATCCATGACCACGCCCACATGCTCAGTACCTAAAATGCGTTGAAGTTCTTTACCAATTTGAACGGTCAATCTTTCCTGTACCTGCGGACGCTTGGCAAAATATTGAACAATTCGATTGATCTTGGAGAGGCCAATAACCTTGCCACTTGAAAAGTAAGCCACATGAGCTTTTCCATAAATGGGTACAAAATGATGCTCGCAATGCGAGTAGAAAGTAATGTCTTTTTCTACCAGCATCTGGTCATACTTATACTTGTTATCGAAAAGCTTAGCTACCGGGCGATTCTTTGGATTAAGTCCACTAAAAACTTCCTTCACATACATCTTGGCAACTCTTCGCGGGGTGCCCTGCAGACTATCATCGGTTAAGTCAAGCCCCAATATCTCCATAATTTCGCGAAAGCGTTTTTCGATTTGCTCAATCTTTTCATCATCACTCAAATTAAAGGCATCATCGCGCAATGGCGTATTCCATGAGGTGAGTAGATGGTCATCATCAAACTCTTCGTCCAATGGTTTAATGGGCCGGATATTCAACGAAATTTCTTTCTGTCTCATACAATTTCACTTTAAGGTCGTACTGGTTATCAATGTGCTGCCTCAATATCCGCCAGATCACGACTGCAATATTTTCTGCGGAAGGATTGAGGTTTTTGAAGTAAGTGGTATCCAAATTAAGATTTTTATGATCAAAGTGTTTGAGAACGTGTTCTTTAATGATGTCGCTCAACACTTTCATGTCAAAGACATACCCTGTTTCCGCATCGGGGGTACCTACCAAGGTTACAATCAATTCATAATTGTGACCGTGGTAATTGGGGTTATTACATTTTCCAAATACGGCATCGTTTTTCTCATCCGACCAGGTCGGATTGAAGAGTCGATGCGCTGCATTAAAATGTTCTTTACGGGAAACGGCTATTTTCATGAATACAGTAATAACCATTTATAACCAAAATGGTTCAGAATTTTATTTAGGTAAATGGTTATCCGTTAAAAATTGGAGAAGGACCGATCGTGATAATCAAATGTTGGCATGGTTAAGCCCAGAAAGAGTTCGTGGGTCGTGAAACTAGGACCTACCGAGCTATTAGTTGGTAGTTCGAATGTATATCCAAATTTAAGTTTTTCCCCCAATTTAGCTTGTAGCTGTAAACCGTATGAATTGAAATTTCGCGTGAAGATGCCGGCTGAAAATTTCTCGTAAAAGTTAAGGTTGAAATTCAGATCCACGGAGACAGGCGACCCGCTAACTCCGCGAAGTAATACCGAAGGCTTTAACCTAATATTCTGGTTCAGGTAAAATACATAGGCCCCAAAAAGATAAACCGTTCGGTTATATAACTGAAATTGTTCTCCACCTGTAGTAATAGTAGAGTTTAATAATCTGGGTATAGACAATCCCATTAGATATCGTTCACTTTTTAGAATTACCCCAGCCCCCAGATTGGGTTTGGTCACATTTTCATTTTGAAGGAAAGCCGGGTCATCCGGGTCAGCCAGATTCAAGTCATTAACATTCGATCTGAAATTTATAAAACCAGCCTGCATGCCGAAACTTAGAGTTGTTTCATCACTAACGGGTAGTTTATAGGCAAAGGCACCTTGAAATTCTGTATTCTTAGAGTTACCTATTTGATCCTGAACGAGGAGTAAGCCAGCGCCAATTTTATTTTCCAGTAATGAAATGTGACTATTAAAATTAATAGTTGCAGGGTTTCCCTCGAAACCGCCCCATTGATTCCGATAAGAAATAGAAGCATTAAGATTATTATTCAATCCTGCATAGGCAGGATTGATAACCATAGGATTATTGATGTATTGTGCGTAGAGGGGATCTTGTTGTGCAAAGGCAGAGCCTGCAATTAAAATTAATGTAAGCACGGATAGAATCTTTTTCATAATCATTTCTTAAGGGTTAAGTATCCCGTCATGGTCTCACGGCCGCTTCCACTGGTGAATCCGATCTTATAAAAGTATGTACCTGAAGGAAGTTCATTTCCATTATTATTTTTTCCTTCAAACCTATTGGTGTCATTATTATAATTATCCACTTCAAAAACCAAACTGCCCCAGCGATTAAATATACTCACTTTATTTTGAGGCTCCAATACATTGATGTTTGCTATTTTGAAATAGGAATTATATGAATCGGTATTGGGCGAGAGTCCGTTGTAGACTATAATATCCCCAGCAACATCGATGGTGATTTGGGAAGTAGTACAAGCTCCGAGCAGGTCACAAATCTCTATCGTAAATTGATCTTGTCCTACGAAATCCAGTTTGGCATAATCCAAGTTTACAATGAAACCGGTTATTGTATAGGAAGCGCCACTTAGTGGGTCCTGAATTACTCTAAAACTGGTTGGATCAAGATTATTATTGGGATCACTGATAAGACTGGTAAAATCAATGGACACAGAATTTCCAACTACCGCTTGGGCAGTCGTTGGGGTTATAACGGGTGCTTGATTAGAGCTAAGAAAGGTTATTTGGACTGCCATAGTTGCTAAGCCTGGAGTCGTAAAATCCTGATCAAGAACAGCAAAGATGATGGATCGATCGAGGGTAATATCGCTTCTACGACCTGACGGTAACCTTCCACCAGAAGGTGGTGTGGCACCAATGAATTGGTACTTAACTGATCTTAAAGCGGATTGAAAATTAGCAATTGGTAAAGAAGAATCATTACCGTTCGTGTCTAGTCCTGTAAGTGTTAATGTTCCGGTTGTTGCATTAAAGATTCCTTTTATTGCTTCATCTGGGGTGAAGGAAAGCACCTCATCGCCAGGTCGGAAATTCAAAATAGTAACTTCTGCTTTAGCTATTTTATCGTTGTCGGAATCGGAAACGGTTAGGTTAGCATCTAACACAACAGGGTTTACACCGTTACTAAAATTTAGATTGGGTAACACCGTTGTGACAGGTGCTGGATTCGTATTTTCGAAATAAGAAAATTGTCCTGAGTTGTCACCAGAAAACAGATCCTGATCCCCGTCATTATCCAGGTCTGCAAAAGTGGGGGAGTTTATGTTGAATTGGGATATATTTATCTCCAATCCTTTAAATGGATTTGAATCAGAAAGAAGGCCATTTACCTTGAAAGCAGGCAGTGTTGTCGAACCAATGTTTTCGTAATACCAGAAGCCTCCATACTTGCCAACGATTATGTCTAAATCACCATCATGATCAAGATCCAGAAATTTAGGATGGTTGATGTAAATGACAGCAACACTAATGCCCGTTTCCCATTCTGGTTTTGGACTGAATACGGGATTTGCTAAGGTGCCTATATTTTCAAATAGTGCCAGTTTACTATCCGTTGTTGAAAGTATCAAGTCTGGGTTTCCATCTCCATTTAAATCGCCAAGATCAACATCAGGTTCTAAATTTGGAGTTTCATTAATGAAGTCGAATGGATTATTGGGCCCGGTAAGCTCCGTGTAAACGCCTGCATTATTTTGAAAATACCGGACTCTTGCCTCAGAATAATAATGGTCATCAACATGGAAGGGAGCAATTAAATCTAAATCCCCATCCTTATCGAGATCAAATAGTTTTAAATCGTTATCACCATACAAGCCTAACTCCGAAAAGGGATTATTAATCAAGCTGAATTTCCCATTATCATTCTGATAAAGTTCCTGATTAGAATAAGTACTTGAGTACGTACAACCACAGTAATAAACATAATAGTCATAAGTTTCAGATCCCGAGGTTAACGCGTCCAGATCGCCATCCCCATCAATATCTGCAAAGGAAACATTTGAATAATCCACCAAGTCAACGCCATCTACCGGACTATCTAAACCTTCCTTAAGTTCGAATACACCCAGCCCTTTGTTTTCATAATAGAAAAAAGCCTTCTCAATATTATAACCATAACCATTTTCATTGTAGGCAACAGTCACATCCAGATCGCCATCATCATCCAAATCAGCAAAAGCGAAGGATACATAATCAACGCCTGGTAAATCGTTGTTTATTGCATCGAATGGATTTCCCAGAGAACTTCCTGGATTACCTGGATTGGGGATCCATGGACCTACCTGCGTGGCATCGCCATTGTATCCATATTGTATTTTAAAGGATCCATTATCATTCCGGTAATAGACTACTTCACCGTTAAGACTAATAAAAAAATCAAGGTCTCCGTCTTGATCCAGATCGGCAAAGGAAATTGGACTCCAATCATGATTGTCATTTCTTTGAACTCCATTAACTACTCCGTAATCCAATAGCGGATACATAGATGACCCGTCTACATAAACAGGATTTGTTGGAGTACCCGTATTTTTAAAGAACTGAAGCACGTCATGATAGGTGGAACTGTTGTAATAACCCCCTAAAAAAAGATCGGTATCTCCATCGGCATCTATATCCACAAAAGTGGGGTGTGCGTAGCGTCTGGTACTTATGCCATCAAATGGGTTAGTTGCTCCTATTTCAGACGAGAAGTTCGGAGCTGATCCGCTACCTACATTTCTAAAGAAATAAGTTTCTCCGTACGTACTATATCCGTACTTTTCATCTGTGCCAACCAAGAGATCTAAATCGCCATCATTATCTATATCTGCGAAGGCTGGTGCATAAGATCTCTTTGCGGCTGGAATTGCACTACTAATATTGCCAAAGGGATATTGGGGTTGGCCAGATTTTCTTTCAAGGAATTGGGGTTTACTTTTGGTGCCAACATTTTCAAAGTACTTAAGCCCGGGAAGATCTCCACCAACGATTAAATCCAGATCGCTATCGCCATCTAAATCGGCATAAACAAGCGTTGGCCTATAAACATATGGTAACGGGGGCGGGAGTGGATTATCGAGGTAATTTCTGGTAAATGGGCCAAGAGAAGTTTGGGCGTTAGCTGGACTGACACTGAGTAATAAGCTAAAGGCTGCCCCTGCAGCACCAAGTTTTAATTGAGTTTGTAAATAGAATAAACGATTACGCAGGCGCTCCAGTTTGCCTAAGAGCTGGCTTTGTTTCCTTTTAGTAAAGCGGTGGAATCGTCCATTGGCGATGTTTTTGTTTAGCCGCCCCCTAAATTTATGGTATTTAGTGTTGGCTGATTGATAAATTTGGACGACTAAGGTGTTCATAGTTTCTATGAATGCTTTTGGCCGGAAAACTTTCTCTGCACATTAAATATAATAAAAGAGAGCAGGTTTGAAATGTTTTTTATTTAAAATTTTGAAATAGTAAGCATGAAGTCAGTTTCGGACTATTCCTTTCACTTTATAAACGAAGCAATTCCAGCGGAACTGAGTGCTGAAATTGTAAAACTATGGACTGAATTTGCTGTGCTACAGCAACCTGAAGCAGAAAGGAGATTAAGCGAGTTAGTCTTAGTCCTTAAAAACAAATCCGGAAAAGTTATTGGGGTCTCCACTGTGGTTAAAACCCTGTTGCCTCAGATTCATAATTATGTTTATGCTTATCGTTGCTTCATTCTGCCTGAGTTTCGAGCACCGGCTCTGGATACCCAAATGATTGTAAGAACAAAAAATCATTTACAGGAAATAAGTGCACTTGAGACAGATAAGAAGTGCGTAGGTATTATGGTAATTGTTCAGAACGAGAAACTAAAGGCGCAATGGCGGCAGGCCGTTTGGCTTGGCGCGGATATGATTTTTATGGGTAATACTCCGCAGGGCCATCATGTCCGAGTAGGGTATTTTAAGCATGCAAGAATTTGACCTTAATAGCTTAATCAGTCTTCAATTTTTCTTCAGCGTAGAAACGATGTATCTTGAAAATGATTCGATGGTCGGATAATCCCAGAGAAGAAGTGGGTTAAGGTCGGCTCCTATAAATTTTTCGATGTGCTGCAAAATGAAAATGGCGTTAACGGAATCCAAACCAAAATTGATAAACTCAACGTCCACGTCAATTTCATCCAGATCGATTCCCAACTCATCCGAAATCTTCTTTCTAAAAAAATCAACTAACTCAGTTTCCGTGAATGTATTCATTGCTCTTTGTGCAAACTCACCCTCAATTAATTGAATATTCATGACACCTGAAAGCAATCTTCAATTTAATGTAAAGGCCAGCTTGATCAAACAACTGGGAGAAGAGATCGCTCCGGATGCAGCAACGGCTTTGGCCGAACTGATCAAAAACGCCTACGATGCCGATGCCAGTTGGGTGCGGATTGAAATTGATACACGCCACACCGCTGTGGAAGATTATTCTCATTTTAGAAATCAGGAAATAAGTTTTTTACGAATTAGTGACAATGGTGTGGGGATGTCGTGGGCTGGTGTCCAAGCCAATTGGATGAATTTCTCGGTTTCTGCAAAACAACAAGCCAAAGCAAATGAACTTACCAAAAAGAAACGATCGCCTGTTGGTGGGCAAGGTTTAGGGCGATTGACAACAGCTCGGCTTGGAGAATTTGTAGAACTTTTTACGGCCAATGAAGAAGGAGAACATAGTCACGTTGCGTTTGATTGGAAAGAATTTACTGAGGAGAGAGTGATTGCAGAGGTTCCTTTGTTTGCAGAGAAAATTCCATCTCCTCGTGAAAAGGGGACTTCATTGCTTATTTTTCCCTTGGAAGTAAACCAATGGGAGGGTGATAAAGTGTTCGAGTTTATTCAGCAATTAACCAATAAGGTTTTTTTGTTTATAGATCGAAAATCATTTCAGATAAAAATAAAGATTAACGATCAGGAAATTGGAATTGATCAATCCGTTAAATTGAAAAGAGGAGAAAATAAAGTGTATTGGGAGAATGTGTGGCAAAAAATGTCACCCACATTAATTCAGGAGGTGATTAATTTTTGGGATGTTAACCAGATGATTAAACCTGGTTTCTCATCAGAAGAACGGGCTCAACAGGTAGTCCTGATACTTCGATGTGAACGGGATAATAAAATTGTTGGACTCACAACTGCTGGGGTCGTAACTTTTAAACAACTCAATAGCAAGAATTTTTATTTATACCGGTCAATCATTTTGCCTGGGTATCGCCATCCTGGATTGACCTCTAAATTAATTGTAGAGACTCGGGATTTTCTTGAATTAGCTAATAGTCAGGTTGTAACCAATCCGTGTATAGGCATGTTGACTTTTGTTGAAAATCCGCGTATTCAGCAATTCAGACGAGAGGCGATATGGCCAGCCTCAAAGATGGCTTACATGGGCATGGATAAACAGGGAAGACATATACGCGTTTATTATTTTCGTGGGGCAACTATTTGACAGTAGAAACTTCTAAGGAGGTTAAACTTCTGATCGCTAAATTTTTATTCCAATTCAATTCGTTCTTAACAAGATGCAACCCCGAAAATGCGAGGAACAATTCTTCAAGGGCAATTCTTGATTGTAATTTACCCAACCAATCGCCTAAACAAAAATGAATACCTGAACCAAAAGCGAGGTGACGGTTTTGTGTACGATTGAGAATTAATTCATCAGGATTGTCAAAAATTTTCGGATCTCGATTGGCCGCGCCCAAACAAAGAGTAACCGTACTTCCTTTCGGTATAATTTTTCCGCGTACACTCAAGTCTTCAGAAGCAATCCGACCCAGTAGTTGCACTGGTGGATTAAAG
Source organism: Cyclobacteriaceae bacterium (assembly GCA_018063305.1). Taxonomy (GTDB): domain Bacteria; phylum Bacteroidota; class Bacteroidia; order Cytophagales; family Cyclobacteriaceae; genus ELB16-189. Next base: position 8,864 of record JAGPBO010000078.1, read on the forward strand.
CGAAGGAGTTCATCAATGGCTAAATCCCACGCTTGAGGTGTTCGAGGAAATGATTTAGTGTTCGTTGTCAAATGACAGACACCAATTCCGATAAGCCCTGAAGTTGTTTCTTCGCCTGCGGTAAACAGAAAAATACAAATTGAGATTAGCTCTTCTTCAGAAAGCGGCTCCTGTGATTTTTCGTTTGCTGCAAAAATTTTAAAAAGCAATCCTTCTTCGTGCATTTTCTTTTCCCGCAACGTGATTCTGAAATACTCAATAAATTCTTTAGATGCATGATGAATCAGTACCAGATCTTTAACTGTAATATAAAGATCAAGAGCTTTAATAAGATTAAGCGCCAGGTCTTTCAAATACCGATGATCAGCCGAATTAATCCCCAAAATATTGGTCATGGTAAGTGCCGGAAGGGCCTGACCAAAGTCCTTCACCACATTAAATTTCTCTTTATCTAATTTTGATATAAGTTCATTTGCTCCTGCGCGAATAAGATTCTCAATATCATGATCGACCCACACGCTCTGAATAAATTTACGAACCCGTGCGTGCTGGGGCGGATTGAGAAAGAGAATAAAATGACTCATCGCTTGGGCAATTGCTTGAAAATCCATTTCGTGGGTATTGAGGTATTCAACGCCACGTTTTATCCACTCCAATCGATTACCAGCCTGATATCGATTGTCCTTTAGAATTACCTTCACATCCTCATAACAAGTAACAATCCATTCTTTGGTTTGTGAAAGGTGAACGGGATCATTTTGTTGCAACTTTTTATACATTGGATAAGGATCAGCGAAATTCACTTCATCCCAGGGTTTCCAAAGTAGGCTGTCGCTGCTCATTCTTTACTCATTAGTATCTTGTGGGTTTGGCGCAGTCCAGTAATTTCCCTGCGGCAAGGTGATTGCCATCAGATGGTCTTCCTGATAGTGATTGAGAACTCCGGGTCGCCTGACATTGGGTAATACACGAACATCATAGATTTCCTCTACACTGTTTTCATACTTGATGTGACCGACCAAACGCCCAGTGGATAGTTGAATTACTGCAACCCCACAAAAGATTGACTTTGAAGCAATAGGCAAATCTCCAAATGTTTTGCTCGTTGTACGCAATTTCGAGAGACCAATAAAAACGTAGTCACCAATTTTATCCATGCCGCGAACAAACCCATTTAGTTTTTGCACTACATCATATTTTTGGCTTTGTACGTCTACCTGAATAAGTTCACCCGATGCTGACAGGAGGATATATAACTTACCTCCATAAATCCTGGGTGAATGTGGCATAGGCAAGCCATCCAAAATTATTTCTTGTTCTTGCGCATCCATTAGTATCCCACCTTTTGCTTTATTAGTGCGCCAGCCTCCGCCAGAGTCGGTTTGCCCTAATGCTGTTATGTATTTGATACCTACCTGATCTAACGCCATTCCATTTAGATGACATTGGTCATTGGGTTGTAGTGATGAAATGAATTTCGGTTTCCATATGGGCGTAAAACTAAACTGTTCATTGATTTTAGAAATACACGAAAATCGGGTTGTTACGCCAATCATACCCGAATCGGTAAATGCTAAATCATGAATGTCGAGCTCGCCTGTATAATATATCGAACGTGGCAAATACAATGCATCATACGTATTAGGTTGTTTTGGAAAAGTAGCTGCTAAACCGGGCGCGTTGGCGAGTATGACTACTTCGTTGCGAGTGGCAATAGCTAATTGCTGATCACGAATTGCAATGCCCATCGGTTTTTTAAAAGACCGTGGCAATTGAATCAGTGATTTTTTATCCGTGGCACTAATGAAAATGACCTTGCCAGCCTGGTACGTACTGATTGCCAGTGTGCATCCCAAACTATTCAGTAGTTCGGGTAAACCTTCTGTGTATGAACATGTAAAAGGCCTAAGTTCCGGCTTCATAAGTATGATTAGTTAAACTTATCAAAATTTTTCCCATTTTAAAGGTTTTGTATTACCTATGAGTGCTTCAAAGGCAGCTAATAATATTTCATTAGATGGAACCGTGATTTGGTTTACCGGACTTTCGGGTGCTGGTAAAACCACCATAGCCGTTGCATTAAAAAATAAATTGGAAGCAAGAAGTCAGGCTGTTTATTTACTTGATGGCGATCAATTACGTGCTGGATTAAATGCAGATCTGGGATTTTCTGACAAAGATCGTTCTGAAAATATTCGCAGAGCGGCTGAGGTGGCACGACTTTTTGCCAAGGAAGGCAACTGCGTTTTGGCAACTTTTATTTCACCCTTTAAGACAGATCGGAAAATAGCCCGACAAATTGCTGGAAATCACCGATTCATTGAGGTCTTTGTATCTTGCCCTATTTCCATTTGTGAGAAACGAGATGTAAAAGGCCTTTACAAAAAAGCCCGTGCCGGATTGATAACCCAGTTTACAGGTATTGATTCGCCTTATGAGAAACCTGATAGACCGGATGTAATTATTCATTCAGCAGAACAGACCGTTGAAGAGGCAATAAATTTAATATGGGGGAAATTATTGTAATTATCGATAATGTCATTGCATTTATCAATTGTTAGTATCCTGAAACGATGAATGATGTAGCTACCATTTTAATACTTCTGGTTGTTGTTACGGCCTTGGCGCAGGTCACTGATCGCATTCATATTCCGTACCCAATTTTATTAGTACTTGCTGGTATTGGAATTGGTTTTATACCTGGGTTGCCTGCATTAGTGGTCGATCCGGAGGTTGTCTTTCTAATATTTTTACCTCCGGTACTTTATGCGGCCGCATGGAATACTTCGTGGCCGGATTTTAAACAATCTATTCGCCCTATCTCCTTGCTATCTATAGGGTGTGTATTATTTACGATGGCTATTGTAGCTATAGCAGCACATCAATTTATCCCGGATTTTGGCTGGCCTGAGTCATTCGTATTAGGCGCTATTGTTTCCCCGCCTGATGCGGTAGCGGCTACAGCTGCAACAAAGGGATTGAAAGTGCCTAAAAGAATTATCACCATCCTGGAAGGGGAGAGTTTAGTGAATGATGCAACCGGCCTTATCGCTTATCGGTATGCAATCACCGCTACGGCCTCGGGTACATTTATTTTTTGGTTGGCCGGCATTAACTTTTTTTACGTTGCCGTGTTGGGAATAACTTTAGGCTTGGCCGTTGGCTATATATTTTTCTGGATTCATAAGATTACGCCAAACAACGCTACTACTGATACCACATTTACTTTGCTGGCCCCCTACGCAGCGTACCTGGTAGCTGAACAATTTCAGGCATCAGGAGTTTTAGCCGTAGTGACAGCCGGTTTATTTTTAAGTCCACGTGCCTCTGAAGTTTTTTCAAACCAAACCCGCATTCAGGCAATTGCCGTTTGGGATACAATAATCTTTATACTAAATGGTGTTATTTTTATTCTAATTGGTTTGCAGCTTCCTATAATTCTTGGGCATATCACCAGTAACTCGATAGGCACATTGTTTTGGTATGGAGCCATTGTTAGTTTGGCAACGATACTGGCCCGAATTTTATGGGTTTATCCGGGTGCTTACTTGCCAAGGTGGTTGAGTAAAAGTATTCGTACTCAGGAACCGGACACGAATTTAAGGGGAGTAACTTTAATAGCCTGGTCAGGCATGCGCGGCATTGTTTCGCTTGCTGCGGCATTGGCTTTGCCTTTAATGATTTCTGAAACTAAAGCGTTTCCTAATCGCGACTTTATTATTTTCTTAACCTTTTGTGTGATTTTCGTTACCCTCGTGCTGCAGGGTATGACCTTGCGTAAATTGATAAAATGGTTAGGGATAAAGTTGGATAACCGCCATCTCATAGAAGAGGAAAACATCCGATTAAAACTTGCCTCACTTGTGATTGAACATATTGAGGAAAATTATTCTCTTGGTTTGAATGGTAATGTTTTGAACCAGATTAAAACTAAATATGAAATCCGGATTCAGCGCATCCGGAAGGATAAATCAGAACTAGTCATGAGTTCCGAACAGATCAATGAACTTCACCAGATACAACATCAGCTTATTATAAAAGAACGAACAGTGATTTTACAAATGCGCAAACGTGGTGAAGTAAGTGATGAAGTAGTGCGTAAGATTGAATACGAATTAGATTTAGAGGAAGCTCGGTTGGAGTTGGATGGGAATTAAGTATTAGTTTATTCATTACATTACATTTTCTTAGTTGAAATAATCCCAAATTGCTTTAGGATGAACTATAGTTTTTCGTTTTTGCTGTTGCTCTTGTCTTGCAATGTTTGCCTTGGTCAAAAAGTTGTTTTTATAGAGGATTATAAATCTGTAACTGATGTGGATAACAATAATTGGGAATTTAGCTTAGAGTTTAAAAAAGGAGACACTGCTGAGTATATCGGCAGATCCAAAGTGGATCAAAATTATTATAAACTTAAAGCAAAAGGTGCAATTGTATTTGCGTACAAATCTACTTTCAAGCAGTTGGATAATTTTATTGAAGCAGAAACCAACGCAATATTAGATGAAGAATCCCGTGTTTGGAATGAGAAGATTAGGTTGCAAGATGAGCAGATCGCAAAAGCTCTTAAAGAAAATGAGGCTATTAAAGCAAAGAAAATAAAGGAAAGGGATGATAGAATAAGAGTTAAATATGGACAAGCTACATTAGATCGGTTAAACAGAGAAGGGTTATACATTGGTATGGGCCAAGGGTTGGTGCTTGAATGGTTGGGACAACCAAAAAAAGTGAACCGTACTGTAAATTCAAATGGAGTAAAAGAACAATGGGTTTATGATAACCGATATTGTTATATAGAAAATGGGAAGCTTGTGTCTTGGCAAGAATCTTATTGATGTGACAATTATACCCCTCAGTTAGCGTCAAAGTTTTCTCAACCAGATATTTCTGAATTGCGTCTTATTACCATGATCCTGTAAAGAGATTACATCATCGCCATGTGACGAAGGATAATCATGTAAGCCGGTGTATAGGGTAAGACCATTTATAGTGGCGTTATTTTGAACTACCACGCCATTATGCAATACCGTAATCCTGGCTGGAGCGTCTAGTAGACCATCTTCTTTGAATCGGGGTGCGGTATAAATCACGTCATACGTGTTCCACTCCAGTGGACCTCGCATTACGTTTACCAGAGGTGCGTGATCTTTGTAAATACTGCCGGCCTGTCCGTTCCTATAGGTTCGGTTGTTATAAGAATCCAGAATTTGTAATTCATAGCGGTTTTGAAAAAATACTCCGCTGTTGCCACGTCCTTGACCAGCATTTTCAACTACATCAGGAGCGCTGAATTCTATGTGCAATTGGCAATCACCAAATTTCATTTTTGTTTGAATGCCACCGGATCCCGGAACAACTTCTATGTGATCATTATTTACAATTTTCCAGGGAGCTGGCTTAGTAGCATCTTTCTGGCTTGCCCATTGATCAAGATTTTTCCCATCAAATAGTATAATGGCATCGGAGGGGGCATCACCCAACACTTTGGCAGGCGTAATCACTTTAACTTCAGGTTCCCAGATTTCAGTCATTTCAGGTTTCATCGGCATAGGCGAAACCTCTGGCGGAGTGTTTGGGTAACCTTGGCTTAGTGCTTGCGTTGCGCTGATTAAAGTCAATGCGATAATACCTGTCCAATTTGTATTTAATTTCATGATAGGGTCGATTTAAGTATGGATATAGTTATGTGTAGAGTAGATGTATTAACTGCTTGTTTCAACATTATTGTTTTTATACAGCAAAGCCAAGATACCAACTATCGGACCAATAGCCAAAACGATATAAATCTTTTGCGTATTTAGAACGGATGTTAAAACACCCATAAGTT
>JAGPBO010000003.1 GCA_018063305.1 Cyclobacteriaceae bacterium
TTATGGATCAACTTTTACAAGAATCTCTTCAACAGGAAATATACGAGATTCAAAAAATGAACTGGTCTCTAAAGAGATCACTAAAACTATCTCGAGACTAAAGACTATTTACTAAATACTAAAGACTATAATATGGACGCATACATTGTAGCAGGTTTTAGAACCGGAGTAGGAAAAGCAAAAAAGGGTGGATTTCGTTTTACACGGCCCGATGATCTTGCCTCAGAGGTGATCAAGCATTTGGTTAAATCTATTCCCGGATTGGAAAACAAAATGGTTGACGATCTTATTGTTGGCAATGCGGTGCCCGAAGCCGAGCAAGGCATGCAAATGGGACGAATGATTTCATTGCTTGCATTAGGATTAGACATACCCGGCATGATAGTTAATCGTTATTGTGGATCCGGAATAGAAACTATTGCTATTGCCAGTCAACGTATTCAAGCCGGACAAGCTGATGTGATTATAGCTGGCGGCACCGAATCAATGTCGTTAGTGCCTACCATGGGAATTAAAACTGCATTGAATTATGAGATCGCCAAAAACCATCCTACCTATTATACCAGCATGGGACTTACTGCTGAGGAGGTCTCCAAACAATTTAAAATTTCGCGCGAAGAACAAGACCTGTTTTCGTATGAATCGCACATGAAAGCGGCTGCTGCGTGGAAGGCTGGAAAGTTCAAAGATGAAGTTGTACCCATCACCGTAAAAGAGGTGTATGTAGATGAGAACATGAAAAAGAAAACCCGTGAGTTTACAGTGGCAACCGATGAAGGTATCCGCACGGATACAACGGTTGAAGGACTTGCGAAGTTAAGACCTGTATTTGCGGCCGGAGGCACGGTTACAGCAGGAAACTCTTCTCAAACTTCAGATGGCGCTGCGTTTGTTGCTGTTATGAGTGAGCGCATGGTTAAGCAATTAAACGTAACACCTATTGCGCGCATGGTAAGTTATGCAGCAGCAGGGGTTGATCCACGTATTATGGGTATTGGTCCAGTAGCAGCGATTCCCAAAGCATTGAAGATTGCCGGTATGAAACTGGATGATATTGATTTGATAGAACTGAATGAAGCTTTTGCGGCCCAATCATTGGCCGTGGTAAAAGAACTAAATATTGATCGTAAAAAATTGAATGTTAATGGTGGAGCTATTGCGGTCGGCCATCCACTTGGTTCTTCAGGAGCAAGATTATCCGTGCAACTGTTTAATGAATTAAGGCGCCAAAAGAAAAAGTATGGAATGGTTACAGCTTGTGTCGGTGGCGGACAAGGCGTAGCGGGGATATATGAACTGCTTTGATAGACGTTAGTAGCAAGAAGTAAGACATAAGATTGATGCACAATTTTAAAGAACTTAAGGTTTGGCAGCTATCAAGACTTCTGGTAAAAGAAGTTTATGAGATTACCTCTTCATTTCCGTCTGAAGAAAAGTATGGTTTAATCTCTCAAATCAGGCGATGTGTTGTCTCCATTCCAACAAATATTTCCGAGGGCGCAGGAAGAAACACAAACAAAGACTTTGCACACTTTCTAAACATAAGTCTTGGCTCTGCATATGAACTTGAAACACTTTTGATTTTAAGCTTTGATGTCAACTTTATTCATCAAGATCAACTCGAAATTTTATCATTAAAAATATCTGAAATACAAAAAATGACTTTTGGCTTAATTAAAACATTGCGCCACGAGTCTTATGTCTAACGTCTTAATACTTAAGTCAATATTATGAGTACCACAACAACAGCAAAAAGCGCAATCAAAGGCGGAGAATTCCTGATTCGTGAAACAGAGGCACAGGAAATATTTACTCCAGAAGAATTCAGTGAAGAGCAAAAAATGATTGCTCAGACCTGCAAGGATTTTCTGAAGCAGGAGATTCATCCAATTCTGGATCAGATCGATTCAATGAAAGACTTAACGCTGATGCCTAAGCTAATGGATAAGGCTGGTGAGTTGGGGTTACTTGGAACATCGGTGCCTCAAGAACTCGGTGGCTTTGGTATGGACTTCAACACAACAATGCTTGTGGCTGAGGTGATGGGCGCAGGCCATTCTTTTGCGGTCGCCATTTCTGCACATACCGGTATTGGCACACTTCCAATCTTGTATTATGGCAATGAAGCTCAGAAGAAAAAATATATTCCCAAGCTTGCTTCGGGTGAGTATAAGGCAGCATATTGTTTGACCGAACCCGATTCTGGTTCGGATGCAAACTCAGGAAAGACGAAAGCGAAACTTACTGCAGACGGAAAACATTACCTGATCAACGGTCAGAAGATGTGGATTACCAATGGTGGATTTGCAGATGTGTTTGTCGTGTTTGCCAAAATTGATGATGATAAAAACCTAAGTGCGTTCATTGTGGAGAAAGCCTTTGGCGGTATTACCATGAATGAAGAAGAAAAGAAAATGGGGATCAAAGGATCGTCCACTCGACAAATCTTCTTCAATGATTGTAAAGTGCCCGTAGGGAATTTATTGAGCGAGCGCGAGAATGGATTTAAGATTGCCGTAAACATTTTAAACATTGGACGTATAAAACTTGGCGTTGCTGCTGTGGGCGGAAGTAAGATGGCCATCTCGAAAGCCACAAAATATGCTACCGAGCGTAAACAGTTTGGTGTAGCAATTTCGACTTTTGGAGCCATTCAACATAAGATTGCGGAAGTTGTTACCAGAGTCTTTGCTTCCGAATCAGCACACTACCGTGCTAGCCAGAATATTGACGATGCCTACAATGCTTTTATGGCAGGCGGCATGGATTCTGCAAAAGCCCGATTGAAATCGTTGGAAGAATTTGCTATTGAGTGCGCCATCTTAAAGGTGCATGGCTCTGAGGTATTAGATTTTAGCGTGGATGAAGGCGTGCAGATTTATGGGGGCATGGGCTTTTCAGCCGAAGGCCCAATGGATCGTGCTTATCGCGATGCGAGAATTAACCGAATCTTTGAAGGCACTAATGAAATCAATCGCTTGCTTACCATAGACATGTTATTGAAGCGAGCCATGAAGGGTCATCTTGATTTAATAAATCCGGCTATGGCTGTTCAAAAAGAATTGATGTCTATACCAGATTTTGGAGCATCGGATGACACAGCATTATTCGCAAAGGAAAAGAAGGCTTTGCGTAATCTCAAGAAAGCAGGATTGATGGTATCGGGGGCGGCCATACAAAAGTTTATGGCTAAGCTATCTGATGAGCAGGAGATATTGATGAACCTGGCCGACATGTTGATTGAAGGCTATGTGGCAGAATCGGTTATTCTTCGCGTAGAAAAATTGATTAGCATGCGTGGCGAGAAGGCCTGCGAAATTGAGAAGGAAATGGCTATCATTTATTTGCACCGCGCTATCGAGTTGGCTGCCGCAGCAGGCAGGAGTGCAATTACTTCTTTTGCCGAAGGTGATGAACAACGCCTGATGCTGACGGGCTTAAAGCGCTTTACAAAAATCGATCCGTATAACTTGAAAACAGCAAGGCGCAAGGTTGCTAAGCATGTGATTGAGAAAGGAGAGTATCCTTTTTAATTATCGAATGAAAAGCAAAAGCTATAGTTAAACCCGGTTTACCCGGGTTTTTTTATGATCCGTTCCTATAAAATTTTTTCGGAATGAGTTTAAATGCAGTAATTTTCTATTTGAAATTCTTCCAACCCTTGCCTTCAAATCCTACCTTATGAAAAAGCTTATCTATTGTGTTATAGTTCTTACTGGTCTGATTTATTCTTCGTGCGATAATAAAGGGAAATCAAGACTATCGGATGACCCGCGCAGGATAGAAATCCTTTTCTTAGGTCACGTAAGCAAACATCATAACTCAGCACAATACCTACCTATACTGGCAGCAGCACTTGGCAAAGAAGGGATCAATTTTACCTACACCGATGATCCTGCCGATTTAAATCCGGAAAAGCTAGCCTGGTATGATGGCCTAATGATTTATGCCAATCATGACTCCATCACACAATCGCAGGAAGCAGCTCTTTTAAACTTTGTTGAAAGTGGAAGAGGATTTATTCCACTTCATTGTGCAAGCTGGTGCTTTCGCAATTCAGAAAAATATGTTGATTTAGTGGGCGGTCAGTTTTTAAAACATGACACTGCGACATTTACTGCTAAAATTATTAACAAAGAACATCCGGTAATGCAGGGTGTAGAAGAATTTACCGCGTGGGATGAAACGTATGTTCATGACAAACTAAGCGCAGACAGAACGGTGTTGATGGAACGCGTGGAAGGCGACCATCACGAACCCTGGACATGGGTAAAAGAACATGGGAAGGGGAGAGTATTTTATACGGCATCCGGTCATGATGAACGCGTGTGGGATAACCCCGGGTTTCAAAAGTTAGTACTGCAAGGCATTGTGTGGGCTGTGGGGGATAAAGTAAAAGCGCAATTGGAAGAATTTAGAAAAGGAATGCCAACGCTTGTTTATAAAGATGTACTAAACATTCCAAACTATGAAAAGAGAAACCCTGCACCACAATATCAGGAACCACTTTCTGCAGAGGAGGAGAAAAAATTAATTCAGGTTCCGGCCGGATTTCGTGCAGAACTCTTTGCTTCTGAACCTGAAATCATTAATCCCATCGCTATGGATTGGGATGATCGTGGACGGTTGTGGGTAATTGAAACTATTGATTATCCTAACTCGGTGCGCGATGAAGACGGTGTAGGTGACGATCAGATAAAAATCTGTGAGGATACCGATGGCGATGGCAAAGCCGATAAGTTTACTGTTTTTGCTGACAAGCTTAATATCCCAACAAGTTTAACATTTGCGCGTGGGGGCATTATTGTATCTCAGGCTCCACACTTTTTATTTTTAAAAGATACCGATGGTGATGATCGTGCCGATGTGCGTGAAATTCTAATAGATGGTTGGGGAACTTTCGATACGCATGCCGGCCCTTCCAATTTAAAATATGGAATTGATAATCAAATCTGGGGCTCAGTAGGCTACTCAGGATTTAAAGGAAAAATTGCTGGGGATAGTCTTGAGTTTGAGCAGGGTTTCTATCGTTTTGCTCCTGATGCTTCAAGCTTTCAGTTTTTAACTAACACAAGCAACAATACATGGGGCTTAGGCTTCACCGAAAACAACGATGTATTTGGATCAACCGCCAATAATACGCACAGTGTTTTCATGGGCATTCCAAATCAGGCCGCGCAAGGTGTAGAAGGCGTTTCCATTGGAAGCAAAAAAATTGATGGTCATTATGCTATGCATCCCATCACACCCAAAGTAAGACAAGTAGATGTGTTCGGTGGCTTCACTGCGGCAGCCGGTCATAACTTTTATACGGCACGAACCTATCCGAAAGAGTATTGGAATAACATTGCTTTTGTTTGCGAACCCACGGGTCACTTGGTGCATATCGCTAAGATTGAAAAAGATGGCTCCGGGTTTATTGAAAAAGATGGTTGGAATATTTTCGCTGGCGCGGATGAATGGACTTCGCCCGTAGAGGCAAAGGTTGGACCGGATGGAAACGTATGGGTTTTAGATTGGTACAATTTTATTATTCAACATAACCCAACACCTACACCCGATCGCGGTGGCTATCAGGCAGAAAGTGGTTCGGGCAATGCGTACGAAAACCCCTTGCGCGATAAATCGCATGGTCGGGTTTGGCGCATTGTTCATCAGGATTCAAAACTCTACAAGGCGGTGACGTTGGATAAAGGTAATAGTAAAGAACTTGTTGCCATATTGAGTAATGACAATATGTTTTGGCGGATAGCCGCACAACGTATGCTCGTTGAAAATAAAAAGGAGGCAGCCTTACCTTTCTTATATGAATTAGTAAAAAGGAAATCGGCAAATCCGTATGCTCCCATCCATGCGCTTTGGACGATGGATGGATTAGGTGCAGTGAAAACAGGCAGCGAATCTTTTCAAGTAGTTGTTGATGCGTTGAAACACACATCGCCTGCGGTTCGCAAAGCGGCTTTGCAAATTCTTTCTCAAGAAGGCTTAACGGAGCAAATCATAATTGAATCCAATACCTTAAATGATCCCGATCCAAACACAAGATTAGCAGCGCTGATAGCACTTACCTCTTTGCCGGCATCAGAAAATATTGGTGCGTTGTTGTTACCCATATCAAATGATCCAGCTATTAAAAATGATCTTTGGTTGCAGAAAGCAGTTTATGCTGCAGCAGCAAAACATCAAAGTGGTTTCATGAGCACCTTTCTAAAAGAAAATCCGAACTACAAAACACCGTTGGATCCTGCACTATTTAAAAGAGAACAAGTTGATTTAGATGATTCCGCCTGGAAACAAATGCCACTCCCGAAAGCCATTGAAACAAACGGAGTTGAAATGGATGGCATTATCTGGTTTAGAAAAACGATTGACATTCCGGAAAATTTAGCTGGAAAAAAAGCAATGTTATCGCTTGGGCCAATTGATGATACAGACATCGCATGGGTGAATGGTGTTAAAGTGGGCTCTACGGATAAAGATTGGGATACGTTTAGATTATACACAATCCCTACAGGCGTGCTTAAAGCCGGTAAAAATTCAATTGCTGTGAAAGTTGAAGATGGTGGCGGCCGTGGCGGCATGTATGGAAAAGATAATGACTTCTTTCTTCAATCCGGAACTTCTAAAATTTCTTTAGTTGGCGATTGGAAATACGATGTTGAAAAAATTTATCGTTCCAGCACCATCTCTCCTTTTCAGGATGCTTCGGTTGCCGAAGTGTTCATGAAAAATTATGCTAACAAATCAACTAATGCAGAAACAACCACTTCGTTTGCTGGCGCAACTATAATTAGGATTAAAGTCATTAAGAATGAAATGAAGTATGATTTGAAATCATTTACAGTCGAAGCTGGTAAACCAGTAGAAATCATTTTTGAAAACCCGGATTTTATGCAACACAATTTATTGATCATTAAACCGGGCACACTTCAAGTTGTAGGCGCGGCTGCCGATAAGCTTGCACAAGACACAAAAGGTGCCGAGATGAATTATGTGCCCAACATCCCAGAAATACTTTTCTCAACTAAACTGGTGAACCCACAACAAACGGTACGACTTCTATTTACAGCACCAAAAGAAGTTGGTGATTATCCGTATGTGTGCACCTTCCCTGGGCATTGGTCTTTGATGAATGGTGTTATGAATGTGGTTAAGAGTAAATAGTCATGAGTTTGAATATAAAATTTGGAGTAAGCACCTGGCTTTGGACTTCACCATTCAATACAGAGACCGTTGCTTTATTTCCGAAAATAAAATCAATGGGCTATGATGTTGTTGAGATTCCCGTTGAATATCCAGAACTGATCGATGGTCAAAAAGTAAAACAAGCGCTTTTAGAAAATGGCTTGCGGGCAATTGTGTGCGGTGCCTTTGGCCCCACACGTGATTTAACACATGACGATCCTGCCGTTCATAAAGTTTGTTTCGATTACATCGCGGAGTGTTTCAAATTATGCAATGTGTGGGATGCCAAATTTCTTGCCGGCCCCATGTATTCTGCGGTTGGCAAAGCGCGGATGGTTTCACCTGAGCAACGAAAAGTTGAATGGGATCTTGCAGTAAAAAACATTCGTAAAGTTTGTGAACTGGCGCAACAACATGGATTGATGATTGCACTCGAGCCACTCAATCGGTTTGAATCAGACTTGATCAATACGGCCGCTGATGTTATGCGACTTATTAATGATGTAAATCATGCAGCAGCCAAAGTATTGCTGGATGGATTTCATATGGCCATTGAAGAGCGTGATTTGGAGGCGGCCATTACCTTAGCGGGAAGTAAACTAATTCATGTGCAAGTTTCTGAAAACTATCGCGGCACTCCCGGTACCGGACAAACTCCTTGGAATTCATTTAAAGCTGGATTGGAGAAAATTAATTATTCAGGAGTCGTATCTATTGAAAGCTTTACGCCTGAAATAAAAGAGTTGGCCGGAGCCGTATGCATCTGGAAAAATCTTGCTGAGAGTCAGGATGATTTTGCACAAGATGGGATTACCTTTTTAAAGAAATTATTAAACGCATAGTGTTATGACTAAGAAAATCAATGTAGCTATTGTAGGATTAGGATTTGGTTCAGAATTTATTCCGATTTATAAAAAACATCCAAACGCCAATCTGATTGCGATTTGTCAGCGCAACGAAAAGAAACTAAATGAAATTGGTGACTCCTTTGGGATTGAAAAGAGATTCACCTCGTATGATGAATTGCTAAAAGATCCAACTATTGATGCCGTGCATATCAATACGCCCATTCCCGATCATGGTATTCAATCTATCAAAGCATTAAAAGCAGGAAAGCATGTTGCCTGCACCGTGCCTATGGCCACCACGGTTGAAGAGTGTGAGGAAATAGTTCGCCTCACCAAAGAAAAAAATCTTACCTATATGATGATGGAAACCGTAGTGTATGCACGAGAGTTCCTGTTTATAAAAGAACTTTATGACAAAGGTGAATTAGGGAAACTTCAATTTATAAAGGCGAGCCATCAACAAGACATGGACGGTTGGCCAAACTATTGGCCGGGCTTACCCCCGATGTATTATGCAACTCACTGTGTGGGTCCGGTACTCGGCTTAATGCGCAGTGAAGCGGAATATGTTTCGTGCTTTGGCAGCGGAACAATAAGAGAGGATCTCCATCATCATTACAACTCGCCTTTTGCAGTCGAGACGGCTCACATTAAATTCAGAAATTCGGACGTGAGCGCACATGTATATCGCTCGCTGTTTGATGTAGCGCGTCAGTATCGCGAAAGCTTTGAAGTTTATGGATCAAAGAAAACGGTAGAGTGGCCCTTAATAGAAGGCAAGCCTTTAGTCGTACACACCGCAAAAAAGCCTGAGCCTGAAATTCCTGAGGAAGTAGAGTGCCCGGATTATGCCAAGTTGTTACCCGAGCCTATTCAGAGATTTACTAAGCAAGGCGTTTATGATGCTGACGATCATCAGCATCTCTCTTTTATTCAGGGTGGTGGACATGGGGGTTCACATCCGCATCTGGTGCATGCATTTATAGATGCGCTGGTTAACAACAAAGTGCCTTACCCAAATGCAGTTCAATCGGCCAACATAACGTGTGTAGGAATTCTTGCCCATGAATCTGCACTGCAAGGTGGAAAAATTATGAAGTTGCCCGAGTTTACGTTGGCGAATTAGCAGTTGCGTTTGTCTAGACAATTATAAAGACTCACTCGCCCTTCAATATTTCAGCCGGATTGGTTGTAGCAGTTTTATACGTTTGCGAGGCAATGGTAGCAATCCCCAATCCTAACAAAATTGCTGCGCTTACTAATATGTCCCACGGTGTAAGGCTCACACTGTAGTATTGTATCTTAGGAAACAGCAAGTAAAATATGGTTGTGGTGATGGGCACCGCAAACAGAATAGCCCATACCATCAGTTTTAAATAATCTTTTGAAAGCAAAAGCGCGAGGCTATACACCGTAGCACCCATTACTTTGCGAATACTCACCTCTTTGGCTTTCGTCTCAGAGGTATAGACAACCATGCCAAGCATTCCCAGTAATGAGATAGTAATTGCTAACAATCCAAGAAAACCAACAATCTTAATCATCACAACATAACTGCTATAGCCTTCATTCAATTCCTCTTCAAAGAAATCTGCCTCCAATTTTTGTTCAGGGTTTAAAGTCCTCCAATGATTTTCAAATTCAGTGAACATGCTATAAGTATCTGCTGAGCTTACTTTCAGATGAGCGAAGGCAAAGTGTTCTGGGTTCATCCTGAAAAAGAATTTATCAATTGGATATCGCAACGAAGCAAAATGAAAATTCTTTACAACACCCAATACCTCAAGTTCATTTCCCTCCACCAGATAGGTGCGGCCGATGGCTTCAACCGGAGTTTCAATCTTATAGTGTTTCAGAAATTCTTCATTAACAATAATAAAACGCTCGCGCTGCCAGGTTTCTTCCGGGAAGTTTTTACCTGCGAGCAATGTAAGGTTAAACATGGAAAGATAATTTCGATCAACAAACAACTGATTTACTTCGGCAGAATCTTTATCCGCATTCTTTACCCAGGTGCTTGAATAACTTAGCCCCATTAATTGGGAGGACATGGCCACAGATTGAACCGAAGCTAACTTTGAAAATTCAGTCTTCACTAACTCAGCTTTCACACCTTGCAATTGTACATCAACAATGTTCTCTTTATTAAATCCGAAATCGAAATTGATTGAGTACTGATACTGCCGACTAAAAACGACAAGGCATAGTATAAAGCCAAATGATAATGCAAACTGAAAAATGGTTACCACTTTTCGTACACGCATCCCGTGTGTACCTGCATGTGTTTTATTTTTTAAGGCTTGAATAGGACTAAGCCCACCAAAGTATAGTGCCGGTAAAATTCCGGCCACTAACCCCGTACCTAACGCAAAAAGTATAAAATATAAAACCATGCGTATTGTAAGACTAAGATCAATTGAAGAGGATTCTGCCAGTGAGTTTAGAAACTCTGGACGGATAAGAAAGAAAATCAGCATTGCTCCTGCCAGTGATACCAGTGTAATCACAACAGTTTCAGTAATGAACTGAAGGAAGATTTGATTTTTTTGTCCGCCCATTGTTTTGCGCAACCCAATTTCTTTTGCTCGCTTCAGGGCACGGGCAATAGAAATGTTCGTGTAGTTAAAGCAGGCTGGTAACAAAATGAGTAGAGCTATTATACCAAAGACAATCATTCCTGAGGCTTCCCACTTTGGGCCAATGGCCATTCGGTAATCAGCCCCCATGGCGATTTCTCTTAAATGTTTTGTGGCAAAGCTCACTTTTACTGGAAGTGTGGCATAAGAATCTGATGCTATCTTATTAAGATGCTCTTCCACTTTCTTTTGACTTCCGTTTTCTGCAAGCAGCATATACAAATACTCACGGTCATATTTTATCCATTGATCACTGAGAGATGCTTGTACCGGGGGAAGTGTAGCGTACGATACCAAGACATCGAACTTCAGATGCGAGTTGATCGGGTGATCTTTCATAACAGCGCCCACCTCCAACAAGCTGCCATTCTCCAACTGCAGGGTTTTCCCAAGAACTTCGGTTGAATTAAAGAACTTCATTGCTGCCGATTCCGTCAGAATTATACTGTTGGGTTTGGTCAGCGCATATGTTGCATTTCCTTGCGTAACCTCATAGGTAAATACTTTTAAAAAGTTTGGCTCAACATAATAGCCCTGCAATGAAAGGGTTCCTTGCGCATGTTTAATTTCCTCACGAAAGCTAGCTTGAATGCGCACTACTTCTTGTACGTCCGGATATTCTTGCAATTGCTCGGCCAACACAAAGGGAGCTGTAGCCCATATGGATTCTTCTACACCTTCAGTGCGTTCGCTCACAATAGTATAAATATGATCTCCATGTGTGTGAAAGTCATCATAGGTTCGAACGAAAGAAACTAACGAAATAAGAAGAAGACTTACTGTCATACCAACCGCGAGGCCGAAGACATTGAGGATAGCAAAATATTTGTATTGATAAAGATTACGAATAGCTACTTTTATATAATTACGCATCATATCAAAAGAGAATGAAGCGGAAGAATAAGGACCAGAAGCGGCTTTCTGTTTTCGCTTTCGGATAGCGTAGGAGAAAATGAGTGCGAGCGTTTGCTTCCAATAAATGAGCTTTGCTTTCGTTGGAGATTTTGTTTTTAGATTCTGATAAAACCATTCGTCTAAATCACCTATGAGATCCTCTACTTTAGCATGACCGCAGTACCAGGCAAAAAACTTACGAGCCAATTTTGGTGGTTGGTGTTGTTTCATCGGGTGGTTGACAAATTTATTTTTGACAAACTCCATAAGTCATCGCGTAAGCTTTTGCTTTCTGCTACAGCTTTTTTTCCGGCCTGAGTGATTTCATAAAACCGTTTGCTTCTGCCGCCCCGCTCTTGCGTAGCGCCACCCAACCACGATTTTAAAAAACCTTTTTCTTCCAGACGGGTAATAGTCGAGTGCAGGGCACCGATACTGATACTTCGGTTACAGCGTGTTTCAATATCCTGCTGAATGGAAACCCCATAGGCATCATCGCCCAACGTGGCAATGGTGAGGAGCACGAGTTCTTCAAATTCACCGAGATAAGTTTTCATTAAGTCGAATTTTTAAGGTTAACGAAATAAGTGGCTATTAGTTTCCTAATTTAAGAAGAAATCATTTGGACCTCCAAATTGGTCTTTTTGCATGCTGGCTTGTCGCTGTAAATACTTTCATGATGCACATTATTGTAATTCGAGTGTTCATTTTTCAACACTTTTGCTTTGTCAAAAAAACAAAAAGTTGATTTTAGCCTATGAAACACACTTTTCGAAAATGCGAATGATTTTTGCGTAATAAATAAAGAAACATTGACGCATGACTCGTACCTCAACCATTATCATCACCCTAATCATCGTATTTACCTTTCCGCTTTGGTTTGGTTTAGGAATGGGATTGTTCGGTTTAATTTTTGGATTGATTGGTGGTGCGATTGGAATTGTGGCTGGTGTATTTGGGGCAGTGATTGGAGTAATTGCAGGAGTATTTGGGGCAATTTTCCATGGTATTTTTGGATGGGGCCACGGGGGGCACAACAGTTTTCCTGGAGTTCACCTCAATGGTTATGTTTTTCTGGCCTTAATAATTCTGGCAGCCCTTGTTCTTTCAAAACGGAATAAGACCACGTAGCCCTAGTATTTCAAATCTATTCGCATGAGTTGCAAATGATTGGCAAGGGCAGCTTGCCAGGTGCGGTCGGCATCCCATTTATTACCTAAAAAAAGATTTCCGTATTCCAGGTGCTTGATATAAAATTTATAAATAGTTTCCTCTGCGGGAATTGTTTTTAATTGGGCATCACCATTCACCATGGCCACCGAAGCAATAGAGTTTGACATTTGAGAAAGATCATAATCAAGAATCGTCTTGGCCACTATGCCGCGCGTATGAACAAAGCGAAGCACAGTAATAAATCCTTTGTTTTCCAGCTCCCGTTCATCTAAAGTGGGGTCAACTAATTCATACTTGACCGGAAAATATTCTTTTAAGAGCTGCTCTAACTCGGCATTTTCTTTTTCGTTTTCAAATTTTGGTATGGCTACTTTAAATGATTTAACCATGGCCGTGTAGGTTTCTGTTCTTCTGCCCACAAAATATTTAAGCGCAATGTCAGTTTCGGGAACATCATTAATCAGTAGGTTTTGTTTTTTTTGATTGCTAACCGCAAACCGATAGGTGGAAAGAAGAACCTCATTTAAAACCGTCCCTTTCTGTTGCCAGGCGGCAGCACCCTTATTTACCAAATCGACCTTATTATTAAACGGAACGAAAGTAAGCGAGAAGGTTTGTTTTTCTTTGCTGAATATTATGATGAAAGAAACATTGCGCGAATTCAAATAGGCGGAGAAGGCTTTTTGCGGATCGGCCCCAGCCAAAATATGATCAATAACGAAATAGGCAACGGCATCGATACCGGTTTGTTGAAACGCTTTTTGAGTTTCCTGTAATTCTTTAGCTGAAATAGTTGGCTCATAGACTACAACAGATCGTGTCGCCAACAGTTTTTCAGGTACGGACTCAACGAGAGAAAGTCGGCTTACCAATAAATCTTTTTCATCCACAGGTTGCGCAGCCAATAGAAAAGGGGTAATGAAAAGAAAGAAAAAGATTTTCAAGAAGATAGTATTTGATAAATAACGATTTGCCTTCATCCCTATTGTGGAGCCTTAAATCCCCAGGTAAAAACCAGATTGCTCTACATTAACCGGGAAGCACTCCAAATCTGCGGAGCGTTCCTGAGTCTCGCGACCGCTTTTAAGGTTAAATTGATGGCCGTGCCACGGGCAAACGATCTCACCCAGATAGTTAACCTTTCCCTTGCTTAGCGATTCCCCATTATGGGTGCATCGATCACTCACAGCTAAATATTTCCCTTCACGTTTCACCAAACAAATTCTTTTCCCATTTGCCACCACGAGTTGAGGCTTATTTTCAATCAGGATGTTGTCAGCTTCCTCGGCACTCGCAAAGATTTTGACCCATTGCATATAGTATAGTTTTTATTCAGAAACTCTTTTTTATATCTTGACTGAAATTACTCAAACCTATGAAGAAATTTTGTTTTACAGCCTGTCTCTCACTTATTACAATATTAACCATCGCTCAGATCGATGCCAAGTTAAAAGTAAAACTAGATCAGCAGGTAAAAGAGCTTGAACCAAAGATTATTGAGTGGCGTAGATATTTTCATGAACATCCGGAGTTATCGAATAGCGAGACACAGACCGGTGCACGCATAGCCGAACAATTAAAAGCGCTGGGGTTGGAGGTACAATACCCCGTTGCAAAAACCGGAGTAGTTGCCATCTTGAAGGGAAGTAAACCCGGACCCGTTGTCGCTTTGCGTGCCGATATTGATGCTCTGCCTCTTACTGAACGAAACTCGTTACCATTCGCATCAAAATTAAAAGTACCCTTCAATGGTCAGGAAACTGGTGTAATGCATGCCTGCGGCCACGACACACACATGGCTATATTATTGGCTACAGCCGAAATTCTCACGAAGAATAAGAATGAATTGAGAGGAACTGTAAAATTTATTTTTCAGCCGGCAGAGGAAGGCGCACCCGTTAGTGATGGTGTATCCGGTGCAGAATTAATGGTGAAAGAAGGTGTGCTGGAAAACCCCAAAGTGGATGCTATTTTTGGATTGCACATTCAATCTTTATTGCCTTCGGGTCAGTTAGCGTATCGCTCGGGCGGATTGATGGCATCGGTAGATGGTGTTGATATAAAAGTAAAAGGACGAGGAGCCCATGGTGCTACTCCCTGGGATAGCGTTGACCCTATTGTAATCTCAGCACAAATCATCACGGGACTCCAAACCATCATAAGCAGGCAGACGGAGTTGACCAAAGCAGGCGCAGTAATTACTATAGGTAGCATACATGCGGGTATTCGCAGAAACATTATTCCTGAGGAGGCTTTGCTAGAAGGAACCATTCGTGCTTTTGATGATGAGATGCAGAAAAAAATTCACCAAGATATAATTCGTACGGCAACTAAAATTGCGGAGAGCGCAGGCGGACAGGCAGAGGTGAATATTCAGATCACGTATCCGGCAACAGTGAATGATCCCAAACTTACAGAACAAATGGCACCCAGTTTAGTGCGTGCTGCCGGGGCAGAGAATGTAAAAATCACGGTGCCTGTTACAATGGCTGAAGACTTTTCTTTCTATCAACGCGCAGTGCCCGGCTTTTTCTTTTTTCTGGGAGCTTATCCGGCTGATATGAAATTACAGAGACAACCCACGCATCATACAGCCGATTTTATGATTGATGAAAAGGCGATGACAACAGGAGTCAAGGCTTTTCTCAATCTTACGTTTGATTATATGAATGCGAAGAAGTAGGAATTTTATTTTTAACTTCTTGACTGTGGTATTTTAGGGATTCTATATACTTCCAACTTAACTATGAAAAAGTTTTTCACCTTCATTCGTATAGTGTTTGCCAATAAGTAAATGACTCGCAACGCCCCGCACGAGCTTTTAGAGAAAGGATTGATTACCCAAGATCAATTCGAAAAAATTGAAGTGATTACGTCAGGCAAAGTAGTTTCTGTTTTTTATGAACTGCGCACACTACTCTATCTCGGAGTAATGCTTTTTACAACAGGCGCGGGTTTACTTATCTATCAAAACATTGGCGAGTTAGGTCACTTGATAAGCATCCTCTTACTTTCTATTACCATGCTCGTTTGCTTTTGGTATGTAATTAAGTACGGTAAAGATTATTCTAATGAGCTCATTGCACCACCAACGCCCTACTTTGATTATGTTCTATTGGCCGGAGCATTGCTATTTGTATCGATACAAGGCTATTTGCAATTTCAATACGGCACGTTTGACGAACATCTGGGCTGGAGTACATTAATTACAGCAGCATTCTTTTTCTATCTCGCCTATCGCTACGATCATCTGGGTATTCTTTCTCTGGCCATTACCGCACTCGCATCTTTTTGGAGTATCAGTATTTCGCCACAAAAATGGTATAGCAACGATTTCTTTTCTGATTCGAATCTTCACATAACGGCCATTGTGTTTTCCATAATAGTGGGTGCTATGGCTTTTTTCTTGGAACGGAAACAAATCAAAAGTCATTTTGCCTTTACGTATTATAATTTTTGCATGCTCATATTTTTTGTTGGTTCGGTGGCGGGCCTCTTTATTGATGAACGGGTGTATCTGATATATGCGGCACTTATTTTTGCGGGCTGTTACTTTGCCTGGTACCAGGCGAGTTTAAGAAAATCATTTTTGTTTTTGCTATATGCTTTTGTGGCGGGTTACATCGCAACCACCTACTTGTTGGCCGATACTCTTTTTGATCTGGAGCCCAACCTATGGTTTTTATATTCGGTGGCCTCGTGTGGCGGATTTATTTACTTCATTATTAAGTCTAAACATTTACTTAAAAAAGGATGAAGAGCGCCTATAATCTGTTGTGGGTTTATAACCTGGCCGTAATAAAAGAAGCAAAGCGTTGGGCTAAACATAGTTTTATTACTGAGGATCAATTGATGCTCATTGATGAAGCGTATAAGGTTCCCTTTTATCACCCCAATATTATCATTCGCCTTTTATTATTCGTAGCAGCTCTGGTGGCTCTCTCAGGCGTAACAGGCCTCCTGACACTCATGGTAATTGAAGCAGGTCAAAAGGTAATCTCTATACTATGTGTTTTATATGGCATCGGCTCTTTCGTTGCTCTTGAAAAAATGTTCATTGCAAAAAATCATTTTAAATCGGGAGTAACCGAAGCAATTCTTTACTACTCCTACGGATTTATAATTGGTGGAGTTGCGGGGTTAGTTGATTTTGAAAGTATCCAGTTGATACTGCTGGTATGTTTGCTGGTTTTCACCTTTGCAGCCATCCGGTATCTTGATCTGATCACAACTGCTTTAGCAATAGCATCTCTGGCTGCTATTGTGTTTTACAATTGCTTTGAAGCAGGAGGAATCTTCAAGCAAGTCATTCCCTTTGTGTTCATTTTAATTTTTTCGGCAATTTATTTCACAACAAAAAAACTACAGCGACAAGTTAAATTAAATGCATGGCATTATAATCTATTGATTGTTGAAACGATTTGCTTGTTATTAGTTTACTTCAGTGGCAATTATCTGGTGGTACGCGAACTGAGTGTTAACCTGATGGATTTATCCTTGGAAGAGGGAGCGGACATTCCTTTTGCCTACCTGTTTTACTTCTTTACAATTATCATCCCGCTAAGTTTTTTATATTTTGGCATTAAGCGGAAGGACATCGTTTTGCTACGGGTGAGTTTGATTGTTTTAGCATTTTCTGTTTTTACATTTAAATACTACTACAGTCTGGGGCACCCAGAAATTACACTTACTGTAGCGGGAATCATTTTAGTGGGGATATCGATTTTACTCATGCGCTATCTTAAGGAGATGCGTGCAGGATTTACCCGCGAAAACCTGATGGCTTCGAAATGGGGCACTATGAATGTGGAGGCTTTGCTAATTTCCCAAACCATGGGCGGTAATCAACCGGGGAACATTACTACAGATACAGGAGGCGGTGGCGATTCGGGGGGCGGTGGCGCCAGTACTTCGTTTTAGATTAATCGAAGGAATAGATTTTGCTTTACTCAGCTACCGATGCGATTTCTTCCAGGCAAGTGATCTTCACAACTTTTCCAACCATACAAATGCTGGCTGCTTCTGGTATTTCCTCATAGGCAATTTTAACTTTTTTGCCGTCAACAAACTCAAAATTGTATAACGGATTTTCAGTTATCTCTTTAGAAATGGGCGGAGTACCACACCAGCCCAACATTTGTGGTTCCAGTCTTGTGCCATCGGCAAGTTCGAATACATATCCGCAACCATCCAAACCCGTAAGATCTCTTACCGTTGCCGTTACAGACTGATTGCAAGATACCCGAAGAGAATCTTCTTGACACCCTAGTAAAATTAAGCCAGCACTAATCAATATTGAAAGAATAGATGTCTTCATAATATTCTGGATAAAGGTATATATTTTAATATAATTGAAAAACGCATCAAACCGTTAAATGACCGCTTGCGCTGTTTGAAAAATGTCTATCCCAAACTAGTTTGATTTGAAGCGCGTATTTGGTAATCTCAAATAATAATAAACCTTAACCTGTATGAAAATTTATTTCAGGATTCTATCTACACTGAGCATTGTGTTGTTCTTCTGGCAACTCTCGGCTCAAGCACCAAACGACAAAGCATTAAAGAATATGACGTGGCGCCCAATTGGCCCGGCCAACATGGGCGGACGTGTTACCGATATTGAAGGTATTCCGGGCGACCCCACTACCTTTTATGTAGGCGGTGCCGATGGCGGTGTTTTCAAAACTACCAATGGGGGTGTAACGATGACTTCCTTGTTCACCGATCAAAAAGCATATTCTATTGGTGATATTGCTATCGCGCCAAGCGACCATGACGTAATTTATTTAGGCACGGGCGAAGGCGATCCGCGCAACAGTGTAGGCTATGGTTATGGCGTATATCGTTCAAATGACGGTGGCAAAACATGGAATCATTTGGGTCTGGAAAAAACGGATCGCATTAAGCGGATTATCGTTGACCCAAAAAATCCGGATGCTGCTTGTGTTTGTGCGATGGGTCATGAGTGGGGGCCTAATTCTGATCGCGGAGTTTTTCGTACCGAAGATGGCGGGAAAACCTGGACGAAGGTTTTATATATCGATGAAAAAACAGGCTGCTCGGATATAGCTATTGAATGGAATAATCCACGGGTAATGTATGCCGGCATGTGGACGTTTAGCCGCAATCCCTGGCGCTTTGATGACAGTGGGGAAAAGACAGCACTTTATAGAAGCATGGATAGTGGAAAAACCTGGAGTAAAATTTCTCATAAAAACGGATTACCGGATAAGCCGATGGCACGCATTGGTGTATCGATCGCGCAAAGCCAACCGAATACCGTTTATTTAATTACCGAATTTAAAGATGGAGGAACACTGTTCCGCTCAGACGATCGGGGTGATAGCTGGCGCATGGTTAATGACGATCGTGATTTGAACTTCCGGCCGTTTTATTATAGCGATGTAAAAGTGGATCCTTCAAATCCAGAAGTGGTTTATACTTTATCGGGCGGTATGAGCAAATCAACCGATGGAGGCCGCACCTTTAAAGGCGTTGCCAACGGGCAGCATGGCGATAATCAGGCATTGTGGATCGATCCAAAAAACTCAAATTATGTTTTGAATGGCGATGATGGCGGCTTTCGGGTTTCGCTTGATGGCTTCAAAACCTTTCGAACAATAAATAATGTTGAGCTTTCGCAATTCTATGAAATCTTTCTCGACAATCGCGATCCGTATTTTCTCTATGGTGGATTGCAAGACAACGGAACATGGACAGGTCCGAGCAATTCGTTGAATCGTGCAGGAATTTTAAAACGGGATTGGAAACAGATTGCCTCTGGCGATGGTTATTATGCAGTTCCTATTCCCGGTCAGGAGAATGAAGTATATGCCAACTCGCAGGGCGGTGTTATTTATCATGTAGATACCAATACGGGAAATGTTCGTACTATTCATCCGTATCCTAAAATGCTTGGTTCGGCTGGTGATGCCATTGAAAATCATAAATACCGATTCAATTGGGATTCACCTATTCACATTTCTCCACATGATGCTAATACGGTTTACACCGGAGGCAATGTAATATTTAGAAGTCGCGATAAGGGTTACAACTGGGAGCAAATCAGTGGTGACCTGACAACAAACGATAAATCGAAGCAAAAAACTTCGGGTGGCGAAATTTATCAAGACAATACGGCCGCTGAATTTCATTGTACGATTCTAACAATTGCTGAATCGCCTGTACAAAAAGATGTAATCTGGGCGGGTACCGATGATGGCAATGTTCAACTAACACGCGATGGTGGAAAAACCTGGACGAACTTGAAGAGTTCTATCACGGGCTTGCCAGCCTTTGCATGGGTTTCAAAAATTCATGCGAGCGAGCACGATGCCGGTACCGCCTTTGTGGCGGTAGATCAACATCGCATGGACGACTACAAGGCGTATGCTTTTATGACTACAGACTTTGGAAAAACCTGGACGAAGATCAGCAGTGGGTTGCCTGAAGACTGGTGTTATGTAGTACGGCAAGATCCGCATAATGCGAATTTACTTTTTGCCGGTATGGAGCACGGTATTTTTGCTTCGTGGGATAAAGGAAAGACCTGGGCCAAAATAAATAACAATATGCCACCGGTGTCCGTGCGTGACTTGCGCGTACACAAACGCGATCACGATTTGGTAGCCGCCACACACGGAAGAGGCCTTTGGATTTTAGATGATATTCAACCCTTAGAAGAATTTAATTCTGCTGCGGGTAAAGAGGTAGCCGTTTTTACTACGCGAGCTGCTACACTTTGGAATTATTATGGATTGATTGAAGAGCAAGGCGATGCTGCGTACAAAGCAAAGAACCCAGACTTTGGCGCGTATCTTAATTTATATCTGAAGAGCGATCCGAAAGAAGCAATCACGATTGCCATAACCGATGCAAAAGGAAATACTGTTCGCAACTTAAAGGACACCGTTTCGAAAGCCGGAGTGAATAGAATTATTTGGGATTTGCGATATACCGAGGAAGAAAAATTGAATAACCCAGTGGCAAGTGGTTGGGGCGGTTCGCCACTTCGGGTCTTAGTTTCGCCCGGAGTTTACACCGCTACAATAAAAGCTAATGGACAAACGGTAGAAACTAAAATTACTGTGCGCGCGGATCCACGCATTAAAATGAACGATCAGGATTTTAAAATAAAAACAGAAACGACCCTTGCTTTACGCGATCAGTTATCGCAAACGCATAAGTTGATTAATCGCACAGATGAAACCATCAAACAGTTAACGGAACTAAAACAACGAATAAATTCTGCTGGTAACGAATCAGGGGTTGATAAGGCAACGCAAAATCAAATTGACGAGACGATAAAAAAGCTAAGAAACTATGAAGATGAGATTTTGCGCAGACCACCACCCAACATGGGCTATCGTCAAAGACCAAGATTGAAGGAAGAGATTTCTGAATTAGCTGATGCTGTTGATGGTGCTACCGCACGACCAACACAACCACAGGTGAACCGATTAGGAGAGTTAAGTCAGGAGACGGATGAAGCCACGAATCAACTGAATCGAATTATTGAAGAAAACATAAATCCGATCAACGAAAAAGTAAAAAATCTACCGCAGGTAATAACGGATAAAAATAAAAAATTATGAGTTGATAGATGGGTATTAAATTTTATGATTTCTTTTCGAACTTAGCGTTATAGTATTTTAAAATAGATTAAATGAAAAAGCTCTTCACCTTTATCCTGATTTGCACAAGCATTGCTGCCGTAAGTCAAAAAAAGAAACCGGCTGTTAATGCGAATAAAGCTGCCGTAATCCAATCGGTTGATAAACATCAGCAAGAACTTATTGCCATAAGCGATAAAGTTTGGGCTTATGCCGAGACCGCTTTGCGCGAAACCAAATCGGCAAAGGAATTGGCCGACTATGCCGAAGCGCAGGGCTTTATAGTGAAGCGAGCCTTGGCGGGCATGCCAACCGCCTTCACGGCTGAGTATGGATCGGGGAAACCTGTGATTGGAATTATGGGTGAGTTCGATGCCCTTCCGGGGATTTCACAAAAAGCACAACCAACGAGAGAAGCATTGAACCAAGGGGCAGCCGGCCATGGTTGTGGTCATAATTTATTTGGAGCTGGAAGTTTAGGTGCCGCGGTAGCAATCAAAGAATTGATCCAACAAGGAAAACTAAAAGGCACTATTCGGTTTTATGGAACACCTGCCGAAGAATCGGTGGGTGGAAAAATATACATGGCCCGCGATGGTCTCTTTGCTGATTTGGATGTATGTCTGGATTGGCATCCGGATGTAGAAATTGCAGCCAGCACACAAAGCTCACAAGCGATTATAGATTTTATTGTTGAGTTTAAAGGTAAGGCTGCGCATGCAGCAGCAGACCCATGGAATGGTAGAAGTGCAGTGGATGGCCTCGAAGCATTTACGGATGGGGTAAACATGTTACGTGAACATGTAAAACCCACTGTGCGTATGCATTATGCCATTATGAATGGTGGCGATGTGCCTAATGTGGTGCCTGAGTATGCGAAAATTTGGATGTGGATACGGGATAGCAAGCGTACTGGAGTCGCTGAAGTATTTGAGCGTGTTAAAGAAATGGCAAAAGGCGCGGGCATGATTGCCGGTGTAGAAGCTAAGGTAACGGTACAAACGGGTGATTATGAATTGCTTGTAAATCGCACAGGCGCAACAGCCCTTCAAAAGAATCTGGAATTTTTAGGTCCTATAACCTACACCCCGGAGGAGATTGCCTTTGCAAAGAAAATTCAGGAAGTACAAGGTGGTGAACAAACTGGTCTTGACGGAACGATACATCCACTTAAAGAAACTCAGGAAAATCCTGCGGGCGGTTCTACCGATGTAGGGGATATTAGTTGGATTGTGCCCGAGATAACCTTACTGGCCACTACGGCACCAGCTAATACGGCCTGGCACGGCTGGAGTGTTGTTGCTTGTGGCGGAATGTCTATTGGACACAAAGGAATGGTGTTAGCTGCAAAATCATTGGCCATGACAATGGTTGATCTTTTTGAAAATGAGCAACTACGAAAAGACGTGCGTGCAGAGTTTGAGCAACGTAGAGGAGGCCATGTGTATAAGGCATACATTCCTGATGGACCCGCTCCCGTGCCAACGGATATGAAAAAGTAAATGCCCTGGATAGCCTATCCATTTATACATCCATTCCTGTAAAAGCAATATAAATTGCCCTTCAATTTGGCTTCATTAAGAGCCCAAACCCCTCTCGTATGAATCGTTATTTGTTCCTACTGTTTGTATTATTCTCATCGTCTGTATTTGCGCAACACGTTCCAACGTTCGAAGAAGTTATTTCACTGCGCAGTATTGGCAGCGTTACACTTTCAGCTGATGGAAAACATGTGATGTACACGGTGCAAACTACAGACTGGAATGAGAATCGATTTGATACCGAAATTTGGTTAAGCAAAAACGGTGGCCCACCTTTTCAGTTAACGAACACATCCAAAGGGAGTAGTTCGGGGGCCGAGTTTTCTCCTGATGGAAAATGGATTGCCTTTCTGGCTGATCGGGGAAGTAAAACTCAAATTCAGGTAATCAACATAGAAGGGGGTGAGGCAAGAACAGTTACTAACGAAGAGGAAAGTATTTCTAGCTTTGAGTGGCATCCTTCTGGTCAGAGTTTTATTTTTCTTAAATCCGAAAGGGAAGATAAAATCAAAAGGGAGCAGGAGAAAAGATATGGTGGGTTTGAAGCCGATGACAAAGAATTTACACTCTCGCACCTTTGGCAAATTAACTTCAATCCCGATCTGCGCGATCCTTCTGAGCTGCCGTGTTACGAAAAAACAGATTCACTAAAAGTGAAAGCAGGCTGTATTGAGTTACCCAAAGCGAAGCGACTAACAAATGGAAATTTTACTGTCACTTCTTTCCGAGTATCCCCCGATGGAAAAGCCGTTGCCTTTGGCCATCAACCGGATCCGTTAATTAACTCCTTCCTCAAGTCAGACATTTCATTGGTAAGCCTATTGGATAATAAAATCATTTCCTTAGTGAAAAATCCAAGCACCGATGGATTGGAAGGCTGGTCGCCTGACTCAAAGGAAATTTTATTCACATCCAATCTTTCCGATTCAACTTCTAATTTTTATACGAATTCTAAATTGTTCGCTCTACAAATTGAAACCAAAGCTACCCGCCAATTAGCTAAAATGCTTGATGAAAACTTAGGTGGATTTGAATGGGAGCAAACGGGTATTTATGCTTCGATCTGGAACAAAACAAAAAAACTTTTGTACCGGATTGATCCTGCCACTGGCGCATATTCTGTTTTCAAAAACTCTCCTAATCAGATATTAAGTTTCTCTTTCTCCAAAGACGGACAAACCCTTGCCTACACCGCGCGTGCCGATGACCAATTAACTGAAGTATTTATTTCGAAACTGAATGAGGAGGGGCAACAATTAAGCGATATGACCAGTCAAATAAAAAACTGGAAGGTAGCGCAGAGTGAAGTAATCAGTTGGAAGAGCAAAGATGGGGCAACTATTGAAGGCGTGCTCCATAAGCCAAAAGATTATGATCCTTCAAAGAAATATCCGCTGCTAGTTATGATTCATGGCGGGCCCACAGGTATTGATACCCCTACACCGGTGCCGGGGTATGTTTACCCGGTGTTGCAATGGCTTGATAAAGGATGTTTGGTACTCCGGCCCAACTATCGCGGCTCGGCCGGGTATGGCGAAGCGTTTCGATCTTTGAATGTAAAAAACCTGGGTGTTGGCGATATGTGGGATGTTCTAAGTGGCATTGATTATCTCGATAAGAAGGGTATGATCGATAAAAGTAAGATGGGCAGCATGGGTTGGAGTCAGGGAGGTTACATCTCAGCGTTTTTAACAACAAACACGGATGTGTTTAAAGCGATTTCGGTTGGTGCGGGCATTAGCAACTGGATGACTTATTATGTGGGCACAGACATTCATCCGTTTACAAGACAATACTTAAAGGCAACCCCATGGAATGATGAAATGATTTACAAGAAAACATCTCCGATCACGAACATCAACAAAGCAAAAACGCCCACACTGATTCAACATGGTGAGTTTGATAAACGTGTACCCATTGCAAATGCTTACGAATTATTACAAGGCTTGCGCGATAAAAATGTTCCTGCTGAGCTAATTGTTTACAAAGGCTTTGGTCATGGTATTACCAAGCCTAAAGAAAAGTTAGCGGCCACCTGGCATAATTGGCAATGGTTCAACAAATATATCTGGGGTGAAAATATAGAGTTGCCTGTGGGGGATAAGTAATAAAAAACTTTTATCATTAAGATCATTAAAAAATTAAGTCGAGGTAATCTGAATGTTCTTAATTTATCTTAATGGTTTAATCCCGCTTCCACGTTATGCCGCAGCCAATCGCTTTTGTTTTTGTAACAGATATAGGCTTGTTAGCAAGCAATGCATCGACTGCATCTTCTACATATCGTTTGGTTACATCTTGAGCCTTTCGTGGGTTATCATCAATCGCTCCAATGTAGGAG
This sequence comes from Cyclobacteriaceae bacterium, assembly GCA_018063305.1. Lineage (GTDB taxonomy): Bacteria > Bacteroidota > Bacteroidia > Cytophagales > Cyclobacteriaceae > ELB16-189. The sequence continues at coordinate 25,231 of JAGPBO010000003.1, forward strand.
ACTCTGAGATTTTTATCCAAAACAAAAACATGTGGAGTATTGGTAGCGCCATAGGCTTTGGCTATTGCCTGAGTCTGATCGAACACATAAGGAAATTTATAGTCTTTCTTTTTGGCAAGGCGTATCATATCCTCGAACGTATCGCCTGAGCCATCATTCGCATTAATCGCAATTACCGGAAAGCCGCTGTTTGAATATTTTTTATTAAGCGCAATGATGCGCTCATTGTAAGCCTTTGAGTAGGGGCAGGTATTGCAATCAAAAATTACGATGAATCCTTTGGCTTCTTTATAGTTAGCCAGAGAAATCATTTTGCCATCCACATTTTTCAATTTAAAATCTGTGGCGGTATCACCTACCTCGTATCCTCTTTTATTTGTATTGGCCGCTATCAATAAGGCCATACAAAACATTGCTAAAATTGCTTTCATCGTATTTCTATTTACCGAACCTCAGCGATAAGTTTTTCTAATTCTCCTTCGTGCAATTCTTTTTGTACTAGTTTTCGTTTTCCGGTTTTGGTATTTACAACAAGTGTGGTGGGTAAGGCCCCTTGCCAATCCCTATCAATTTTATCAATCCACGAATTAGGATCAGTCTCTGCCAGGATCACTACTTTCGATTGTAATTTTTTTCGGGCAATAAAGCGATTTACCTTATCCGGGTTTGGGTCCAGATCATAATCCATACTGACCAGGGTAACATCTACTGCTTCGTTCTCTTTACGGAGCGCCTCAAACAGCGGTATCTCCTTTACGCATGGCGCACACCAGGTTGCCCAAAAATTAATAACCTGAATATGCTCACTGGGACTGTTAATCAACTGTTGCAAATCGTTTAACTTAATCTCTTTAGCCTCTTGGGCGGCAGCCATCAGACTTAATGACCAAAACAGAAGAACCAGGAATCGTGACTTCATACTAATTGTAAATTAAGATTAGGTTGAGCTGCCTGACAGACACTAATATCACCGTAAAAATAGCCATGTAAGTTGAATGAAAGAAACGGACTAAAAGGGTATAATTCAGACACTTAGAATTAACCAAAAATCAAGGGAAATAGTATTCCACAAAAATTGATAGTTGTCAACATCACTATATTGTTAATCATTAAATATCTGATAATCAATAATTTATACCTACTATCGTTAATCAGTTCTTTGTGGACAACTATTGTCGGGCAAATAATGAACCTTTTTTTGTCGACTATTCTAATGGTCAGATTTTCAATGAAATAGCGGAAATATTTTCATCACTTTACGCTGAATTCCTTGACCCTTGGAGTTAAAAGGAAGTGCTTGTGAGCGGGGATCGACTCGATCGAGAACTTGAGAAGGCTTCCGCAGATTGGGGCACGCGAGATGGGCTTATAACAGAGATCGGATATTGCTCTTCAAACCAGCGTAGGTAATCGGCATATTGGATACAATCATTTATCAGAACCCCGTCTTTTAAGATCTTAATTATTTTGTCGGGGTCAAGAGTTGTTACTATTTTTTCCTTTTGATCAGGAGGCAAACCAGCTAACGTAATGTATTCAATGCCTTTGTATATATCTCGATCAACCCTCATAATCTCTGATGTGCAATGTATGGATGTTCGTTAGACAAATTTGGTAACCTTAGGTTTAATATCGATTAAAATTAGACTAAGTTTAAAAAACATCTTGTTCCAACTTTACCATTATGATTTCCAGTCAGCGATCGAAGTTCACATTACCCATGGGGAGTGTTTATCTGAATTGCGCATACATGTCGCCACTTCTTAAAGCCGTTGAGAAGAAAGGTATAGCGGGGATTCTTCAGAAAAGAAACCCAGCCGCAGTGTCTCCCAAAGATTTTTTCGAGACGACTGAAAAAGTACGCAAAGAATATTCAAAGCTTATTCAAGCCGAATCAAACCGAGTTGTTCTTGTTCCTTCTGCTTCGTATGGTCTGGCTAATGTAGCTCGCAATCTTAACTTGTCGCGAACGGATAATATAATTGTAACGGCAGAACAGTTTCCGAGTAATTATTATCCCTGGCAAAGAGTTCAACAAACTTCTGGCGCAAGCTTAAAGATGATTGCCGCGCCCGATACGCGCACAAGCCGAGGCGCTCAATGGAATGAGCGAATTCTGGATGCGATTGACACGAACACAAAGCTTGTTTCCTTGGGTCATGTCCATTGGGCAGATGGAACGCTTTTCAATCTCAAGGAGATTAGAAGGCGAACCCGGGAGGTAGGTGCGCTATTAGTGATTGACGGAACACAATCAGTCGGAGCGCTGCCGTTTAGTGTAAAGGAAATTCAACCCGATGCATTAATCTGTGGTGGTTATAAATGGTTGATGGGCCCGTACTCGCTTGGTCTTGCCTACTATGGCGAATATTTTGATCGAGGGACACCGATAGAAGAAAATTGGATTAACCGACTGAACAGCGAAAACTTTGCGGGTCTGGTAAATTATGAATCTGCTTATCAACCAGGGGTGCTGCGTTACGAAGTGGGTGAGCATAGTAACTTTATTCTGGTACCTATGTTGCTGGAAGCGCTTAAACAAATTAATCAGTGGAAACCCACAGCAATTCAACGCTACTGTGCCGCTATTACAAAGAAGCCAATACACCTATTGCGGGAGGCGGGTTATTGGATAGAAGATGAACGCTTTCGGGGCAACCATTTGTTTGGAATTCGAATCCCGGCAGGAAAGAATATAGATCCTATACGGGATGCATTAAAGAAAAATAAGATCTCCGTTTCTTTTCGCGGTGATGCTATTCGGGTTGCTCCCCACCTGTATAATACCGAAAAGGATTTAATGAAACTGACGAATGTCTTGCTGTCGCAAAAAGAATGACCTCGAAAAAGACAGGTGATTATTTTCTTGGCGGAATGTTGATCGCGCTGCTTGGGACAGTTTGCTTTTCTACTAAAGCAATCTTTGTAAAACTGGCTTATCGCGATACCGAAGTAGATGCGATTACACTTCTTGCACTGAGAATGATTTTCGCGCTTCCCTTCTTTTTGACCTCTGCATTTGCCAGTTCCAAAAAGCAAAGCAATATTCGTTTCACTACCCGACAATGGTTCTATGTAGCTATCATCGGGTGTTTAGGTTATTACATAAGCAGTTTGCTGGATTTTCTGGGCTTGCAATATGTTACGGCAGGCATTGAACGACTGATTTTATTTATCTACCCTACCTTGGTGGTTTTAATGTCTTCGTTGCTGTTCAAAGAAAAGATCAAACCGATCCAATGGCTTGCATTAACGGTTACTTATATTGGATTACTCATTGCTTTTTTTGGTGAGACCAGATTGCAAACGGAGGATAACAACAACTTTATTTTAGGTGCAACATTAATTCTTGCGTGCGCCTTTACCTATGCCAGCTACATTGTAGGCAGCGGGCGATTAATTCCTATGGTAGGAGCTTCTAAGTTTAATAGTTATGCGATGAGCTTTGCTTCTATAGGGGTTCTGTTGCATTTTTTTATAACATCAAATGTTCCGCTTTGGCATTTTCCCCCAATGGTGTATGTCTACAGTTTTTCGATGGCAATTTTATCTACGGTTATTCCCTCTTACCTGGTAACGGAAGGAATTAAAAGAGTTGGCTCCGACAATGTGGCCATCGTAGCGAGCATTGGTCCCGTGTCAACAATTGCCATGGCTTATTTCTTTTTAGATGAGCCCATTTTCTTTGCCCAGATTGTAGGCACGATTCTGATTTTAATGGGTGTGCTGTTGGTTAGCCGACAAAAGCGAAATGCCTTATAGCAAGATCAAAGGAGTTCTACAACTTTAAGTTATAGTACACCCATATAATTCCTAGGTAATTAGTAAGTTCATACTATGAAAAGAATTCTGATTTTATTATTTCTTCTATCCACTCAAATCTCGTTCGCGCAAAGCCCCGAATTGATTTTTGTTTTTCTTAACAAACGGACGGACAAAGCAGAATTACCCGAAGAGCAAGTAAAAAAAATTATGGAAGGTCACCTTGCCAATATTAAACGACTGGCTAAAGAAGGTAAATTGATCTCCGCAGGACCATTCGAAGAGGGTGGAGGGATCTTTATTTTCAAATCAAAGTCGGCAGTCGAAGTGAAAGAATGGTTAAAAACAGATCCGGGTGTGCAGGCGAATCGCTGGCGCGTGGAGGTACTGCCTTACTTTCCGAGAACGGGTTCTGCTTGTATTGTCAACGAACCCTACGAAATGGTTACCTATCAGTTTATCCGCTATATACCCAACATTGCCAAGTTCAATATTCAACATGCACCTGAAACTTTTAATAAACACGATAACTACTTAAAGGCGATCATCAAAACCGGAAACGTAGTTACCGAGGGAACGTTTGGCGATTCAGAAGGCGGCATTCTGGTTATTCGGGGAGATCTGCAATTGGAAGTAATCGAAATGGACCCAGCTGTGCGCGAAGGATTACTGGAGATTGAACTTCAAAAACTATGGATTGCAAAAGGGGCGTTTTGTGAGAAGATGTGATAACAATTTTACTTACTTACTCACTCACCACCACCGCTAGTTTATCGCCTTTTGGACTAACAGCAAGTCGCGTTACGCCCTTTAACATTTCGCTACCCGCAGCAAGTTTAATTTCTGTCCATGTATTTCCTTTTTTAGGATCAAGTATAAAAAGTTTTGAGCCGTCACTCGAAATAATTTTTCCATCAGGGGTCCAGCAAATATCTTCGCGACCAGGCAGCGTAGAGGCTATAGTTGTTATGGCCATTGTTTCTGTATCAACTTTTTTGATTTGCCAATCCGTGGTCGGAGCTTTTTGAATAAAACTTATTCCTCTTTCTTCAGGGATATGATGTAAAGATCGGCCAATATTCTGTGCAAGTACCGTATCTTCTTTAGTAGGCAATTTCAAATAATGTAGGGTATTTGGCTCACCCAAAATAAACATAGCTAAATGACTGTTATCGGCCCAAACATGATAACCAACCGTCATGTTATCAATAATTACATAAGGATCGCCACCAGTCAACGGATATTTTCCCAAATCCTGAGTGCCATTATCGCGTTGAATAATGCAAGAGAGATAATCATTGTCGGGTGTGTGCGTAGGTGAATATTCTCTATCCGCTGTATGTGTTATAGAAGCTGTCTCATGAGTTTCGTAGTTGTATGATTTAATATCTGCTCGGCCATCCTCATTAAAAGAGGAATAGTATAGAATAGGATCAATGCGGTTAAACCCCGGTTGGTTATCATAGCCGGGATGATTAGTAACGTTGATTGGATTAGAGATTGTGATTTTATTCTTCTTAACCTTTAAGTCAAACAGCAAAATTTCAGAGCCAGTTTGAGCAAGGCAATCAAGACCAAAGATTAAAACGAAAAGGACAAGTAAGATCGAATTCAAATGACTTTTCATGCTTATATTTTTTACTAAAGTCGTTAAGAAACCGTTGAATTAAAAATCAAAGTTCGTGTAGGGGTTCCAAGTCTTACCATCATGCTTTAACAAGGTCATGGAGTTCACATCAAATTTTTCTATGTACGTTCGACCCTTAAACTCCTGCCAGGCAATTTCAAACCGATCTTTTTTTAAATCCCGGAAGGCAAGCGTGATGTGTGGATGAAAAGGTTGATCGCGGTATTGCGCATTAAAAAGATTAAGCTCGATTTTTACAAATCGATGCAGTTGTTGTTGGAATACCCGTAATGGTTCAGACTCAATTACCTGAGAAAAGATTACGCGTGGTGCGAAGCAACCAAAATTCTGAAGTTGTATTTCAAAGTTTGAATTTCCTTTAGCAAATCTTTTTAGCGATTCTACCAGCTTAGCTTCCTTTGCCTCCTTCCATTGAAAGGGCATGTGCAAGGTGATGTGGGGTGGCGAATTTAAAGCCCCCTTACTTTTGTAGGTTGTATAGAAATACTCTTTGAAGGATTGGAGTTGTTGTTGGATTGTAGGGGAGGGTAACAGGGCGATAAAGTACAAAGCAATTCCAGGTGGAGGCATATAAATTTTTTAATGAGGACTTATTTGTACTGAGCCGCTTTATTTTTATACCAGGCTGCACGGGCGGGTTCTAATTCGGCCAGACGTTCATAAGCATTAACGAAGCTACTATCCTGCTGGAGGGTTTCCTTATAAAACTGAATGGCTTCGCTTTTTCTATTTTGCTGCTCATATAGATATGCTATCATGTTTAACAACTCTGCTCCACGGGCGCCATTATCATAGGCTTGCCGATACCAGGTCATTGCTTCACTTGGTCGCTCTTGTGCATAATAACTATCCCCGGTAAGAGCCATGGCTCCTGTATTTTCAGGATAGAGAGCCGCACATTTTTTAGACAACTCAATCGATTTGATATACTCTTGTTTTTGATAATACACCAATGCTTTGTTATACAGACCGCTGCTATTTTGCGGATCGATGGCGAGAACCTTGTTGTAATAAATCAGTGCGGAGTCAAATTGATTTTGAGCATAGAGTTCATTACCTACGTTGGTGAGGGCATTTAAATCGGAGGGATTAGTTTGCAAGGTTTCCCGATCAAGATTTTCCTGTAAAAAATCTGAAGATTGTTCTGGTGTATTTACTCCTGTCACGAAACCGATAATCATCAGAATAAATAAAATAGAAAAAGCAACGATAACGACAATCATTATAGCCAACTTAGCATTGGGTGCTTTTTTCTGTTCAAACGATTTGTTTTCTTGTGTCCATGATTGAGAATTGGATTCGTAAACTTTTTCGTGGGCGGGGCGAGGGCCATAATAGTAGGCCAAAAAAATAAAATAGACTGTGGCCCCCAGAAATATCCACACAAAAAAACTTCCTAAAGGCCAGGTAAACGCCAATAGAAAAGAGGTACCAAGGGCTAACCTCCTGAATTTTTTAGCACGTGAATCCGATTCGTTTTCTGTTGCCATAATTTAAAAATAGAAAACTAATTTATCAGGATGTTCATTAATTGATCTGGGTTCACATTTAACAATTAAATTTTCTCAATATTGTCTTATAAATCTAACGAAAGTTAATGGAAGGGAAAGATGTAATTATAATTGGAGCAGGACCCATTGGCCTGGCGTGCGGAATTGAAGCGAAAAAAACAGGACTCAATTACCTGATTATTGAAAAGGGATGTCTCGTCAACTCTTTATATAATTATCCACAAAACATGACCTTCTTTTCAACCTCCGATAGATTGGAAATTGGGAACGTTCCGTTTATCTCTAACAACCCCAAACCTACGCGACCCGAAGCGTTGGAGTATTATCGTAGGGTGTGTACTAGTTGGAATCTGGCTGTAAAACTTTATGAAGAAGTTGAACAAGTTTCGAATACCGATAAGCAGTTCAAGATTGTTACAAACAAAAATACGTACACAACAAAAGCTCTTATTCTGGCACTTGGGTTTTACGATCGGCCCTATTTATTAAATGTGGAGGGAGAGACCTTGCCAAAAGTGAAACACTATTATGATGAGCCGCACCCATACTTCGGACAAAAGATAGTGGTGATTGGTGCGGCTAATTCGGCTGTGGACGTGGCGCTCGAAACCTGGCGCAAAGGAGCCGAAGTTACTATGGTGATTCGCGAAAGCGGGATTCGTGAAAATGTAAAGTATTGGGTTAAACCCGATATTGAGAACCGTATTAAAGAAGGATCGATCAAAGCTTATTTTAACTCAACCGTTAAACGGATAACAGAGACAACCATTGAAATTGAGACACCCGAAAAAATAGTAACACTTGAGAATGATTTTGTGTTAGCCATGACGGGTTATCAGCCACCTTTTGAGTTAATGAAATCAATGGGAATAAAGTTTCAGGGGGATCAATATCACACACCTGTGTATAATGAAAATACCATGGAGAGCAATGTACCGAATCTCTACCTGGCCGGTGTTGTGGTGGGCGGTTTACAAACGAACAAGTGGTTTATTGAAAACTCGCGCGTACATGCCGAATTAATTTTGAAAGATTTGACAAATAAAATCAACGGAGGAGCTTTGTTGAAACATGAAGATAGTTAAGGGATTATGACCATTAAGAATTCACTCTCTTAATCTCTTAATGAGCTTAATGGTTAAAGTTTTTTAACACTATTTTTAACGAAGACTGATCAACTAACTCCTTCTGTCATCAACTTCAATGCTCTTTGTAAATCCACATTGCCACCGGAAAAAATAATTCCTACTCGTTTACCTTTAAATTTCTCTTTGTCTTTTAGTAAAGCAGCCAGCGGCACAGCGCTCGAAGTTTCAATAATAACTTTCATGCGCTCCCAAACCATCCGCATCGCATTTACTATTTGTTCATCACTTACGGTAATCACCTCACTTACCAATTCGTGAATGATTGGAAATGTGTTATCTCCTAACGAAGTGAGTAACCCATCGGCAATGGATTGCGATTGTGCCGGTTCAATTTTTCCACTTTGCATGGAGCGGAAAGCATCGTCCGAACCCGCAGGCTCGCCCGCTATTACTTTTGTGGTTGGAGAAAAATATTTTGCTGCCAGCGCTGTGCCACTCAACAAGCCACCACCACCAACAGGCACCATAATTACATCCAGATCTTTTACTTCCGATAGCAACTCCACAGTAGTAGTTGCCTGCCCAGCCATCACATCAAAATTATTGAACGGATGAATTTCTGTGGCTCCGGTTTTTTTAATTACCTCCACCAATGTTGACTCGCGTGCGGCCAGCGTAGGCTCGCATTCAAAAATTTCGCCACCATAACCCCGCACACCGCGCTTTTTAATTTCAGGGGCTGTGCGTGGCATTACAATGTAAGCAGGCACGCCCAAAATTTTTGCAGCGCGCGCTAAGGCTTGTGCATGATTTCCGGAAGAATGTGTGGCAAGTCCTTTCGCTAACTGATCGCGCGTTAAGCTTAGTGCTGCATTCATGGCACCACGAGCTTTGAAGGCGCCTACTTTTTGAAAGTTTTCGCATTTAAAAAAAACCTGACAACCGGCCTCCTCATCAATACTCGGGCAAGTCATTACCGGGGTGTGATGGATATAAGACTTAATTCGCTCTTGTGCTTTAGTAATATCTTCCTTTGTAATTTTCATAGTTCTATTGTTCACAGTTTCATTTGAAGCGAAATTAACTTATTTCAGTTACCCAATTTACTTTATCGGCAATGGGTTTTCTTCGGCTTTCGGACGGCTCACCTTTGGGCATGCCCACTTGCATAAAGCCACAAAGTTTATCATCGGCACCTAAGCCAAAAAATGTTTTTGCTTCTTCAAAAGTAGTAATCCCGCCTGTACTCAGGTAACAACCCACACCATAGGCAGTAGCGGTTAAATACATATTTTGGATGGCACAAAATACCGCCCCCAGTTCTTCCCATTCCGGAAGTCGTTTACTCGCATCGCGTTTCATACCAATGGCAATAATGTGCGATGACTCCATGGGTTTTGTTTGCAAATCCAAATAACGATTCTCCTGAAAAGTACCGCTGGCGCTTGTTACTTGTTTATAACATTCACTTTGAAATGCGGCCAGGGCTTTGCGACCATCACGGGCAAAAACAACAAATCGCCACGGCTCAGTTAATTTATGCGTAGGCGCGTGGTTGGCATTCTCAAGCATTTGGTCAATTACGTGATCGGGTACCGTTTCGCCAGAGTAGTCTTTAGGAAAGACCGACCTGCGTGCATGCATTAAATGATTTATTTCTTTTTGATTAAAAGTCATTCGTCTTGATTTTTGGCTAATTTAACTTTTGAATCCCAAACTACCCCCATGCGTAAATTCTTTGTTTTGTTGTTTTTGGCAACGTCTTGCTCGCCCCTTTATGTGCCAACAACTCGCAATGTTCCCCTGTTTCGCGAACAAGGAGAGTTTCAGGGTAGCGTTTACCTTACCACTGGGGTTGAAGCCCAGCTCGCCTATGCCATAACGAACCACGTGGCCGCCATGGGTAACGTAAACTTTTTTAAGTACCATGTAGATAATCAGAATTATGATCGTAAAAATAGTTTTGCCGAGGGGGGCTTAGGGTACTACTATGTTACGCGCGAGTATAGGACAGAATTATTTGTAGGATACGGCCAGGGACAAGGCACCAGCTTTTCGCAATACTATTTCTTCACTCCGTACTTCGGACAGAAAGACCTGGTGGCCACCGGTAAGATGAATCGGATTTTCCTGCAGCCTTCGATCAGCACCAACAACCGTAAATTCAATCTGATCTTCACAGCCCGCTTTTCCTTTGTTGATTATACCGAGTTTTCGTCAAACGATAACGATCCTAATAATAAGGTTATTACCATTAAACCTAATGAAAAAGTGCAACTCTTTTTAGAGCCCTCCCTTACAGGTAAGGTTCCAATAGTAGGTAATCTTCAAGGAGTTTTTCAATTGGGGTTAACGGCTCCAATACCCACCGATACTTATTTTGATTATGTACCCGTTCAGTTTTCTTTAGGGATACAATTAAACACCGGAACCCTTCGCGCCCGTGCCTATTAAACCCAAACTCGGTTTGTTTGATCTTACCATGATTGTGGTAAGTCTCGTTATTGGGATGGGAATCTTTCGCACGCCTGTTGAAGTGGCTAACAAAGCAGGAATACCCGAAATATTTTTTGTGGCGTGGATTGGTGGTGCAGTCATTAGTTTTTTTGGTGCGCTTACGTTTGCAGAAATCGGATCGCGTTATCCTGTGGCCGGAGGCTTCTATCGCATTTTCTCTCATTGCTATCATCCCGCTTTTGCGTTTATGGTTAACTGGATGACGGTAATTTCCAATGCAGCATCAACCGCGAGTGTAGCTATTATTGGTGCTGAATACATTCAACCCATTTTGCTTCCGCAGATGGCTCCTGCTTTGGCTATTCGCATTATCACGCTTTCCGCGATGGTCATTTTGTTTGGCATCAACATGCTCGGTATAAAAATGAGCGCCCGTATGTTGAATGTGTTGATGATTATCAAAATCAGTTTGATCTTACTTTTAATCGCAGCCATTTTTGTTGCGCCTACTCCAACTGTTGTTGACGTTCCCACAAAAGTCTCCTTAACAAGCACCGATTGGCTCAAAGCATTTTGGCTCTGCTTCGTTCCCGTCTTCTTTACCTATGGGGGTTATCAGCAAACGATGAATTTCGGTAGCGACATTCCGAATGCCACACGCAACATGCCTCGCGCTATTTTCTATGGTATCGCGATTATACTTTCTCTTTATCTGCTCGTAAATTTTTCATACTTCCGGGTTTTAGGCTTCGAAGGGTTAAAAAACTCAACCACACTGGCTGCTGATGTTGCCCGCGTGCTGTTAGGCGATAGTGCCTTTAAAATTGTTGCCATCATTATGTTCCTTTCTGTAATGGCTTATGTCAATGCCTCCATCATGTCGAACCCACGGGTGTATTATGCTATGGCAGAAGACAAAGTGTTGCCACCCATTTTTAAAAAGGTAAACAGTCGCACGCAAGTGCAGGAGTTTGCGGTAACCGTGTTTGTTGCTTTCATTGTGCTCACGTTATTCTTTTCCTCTTCCTTTACACAGGTGCTTAGTTATGTCATGTTCTTTGATAGCATTAGTTTAATCACAGCCTCGGCCGCCATATTTGTATTGCGTCATCGCGCTAAAAAGAATGGCGACCCGGAAGGGATTTTTAAAATGCGCGGCTATCCGTGGATTCCAGGTTTTTTTATCATTGTCTATACACTGGTAAATATTAGTGTACTTATTTCAAATCCGCAGGCTTCACTTATTGGGTTTATACTTTTCCTTTCGGGATTTCCACTTTATTTGGGATTAAGGAAAATTATTAAAGGATGATCTTCAATTGTTAACCACGGAGGACACAGAGTATTTAGATCGCGCAATAATTTAATTGCTCTTTGCTCTGTGATCTCTGTGGTTGAATTAGATAACTTTGTTTAAAATAATTTTTTGTCGACTACTATGGACTTATCCTACATCCTTAACGAACTGGGCGAAGAGCGCGAAAACTATTTCAATGCAATCGCGCCACCCATTGTTCAATCCAGCAATTTTTCATTTCGCAATGTGGCTGACTTCCGCAAAGCATTGAGCGATGAATATGAAGCCATTCTCTACTCGCGCGGAAATAATCCTACGGTTGATATTCTTCGAAAGAAATTAGCCGCGTTGGATGGTGCCGAAGATGCGCTCGTATTTGGCAGTGGCATTGCGTCCATCTCCATTCCGTTGCTTGCCTTATTAAATCAAGGCGATCATGTGGTAAGCGTAGCAAAACCGTATAGCTGGACGATCAAACTATTTGAACGCTTACTGCCCAAGTTTGGAATCACCACCACATTTGTGGATGGTACCAAAACAGAAAACTTTGAAAAAGCGATTCAACCAAATACCAAACTCATTTATTTAGAATCGCCCAATACGTTTACATACGAGCTACAGGACCTGGCTGCCGTTGCTGCATTGGCTAAAAGCAGGGGCTTGCTCACCATGATTGACAATAGTTATTGCAGCCCCATCAATCAAAAGCCGTACACGATGGGGATTGATTTAGTAGCCCAATCGGCAACTAAATTTATTGGCGGCCATAGCGATGTGGTAGCCGGAGTAGTTACCGGCTCTAAAGCCATCATTAAAAAAATCTTTGATGCCGAGTTTCTAAACATAGGTGGAAATATTTCACCGATGAATGCCTGGTTATTAATCCGCGGACTGCGCACGCTGCCGTTACGATTGCAACGCAGTTGTGATTCCACAAAAAAAGTAATTGCCTATTTAGACACCCATCCTAAAATTGAACGCATCATCTTTCCTTTTCATAAAGACTTTCCACAAGTAGAACTTGCCAAAAAACAAATGCATGATGCGGGTGGGTTGTTTAGTATAGTGTTAAAAGTTAACACGCTGGAAGAAGTTGAAAAATTCTGCAATTCGTTAAAGCACTTCTTTCTGGCTGTTAGCTGGGGCGGGCACGAGTCGTTGGTGATTCCCTCTGCGGTAAGCATAAAACCTAATGAGTTTGATGTTTCCAATCCTACGCATAGACTTATACGCGTTTATATTGGCCTGGAAGATCCTGATTATTTGATTGCTGATTTGAAGCAGGCGTTGGAGAAGTAAACGGATTGTCTTACCTGATTGTGAGTAAAAAAAGATAGAGAATATATCAATTGTGTATATTCGAATGTTGTGGTTCATTGTTTGGCTTAAGATAATTAAAAATGAAATTTGGTAAGACAATAAAAATATTTCTTATTGACGGGGATCCAAACGGGCGAATGAGTTGTGAGCTCTCTAACTGGTCAGGGAAGGCATATAAAATTCCAAGGATAAAAATTAAAGACTGTGCAGACCGTAATGATTTAACAAGCACAGGTGTTTACCTTCTCTTTGGTAAAGATGATGACGGAAAGGATCAGGTTTATATCGGGGAGGCGGAATCAATATTAAAACGACTAAATCAGCAATTAACTTCAAAAGACTTTTGGAACGAGGCAATTATTTTTATTAGTAAGGACGAAAACTTAAATAAGGCCCATATAAAATATTTGGAAAATCGACTTCACGACATTGCCAAAACAGCTAGTCGTTATAAGATTGACAATTCCATAATTCCCACACAATCTTCTATTTCAGAATCTGACCGAGCTGAAATGGAGGAATTTATAGATTATATTAAAATGCTTGTAAACACATTAGGTCATAAAGTATTTGATGAAAAGAGAGAGTTCAAGCCTAAACAAAAACAGGAAGTATTTTTCATCAAAGCTGCACGGGGAGCAGGCGGACAAGGTGAACCTACTTCAGATGGTTTTGTTGTTTTTCGAAGTTCAAAAGCAGCCGGCTCTATTGTAGCTTCAATGACACAAAACTTCGTAGCGTTAAGGCAAAAACTAATTGCCGAAGGTGTGCTTCTTGATAAAGGTGAATTTCTAGAATTTCCTGAAGACTACATTTTCAGTAGCCCCTCGACAGCAGCATCCATTGTATTGGGTCGAAATGCAAACGGCCTGACGGAATGGAAACAAAAGGACGGCCTGACGCTTAAGGAATTTGAGTCGAATGAAAGAACAACGAAGGCATAAATAAACTTCGAGTCAAGTATTGCCTTAGTTCTTGTTGGTCGCTGACCAACAAGCCTCACTAAATTTCAAGGATTGTCTCCGTTAGGAATAATTCGATTTAAATCGAAATCATTATCTTCGAAAGACGAATTATGAATGACCACTATTAAAGAACTTAGTTCTTGTTGGTCGCTGGCCAACAAGCCTCACTAAATTTCAAGTGTTGTCTCTTTTAGAAATGATACGATTTTAAAAATAGAGCAAAAAGCTGTGCGAAACTTTTTAAAATTAAGATTAAGCCCCTTGAGTGTGTTATTCGAATGATGTAGATAATTTGTCAAACAATGATTAGTTCTATTGTTGGAGTCGTTATAATTATTGCGGGTAACATCATATTCTATTTTCAATCTTTAAAAACATTGAGAGAGGAGAGTAGTGTTGATCTAGATTATAACATATTGTGTTTCAGTGATGACTTTAGATCTTACAGCTTGTCAATTTTATTTGTTGGAATCGGGACATATCTTTTAGTTGATCTAGAGCTATTCAAATCGGCAGGCTTTCTTTTAACTTTTTCGAGTTGCTGCCTTATATACATTGGATTTAATAAAAGATTAATAAATCCGTGGGCGTCTTCCAGAATTAACAGATGGTATTCAATATTGGTTTTCGTGGAACTATTGTTTGGAATTGTAATGTTGGTAGGAGCGCCTTAGTTCTTGTTGGTCGCTGACCAACGAGCCTCACTAAATTTCAAGTATTGTCCCCATAAGGGCGATACGATTTAAATCGAAATCATTATCTTCGAAAGACGAATTTTGAATGACTACTATTAAAGAACATTGTTGCGGGGCCGACAAATTGTTTGATGCGAAGACCGCTAAAAAACAATACAAAAGCTATTTAAAAAACGGACCCTCGCGAGTGACTAAAAAACTCATTGGCCAATTAGAAAAAATCAGCATCGGAAAATCGTTGCTTGATGTGGGTGGCGGCATTGGTGCAATACAATGGTGGTTTTTAAATCACGGGGGTAAGCAAACTTTTGCTGTAGACGCGTCCTCTGGCTATTTACAATTAGCAGAAGAGCATGCTGCGAAAAACAACTTTAAAGAAAGCACCCATTTTATGATGGGTGACTTTACAGATAAAGGTGAAGAGTTGCCCATCGTAAACCACATTACGTTGGATAAAGTGATTTGTTGTTATCCGGACTTTGAGGCCATCTTAAGGTTAGCCTGTTCAAAAGCTAATCAAACCGTTTCATTGAGCTACCCCATGGATGGTATTATAGCAAATATAGTTCGGGGTCTTGGTGTGTTGCTTATCAAATTAAGCGGAAACCCATTTAAGCCTTACATACATCGTGTGGCATCGGTGCGAACATTTCTCGTTGAAAATGGATTTGAGCTAAAAGAAGGAGCGCTAGCTTTTCCATGGCATGTGGAGACTTATGTAAAACGATAACTATGAAACGCACATACTTGTTATTTTCCTTAAACATTAGTTCTAGTTGGCCGCTGACCAAATAACTTCACAATTAAAATATTGGCAATTAGTTAAGATTAAATGTTTCAAATCCAATTCCTTACAAGATGAATCCTTCTAAACCAACCTTCGCACCACAACTTTACATTAAGAGTGGTGTATTCAATGTCGACTTCTATACAAAAGCACTAGGTGCTGTTGAGCTACAGCGCTGGACGAATGACGATGGGTCTATTCATGCGATTGAACTCTCTCTGGAAGGGAATCTCTTTCATCTACATGAGGAGTCTCCGAAGAAAGGGCAGTTTGATCCTGTAACAAACAAAGGCACTACGGTGCACATCGGATTATTTGTAGACGATGTAGATGTGGTAATGGATAAAGCCATTGCTGCCGGAGCCACCGTGCTTTCACCTGCACAAGATTACGATTACGGCTATCGGCAAGGCGACTTCAAAGATCCATTCGGCCATGTGTGGATGATTGAAAAGAAAATTTAGAGTATTTAAGTATATTTGAATATGAACTTAATGACCTTAATTAAGGAAAAGCACACTGACTTTGTTGACTTGTGTCAATCTCATAAAGTTGATAAAATATATGCCTTTGGGTCATCCATCACCGATCATTTTGATCCTGTTAAAAGTGACATTGACTTGGTTGTTAAAATAAACATTGATGACCCTGCCGACCGCGGGGAAGCATTGCTTTCGTTGTGGGACAAACTTGAAGCTCTTTTCAATAGAAAGGTAGACTTACTAACGGAAGACTCGATTCGTAACCCTTATCTGAGGTCAAATATTAATCGAACAAAAAAATTGATCTATGACGGAGAAGGAGAAAAAGTTTTTGTCTGACATCTCTCATTCCATTGACTTAATTCAGAGTTTTATAAAGGAATTAAAATCATTTACCGAATACCAAAAGGACTTGAAAACTAAAGGAGCTGTTGAAAGACACCTTGGAATTATTGGAGAAGCAGTAAATAGATTTATTAAGGAATCTCCGGGCAACAATCTAAAGCATGCCTCACAGATAATCAGCTTACGAAATAGATTAATCCATTCATACGATAGTGTTGATGACTCAATAATATGGTCAATCATCACTCGGCATTTACCATCTCTTAAAGAGGAGGTTGATGAAATTAAGTAAGAGACATTACTATGAAAATCTTGCAATTATTTTTTCTTATAGCTCTCTTTATTTCCTGCTCACCCGAGAAGGAAACTCATCAAGCTACCTACCTCCAAACGGAAGACTTTGCAAAACGGGGCCTTCCTTTTTCGGAAGCTGTGCAATATGGAGATGTACTTTACCTATCAGGACAAATTGGAGATTTGAACAATGAGTTAATTCCTGGTGGCGTTGGCCCGGAAACCAATCAGGCTATGAAGAACATTCAAAGCGTGTTGGAGCGAAATGGTTCATCGATGGATAACATTATCAAGTGTACGTGTATGCTTGTGGATATTAATGACTGGGCCGCAATGAGTGCGGAGTATGTAAAATTCTTTCCCAACCATAAACCCGCACGCAGCGCTTTTGCCACAACGGGTTTGGCCCTGGGTGCGCGCGTTGAAATTGAGTGTCTGGCTTACGCTAAAAAATAATAGGAACGAATAAAGATTGAAGAGTTATCCTAAATCACTTTTTGTTATTCACCACCTCGCCAATCATGCGCAACCCATCCAGGGTTAGATTGGGTTCTACGGCATAAAAAAAATCATGAAGCGGAGAAATGATGGACAACAATCCACCTGTGGCGATTGCAGGACATTCTTCCTTCAACTCTTCGCGGATTTTTAAAACCATGTTTCGTACTAATCCTTCGTAACCAATTAAAATTCCTGACTGAATGGCCGTCACTGTGTTTTTCCCTAACGCTGAGTTGGGCATAACCAGCGGCACATCAAAAAGCTTGGCTGTGTTTTGTGACAACGATCGAATAGCTGTTTTAAGACCGGGGGCAATAGATACACCTAAAATTTTTCCACCTGCTGAAATGGTAGTAAAAGTGAGTGCCGTTCCAAAATCAACCACAATGCAGGTTTGTTTGAATTTGAAATAAGCCGCGGCTGCGTTGGCCACCAGGTCCGATCCAATTTCAAAAGGATTTAGAATCTCAATGGGTAGTTGATCATATACTTTCGGCCCCAGCACAACGGGCTCTTTGTCAAATAGCGTTCGCGAAACATTTTTGATTTTGTCCGTCATGGCGGGGACCACACTGCTGAGCACGATGGTATCTACCAGATTTATTTCTGTACCGGATTCAAAAAAGTAATCGCGGATTTTTACACCAAAATAAAGTTCGGGCAAATCGGGTCTTGATGGAATGCGCCAGATGTGTTTCCATTCATCATCTTTCCACAAACCCACAGTGATGTCGCTATTGCCGATGTCAAACGCGAGAAGCATTTAGGGAATCAGTCTTTCGGTTCGGGAGGACACAAACCAAGGGTTGGAGATAGGGAAGATCAGAAGCATGTTGCAAAATGCAAATAATTTTTCAATCAGAAATAATTCATCCCAATAGAACTGCTTGAAATGCAAATCGCGGCCTGAGACCGCGATTTATATATAGAAATTGAGACGATTAATCCTGTTTTACCACACTCGATCCGGTGGATTCTGAAACTACTTTTGGGGTGCCCCGATAGAGTACAACACTGGCACCGCTAACGGAAGCCTTTAGCTCATCGGCAACGCTTACTTTTCCATTGCTTGCCCCAGAAACGATAAGGCTAGCTTGTTTCGTTACAAAGTCAAACGCAGTAAGGATGGACGCTCCCGAAATACTACCATCAAGTAATTGACCTTGACCTTGCAAGCGAAGTTGAGAAGCACCTGTAAGGTTGAAATGAATTTCATTTATATTCATGGTCACTTGTGCAAGTGATGCACCAGACAATGAAAAATCCATCCGGGGTGAATTTGCATATCCAGCAATGCGTGCGTTACTGGCGCCCGACAAACTGATGCCATTTAATACGGGCATGGTAATCGTTACGGAGGTTTCGTATTGTCTTTTTTTACTTTGATTAAAACTCAACTGCAGCGAATTACCATTTTTTAGCACACGCAAATCGTCTAGGTTTCTGCGATCACCTTCGGCTACAATAGAGAAATTCTCGCCATAATTTATTGTAAGGATAAGCGCATCTTCGGCTTCTATCCGATCAAAATCTACCAGGGCATAGTTCTGTTTATCTTGTTGCCTTGGCCCCAGGTCTTCTTCATTACAAGCGATTACCAATACCAAGGCAGCGAATATCATAATCAAATTAATCTTTTTCATAATCATTGTATTTGCAGCTAAGACAATCAGAACAACGAAGACCCCTAGTCAGAGTTTAAATATTTTAAAACTCTATCCGGTAGCTAAGGATGGGCAACAGTGGCAGCATATACCATTTTTCGGTCTTTCCGCTTTGGGCATCATAATACTGACCTCCCAGATTTTTTTGGTTGGTTACATTCTGAACATCAAGCGCCAGTGTGGTTGTTGCTTGTGGACGATTGCGCTTCAGACTGAGCTTTAAATCCATACGAAAATAATCGGGGAGTTGTTCCGTAAAAGCTAAGGCCTGTACATAGCGGGTTTCTCCCAACTCGGCAGACTTTTCGTAGTCGATAGGAGTAGTCCAAAAACCACCGGTATAAATGGTTCGGAGGTTCAGACCAAACGTGCGATTCTTTTTTAACGGAAAGTCTTTGCCAGCCGTAAAACTGATAGCATGGTTTCCGTTGAATCGTGAATTTCGCCACACCTGATCAAGTGCTTTGTATTGCGAATTATAAAGAGATCCGGAAAACAGAAAGTATAAATTGTTATGTAAGAATTGTTCGATCGTTAACTCCACGCCATAATTTTTTCCAACACCATCATTTACCATGGGTACGGTGGTGTATCCTTCTTCTACAACCAACGAAGAAACCGAACTGGTAGCATCATTTTCAACAGCGATATTAAATAGTTGCTGGTAGTAGGTTTCAACCTTTACATGCAGATATTTAGTGAGCGACCGATCTAAAGCCAATACAAAATGATTCGCCTTATTGAATCCAAGATTTAAATTCGGTTTTGTCAGCATTCCGTTTTCCTGGATTTGTGCCTGATATACTCCGAGCGTTTGCATTTGGCTGTGTAGTCCATATCCTATACTGATGGACTGCTTTTCACTTACGTTGTACTGGGCAGAAATCCGCGGCTCAATCGAATACGTTTTATTATCATTTAGAAAAAGAAAATGAACACCTGAATTAAAGGTAAGTTTTTCGGTAGGGCGATAACTCCATTGTGAAAATGCTTGCAACGTACTGGCATGCGAAGTTGAGTTCAAAGGTTCTTCAATTTGATCAGTTTCTTTATCAAGATATCGCTTGGTTAGATTATAGGCGTATCGCTTCAGGTAAACTCCTGAGCGGAGGTTGTTCTTTGCATTTAGCTTGTTGTTGAGTACGGAGGTAATGGTAATCCGCTTTGTTGTGTAAGCCGACCTGAAGTCTAATTGTGGTTCATAGGAATCATTCAGCCGATCTTCCTGATCGCCATAGTTATGCCCGGAGAAAAGGATAGATGATTGTAAAAATGTATTCGGATTAAGGGTTACAGTATGTTTAAATCCGGTCACTCCGGTATTGGAGAAATAGGTGTAATTGTAACGTTGAGATTCTTCTTCCCAGAGTGTAGAATCTTTTTCAGCGTTATGATTCTGATCACTGAGTCCGCCAAAACCAAACAACGAAAAGTTTCCAAAATGTTTTGTGGGCAGATAAATGTTGTACGAAAGGTCCTGAAAATTGGTAATCGCATCGCCTACGTTTAGTCCTAAATTTGACAGAACACTTAATGTTGAATATCGGTAATTAATCAAATACGACCCACGATAATTTTTTGAGAATGGTCCTTCAGCCGCTACATCCAATCCTAAAAAACCAGCTTGTACCGTGTATTCGCGCTTTTCATTGTTTCCTTTGCGGAGATTCAAATCAAACACTCCGGCCAACGCGTTTCCATATTCTGCCGGAAAGGCTCCGGTTGAAAAATCTGAATTGGATAAAAGCTGTGTACTAAGAATAGAAATACCACCACCCGAGGAAGCGACACTGGCAAAATGATTGGGATTAGGGATATCAACACCTTCCATTCGCCACAGCAACCCTGTGGGTGAATTACCGCGAATAGAAATTGAATTACTTCCATCATCCGTTGAAACGACACCGGCAAAGGATACAGCTGCCCGTCCCGGATCGTTCACCGCAGCGGCAAACTTTCGGGTTTCCTCTACTGAAAAAGTACGGGTACTTACAGTGGCCATTTCGTTAATAGGTTTATTCTTTTCAAGATCGGGCCTCACTACAATTTCATTAAGTTGAGTAATGTCCTCTTCGATGGATAGTGTTAGCACAACCTCTTTACCTGAGTTGACTGTAACATTGGGAATCGTTATGTCTTTGTATCCGATAAAGGAAACCCGGATTGTATGTATGCCAATAGGAATTCTTTCCAGTTTGAAATTTCCATCTGGATCAGTTGTGGCACCAATCAAAGGTGTTGAATTGAGTACAACAACCGATGCACCAGGTAACGAAGATTGTGAAATTTTATCTACAACCGTACCGCGTATGGTCTGGGTAAGAGGTTGAGCTTGAAGAGTTAGGTTAACAAGTAAAGTAAGAATAAAGGTAAAGTAAACGCGTGTTGTCATAAAATCAGTTATATGATCTTATGACAAGCGACTGGCTATCTACCCCTAAGCGGCATGGAATTTATTTTTAATAATTTTCGAACAGATTTATAAAAAACGCAAGGCTACTTTAGCGCCTAACCACATCTTGAGATTAAGATCGCTACCCACATTCTCATCATAAAAGATGTTCGGTTTAAAGCCGGTAAATATCTGGGGGTAATCCGTGTAAGAGGGTCTTGTCAAATACCCATTTAAAGTTATTCCGGTGGCAAGCGAAAACTTTTTAGCCAGTTGAAAATCCAGACCAACATAAAGTTTATTCAGTGAACTAAGTTCATCGGTAAAGCTTCCTTTGTTTACATGCTGACTTAATAAGTCGATATCAATCGAGAGCCAACGATTTAATCGGGGAGAGGTTCCTAAGCCATAACCAAATGTCCAAACAGAAGTGTCGGTGGGTTCAATAGATTGGGTGGGCTTGAATCCCACCATCAGTTGACTATAGAATTTTTTTACTCCGGTGCGAAAAGCCAGATTGGTATAAAAAATCTCATCAGCTGAAAGTTCAATTTTGTGATATCCTTTTTTAACAATGCTTATTAATCCGATCGGTACGCCACCGAGTGTATCGGCATAATTTATCAAACCGATTTGTGTGCCCCGTACTTCTTTGCCGTGATTGAAGAGAGCAGAAATCTGGGACCCTGTAATTTTTTCAGTAGCAATGTTGGTAACGCCAGCAAACTGCGAACCCACATAGTCACCAATCTGAACATTTCCAAAACCTGCCACTTGCACACCTTGCGATGGCATGCTGGTAACATTGCTGAGTCCGGCCACTTGTACCCCATTCATGTTACCTAGGTTGGTATTAGCAAGACCGGCCACCTGCACACCGCGGGTATTACCTAAATTTGTATTGGCGAAACCGGCCAGTTGTACCGCTTCGGTTTCGCCTCCATTCACGTTGGCAAAACCAGCAGCTTGTATCCCATAAACTTTACCTCCTACCGCATTTCCAAAGCCTGCAATTTGAAGCCAACTTACATCACCCCGATCGAGATTAAAGAAAAAGCCCAACTCAATTTGACGCGTGCCCAAGGAGTATCCCCCAAAAATGTTAATGGAATAATCGTTAATGACATTGCCACTTAGCCGACCATTGGTTCCCAAAAAAGGGAGAAACGAAACCTGCACTAATTCATAAAGGGTATCACTGATATTTTGAATATTAGGTTCGGATTCATAGGGGAGACTCAACACTTCCTTTTTAGCGACAGACACCGTATCAACAGTCTTGGTTTGAGCGATTATCTCGATTGAATCTTTTTTGATGGGATTAATGGAGATGGTTAAATATTGATTAGCCGGAGCTGTAATACTTACCAACGTATCGCGGTAATTTTTCTTGCTTACTGAAAGGGAAATCGAATCGGTCTTTTTTTCAAGTTTGAGTTTAAAATAGCCAAAGTCATCGGTAACGGCAGAAGTTAACGTTTGCTTATCGTACACGCTGGCGTTTGAGATTTTATCTCCGGTAGACTCGTCTTGCACATACCCGTTGATAACAACCACAATCGTATTATTTTTAACAGGAGCTGGAGTTGCTCGGGTAAGAATCAGGTAATTCCCTTTTTCTTTATAATTCATTGATCCGTTAAATATTTCATTAAGGATGCTCCGCACCGTTTGATTAGTAACTTCAATAGAGATCTCCTGATTGGAATCTATGAGGGCACTGTTATAGGAAAATGAGAACCCCGCTGCCTGCCCAATGCGATTTAGAACCAAGGGTATTTTTTCGTTGCTGGCGTTTATAGAAACAGAACGCTCCAGAATAGGATTCTGCTTCTGCTGAGCTACAGAATAAATAGAACTCGCCAGAATGTAAAGCAAAATAAAATAGAATCTTCTCATGCACAATTTATTGATCGCACCCTTTTCCATCCAGGATTATTTCGTCATTTTTTCGGGTGAGAGTCAGTCCCATGGTTTCGGCAATTACTTCCGCGATGATGGAAGCATTGTCTTCTTTAAAATTTGCGGTGAGGCGACAGTTAAATAATTTTTCGTTTGCCAGTTTTATTTTTGAACTATAAACTTCATTTAACAAGTTAACTACCGATTTTAAATCGGTGTTATTGAAACTGAACACTTTAGTTTTGTAAGCAAGCGCATTGGTATCGGGTTTATCGATGCGATAAAAGGTTTTATTCCGTTTGCTGTAAATTGCCTTTTGACCCGCCTGCAGATTAAGGCCTGAATCCAGTAGTGTATAGAACTGAACTTCGCCTTGTGTTACAATTATTTCAATCGTATCCTTATCGGGATAAGCCTTTAAGTTAAACTCAGTTCCGATGTCGCGCACCAACACATCTTCGGCTTCTATTACAAAAGGCTTTTCTTCTTCATGTTTAACAGAAAAGAAAGCTTCTCCACTCAATTTAACCTTGCGCGTTTTTTCCCGTGGGTTATATTCATAAGTCAGCTTGCTTTTTTTATTTAGAAATGCCGTGCTTCCATCAGGCAACGTATCTGTTTTTGTAGCTTGATCTGAAACAAGGGCGAGCGTTTGAACAGCTGGGGTAGTCCATTGAAAAGCCGCATAGGCCACGCCCAATAAAATAATTATTCCGGCTGCTATGCGTAAGGGTTGATTAAAGAACGATCTCTCTTTATAAAGCGGAACAACATTGTCTTGCTCCGAATCAATTTTCTTGCGCACTTTATTCCAGGCGGCATCGGTATCAAATTGAACTTGAATCTCCGCAGAAGCGGCCTTTTCAAAAATTGTTTTTAGCTGTTCGTAATATTTTCGATTGTCTTCATGGAGTTGAGTCCACTGAGTTACTTTCTCTTCTTCTTGCACAGATCCTTCTCCGGCTAATACTTTGCCTATCAGTTCATCCATATCGTTCCACACATTATCCATTACACCAACCAGTCTTTCATGAAAATTAAAAACAACGGTAAATACTCTTTTAATTGAACACGCATCAGCTTCAATGCTTTGCCCATATGATTCTCCACAGTCTTTATAGAAATCTGTAATTGATCTGCAATCTCCTGATACTTCAATTCTTCAAACCGGCTGAGTTGAAACACAATGCGGCATTGCTCGGGCAATGTTTTCATTGCCTCGGCAATTTTTATCTCCAATTCATTTGCCTGCACATTTTGCGAAACCGATTCGTGCGAAACCTCCATCACGGCAAGTTCGTGGGCAACATGTTGTTGTTTTACCTTTTCATGTTTGATCACATTCAAGCAACTATTCCTAATCATCCGGTAGAGATAGGATTTCAGAGAGGTTTCTATGGCGAGTTTACTTTGCTTCTCCCAAAAACCTATAAAGGCAGCTTGCACCACTTCTTCGGCTTCCTCTTTGTCTCGCAAAAAGGAGTAAGCATAGCGGCACAGCGGCTGGTAATAGGTTCTAAAAATCATTTCAAAAGCACTTTCGTTGCCCTGCCGGAGTGTTTCCAATACCTGTTTTTCCGATAAATCCACTGCTTTTGAAATGTTTGCAATGCAATTTACGGGTTTAGGGCTTTGAGGTTATGACAACCTTAATAAGTTTTACCCCTATGACCGATTATTTTATTTGTAAAATAAAAAAAGGCATATTACTGAGAAATGGTTGGTGAAACACCCATGGTGACACTGATACTCATAGAGTTACAAGAGGTTTAGTGAAAGTCGTTTCACTAAACTTTTTTTGTTTATGAGAAAGCAAAAAAAAGCGATGTTGGGCCTGCGGAAGTTTAGCTGTTATTCGGTGGGGCGTAAGGCTGGGCAAGCAAAGATTTAAGTGTCAGAATTGCGGTGTATTCTTCACGCGTAATGATCCTGAGCAACGTCTGGCAAATCGATTCATTTGGTTCA
>JAGPBO010000286.1 GCA_018063305.1 Cyclobacteriaceae bacterium
GATGTCTCGTTCTTTCATCTTACTAAAGATTTCAGAATTCTTTACGGTATCTAACGAGAAACTAACAATACCGGTAGATAGCGCGCTGCTTTCAGGACTAATTATCTTAAGGCCTTTCAATTTCTTCAACTCTGCGAGACAATAGTTTCTCAGTTGTAAAGTTCGTTGTTGAATTTTGTCTGTCCCTATTCTGTTATGAAAATCAAGCGCTAATCCTAACCCTATAATAGTAGAAACATTTCGGGTACCGGATGAAGCCGAGTAAGCCGTTAAGCCTGAAAACGTAAATACAGGCCGCACCAACTCCTGAAATTCTTTTCGAATAAAAAGAAATCCGGTTTCCTTGGGGCCCATCAACCACTTATGTCCGCTGGCTGAGTAAGCATCAACGCCAAGTGCTTTCACATCTACATTTACAAGCCCAGGTGCCTGAGCTCCATCCGCAATTAAATAAATTCCTTTAGGTCTGGTAATTTTTGCTATTTCCGCAAAGGGCATAAGCATGCCTGTGATTGTATTCACATGGCTTAGCATCAGCAGTTTTGTTTTTGGTGTGATGTTTCTTTCAATGATTTCTACAATTTCCGCTACCGTGTTTCCCGGAAGAGGTAACTCAACTTTTTTGAGGACAGCTCCTTTGGTCTTTACTAAAAAATCCAGCCCCACTTCGCCCCCGCCATGTTCAAGGGTGGTAGTAATTATTTCATCACCGGCTTCGAACAGTAAAGATTGAGCAATCAGGTTAAGTCCTTCAGTGGTGTTTCGGGTTAACACAATTTCATCTACATCCGCATGAATGAAATCGGCCACTTTCTTGCGCACTAATTCCATTTGGTTACCCAGCGGGCCCCAGTTTTCACCAACCGGATTTGATTCTAACTGACGCGTAGTCGCGTGCAGACCATCGATTACCTCAAGTGGACTTGGGCCCAGACTTCCCGTATTGAGATAAATCATCTTGTCTGGTATAAGCAATTGCTTTCTGACCATGGCAAACAATTCGTCATCGGTTGTTGCCTTTTCAAAGTCAATCTTTTCTTCTTTTGTGAATCCACTATTCAGTAAAGAGATAGACCCTCCTGCAAACAGGCTTGCTGATTTTATGAATTTTCTACGCGATGACATAATATCTTTGTGTTAATCCTTAACTAAATTTTAAACCTTCAACACCACCTTCAAGCAATTATCCTTTTTTTTTGCAAAAATTTCATAGCCTTTTACTCCTTCCGCTAAGGCTAGCCTGTGCGTGATCACAGAGGTAAAATCATGTTTTTTGCTTTGCACCATGGGCACCAATTCGTTCATCATAAAACGAGCCGGGCAACGCCCTACTTTGTAAGTAAGATTTTTATCATAAGCCTGGGTTGGCGAAAAAGCCAGATGTTGATCCGTACAAACTCCCACAGCCGAAATAATTCCACCGGCCCTTACAAGATCATAAGCCAGCTTATTGGTTGCTGAATTTCCCACTGCTTCCAATACTGCATCAGCACCTCGTCCCTCATTAGCTGCTTTAATAATTTCTAAAGGATTTTCTGCGGAAGCATTAATTGCAATTGCCCCAAATTGTTTTGCGCGATTCAACCGTTCGGTCACCGTATCAATCACATATACTTTTTCGGCTCCATACTCCATCGCACCAAGAATAGCCATCAAACCAACGGGCCCACATCCGACAACTGCGTAGGTATTTCTTGGTTTTATCTCGGCTTGTCTGGCGCAGAAAAATCCGGTTGACAAAATATCACCTAAGAACAACGCTTCTTCCGTAGTAACGCCTTCCGGAATTTCCATCAATGTGCTATCGGCCATGGGCACCCGAACAAATTCTGCCTGGCCGCCCTGCAACCCTTTTTTATTTTCGCGCCAACCATATAATTGCCCATGAATGCAGCGACAGGTTAACCCGATGTTGCAGTAAAAACAATTGCCACAATTGGTTGTGAACGGACTCATCACATGATTTCCGATGCGTAAAGTCTTGACATCTTTTCCAACAGCAACCACTTCCCCGACAAACTCATGACCCATGGCTGTACCATGATCAAGGCCTTTCTCATGTTCATAATACGCATGTAAGTCCGATCCGCAAATAGCACACAGCGTAACTTTTACAATTACATCGGTTGGCAATAAAATTTCCGGATCGGGAATAGATTCGAAACGAATTGTTTCCTTGCCGTGAAAGGTTAGCGCTTTCATTAACTAAACAAGCTGTTCAGTTCGAGCTCAATTTTCCCTACGATAAATGAAAAGTCCTCTATGTTCTCTACAAAATCCATATTATTAACGTCAATCGTTAACAGTTTACCTTGTGTGTACCCGCTAATCCATTTTTCGTAATGCTCATTCAGGGTGCGTAGGTAATCAAGCTTGATGTTAAACTCATAATCGCGGTTGCGCTTTTGAATTTGTTGAACTAGTTTAGGAATGTCGGCCTTAAGGTAAATGAGAAGATCGGGCGGTTGAACAAAACTGATCATCGAATTATAAATATCAAGATAACTTGAATAATCGCGGTCATTGATGTGTCCGCTTTTATGGAGGTTGGCAGCAAAGATGTGTGCATCTTCATAAATGGTTCGATCCTGAATAATGGTTTTATCGCTTTCGCGGATTTGTCGCACCTGATTAAATCTACTGTTGAGAAAATAGATCTGAAGGTGGAATGCCCAGCGCGTCATGTCATCATAAAAATCACGCAAGTATGGATTGTGATCGACCGACTCATAAAGTGGATTCCAGCCATAGTGTTTAGACAGTTTTTCTGCTAAGGTGGTTTTACCCGACCCGATGTTACCGGCTACGGCTATGTGTTTAGGTTGTGACGACACAGAGGAAAATTTAGACCTGCAAATTCAACATAACAGGTAAGAATTGCAATCCAACGAAAAATACTTATCAAAGAAAATCAACGCCTATTGCAGACTTTGCGATCTAATTAAACTTTCCACATCTTCGCATTTCTATAAATAACTCATGCGCCACCTGCTTTTATTCTTATTGTTCTTCGTTGTGCTCGCAGGGTGTAATTCCGACCGGGAAGAAAAGTGTGAATTTATTCCCGATACCAAAAATGTTACCCTTGATCTGAGGTTTGAATCCCTTGAAGATTCGCTGCCTGCTATAACCAGTAAGGCGCAACTTGTAAATTTCTTTTCACACCACCCCGTGATGCGTGATTTTCTATTTAATCGCAAAGCGTACCCAAATGATTCTGCTTTTATTAACACACTGTACTCAAAATTTACTAATCCGCATATTGACACCTTACTTTTTGAAACCAAGAAAGTATTTGGAGATGGTACTGAATTAAAACAAGAACTTATTAGTGCTTTTACTAACCTTCGGTATTACTATCCCGATTTTCAAATACCAAAAGTAGAAACGGTAATTACAGGATTGGAAAGTGATCTTTTTGTAAGTGATTCTCTTATTATTATTGGATTGGATTATTATCTCGGTAAAGGAGCTCGATATCGGCCTGATATGCATGAGTATATGCTGCGCAGATATAATAAAAATTTTATTGTTCCGTCTATTATGCTACTCTATGGAATAGATAATAAATACAACTATACTGATCTGCATGACCGCACTGTACTAGCCGACATGGTAACGTATGGAAAAGCCTATTTCTTTGCCAAGCATATGATGCCTTGCACGCCCGATAGTGTTCTTATTGGGTATACTGCCGAGGAAATTGCCGGAGCGCGCGCCAATCAGGATATGATTTGGAAACGACTGATTGAAGATGAAGCATTTTTTTCAACAGATGGAAAAGTGAAACAGCGCTACATTGGCGAACGACCAAAAACCTATGAAGTTGGTGATCAGGCACCGGGTCGTATTGGCACCTGGGTAGGCTGGCAAATTGTAAATAGTTATGCTACACGAAGATCTGAGCTATCCTTCGAACACGTAATGATGCAAAAAGATGCTAAACTAATTTTCAACGAGTCGGGTTATCGTCCTGTTGAAAAGTAAATAACAAGGAAGCAAAATCCACAACAAGTCTCCGTTGCCGCTTAGATAAAATACAAGGTCACCCTTCCTAATTAGGTAAACCGTTTCTATCTTTCTTCACTCTTAAAATTCCTTAAGTATGAAGCCAGCTGTCTTCACCAAGCTCTCCCTTATGATGTTTCTCGAATATTTTATTTGGG
>JAGPBO010000079.1 GCA_018063305.1 Cyclobacteriaceae bacterium
TACTTGTGTTGATCTATTTCTTCTAATTCCATGTGCGTATAGATTTTATGGGTTGATTCAATGGATTGAGTATAGGTAAACTGTGCTAAACTAAAATTATTCCTAGTTTCCAAATATATACAATTAAGCAACAATTTAAGATGCTTTAGCGCAATTTTCAAAACCATGAAATTGTATTGAATCTCCCGAGGGGTAGGATCATGGACACAAGTAGGCTAGTAATTTCTTTCAATCTTGCTTTAATATGACTCTATCTGCCTGGTTATCAGCATTTTTTGGTTATGTCCAATTAACCATTTACGGTAGGATTTAGACCTTCGATACTGCTACTAACATTGTTTCTACAGCTCGCATGATACCGTCTACGTCAAATCCGCACTCTTTATGAAGTTCAGTTTGTTCACCATGCTCAACAATTCTATCAGGAATTCCGAGCCTCATCACCTCGGCCTGATAATTATTATCGGCCATAAACTCTAAGATAGCACTGCCCACTCCGCCCTGAACACATCCATCTTCTAACGTAATGATTCGCTTAAACGAAGCGAATACTTTATGTAATAAATCTTCATCAAGGGGTTTGGCAAAACGAAGATCGTAATGGGCCGGATGAATATCCTTTTCGACAAGTCTATCGCAAGCATCTACCACATAATTTCCAATATGGCCGATACTAAGAATCGCAATATCTTCTCCCTCTTTAATTATTCGACCTTTACCAATTTCAATTTTTTCAAATGGCGTGCGCCACTCAGTCATTACCCCTTGCCCTCGTGGATATCGGATTGAAAAAGCCTGACCCTTTCTTGGTAGTTGGGCCGTGTACATCAGGTTACGAAGCTCTTGTTCATTCATAGGCGCAGACACGATCATATTAGGGATGCACCTGAAAAAGGCAAGATCATAGGCCCCATGATGGGTTGGTCCATCTGCCCCTGCAAAACCCGCGCGATCTAAGCAAAAATTTACCGGCAGATTTTGAATACATACATCATGTATCACCTGATCGTACGCTCTTTGCATGAAAGAACTGTATATGTTACAGAAAGGGACAAGCCCTTGTGTGGCCAATCCTGCAGAAAAGGTTACCGCATGTTGTTCTGCTATGCCCACGTCAATAGCCCGGTTGGGCATCTCTTTCATCATAATATTCATGGATGAACCCGATGGCATTGCTGGTGTGATGCCCATGATCTTATCATTGGCACGGGCCAATTCAACGAGTGTATGCCCAAATACATCCTGATATTTTGGAGGTTGTGGCATGTCGTGAACTTTCTTATGAATTTCTCCAGAGATTTTATCAAACGTACCTGGTGCGTGCCAGGTAGTTGCATTTCCTTTCTCTGCCGGGCCATACCCCTTTCCTTTTACGGTAACACAATGCAAAATTTTTGGTCCCTTGATTTCCTTGAGGTCCCGCATTATAGCTACTAAATGATCCACATCGTGTCCATCAACAGGCCCAAAGTATCGCAAGTTGAGGGATTCAAATAAATTACTTTGACTTAGTAAGGTGGCCTTAATTCCATTCTCTACTTTGGAAACAATCTCTTGGGCATTCTTACCAAAGTGTGAAAGCTTACCCAATAAATTCCACACATCGTCCTTAAGCCTATTGTAAGTTTTAGATGTCGTTATATCAGTTAGATAATCCTTTAATGCTCCTACGTTGGGATCGATAGACATGCAATTATCATTGAGGATAATTAGCAAATTTGTATCGGAAACACCGGCATGATTTAGTGCCTCGAAAGCCATGCCGCCTGTAAGGGCACCATCGCCAATTACAGCAATATGTTGCTTTTGATCTAGCCCTAAATATTTGGAAGCCACTGCCATGCCCAGCCCAGCTGATACTGAGGTGGATGAATGGCCTACTCCGAAGGCATCATACTCGCTTTCGGTGCGCTTCGGAAATCCCGAAATCCCCCTATACATTCTGTTGGTATAGAACTCATCTCTTCTGCCAGTAAGAATTTTATGACCATACGCCTGATGGCCAACATCCCACACTAATTGATCTGTGGGAGTATTGAAGACATAGTGGAGGGCCACGGTTAATTCAACAACCCCAAGGCTTGCACCAAAATGCCCCCCATAAACAGAAACATTGTCAATAATAAAATTACGTAACTCCTCACACAGCTGAACAAGCTGCACCTGATCCAGTTTCTTTAAATCCTGAGGGCTGTCGATTTTAGAGAGCAATTTTCCGGGTGAAATAAGCATTGCGGCTTTTAAATTTTGGTTGAGATATTATCCTTAAACAAGTTCCAAGGGGTAACTGTTTAAAAATGTCTCCAACTCAAAAGTAAGAAATTTGACTGGGTTAAGCACAGCCTGCGATTTTCACCAAAAATTAAGTCCAGAAATCATCAATTCCTGAGTATTTTTGCTCCCTTATAAATTGAAAATGCAACAACAACCATTTGAAATAAAGCTGCCCCTTTTCGAAGGCCCTTTTGATCTGCTTCTCTTCTTTATTGAGCGTGATGAATTAGAAATCAACGATATTCCTATTTCAAAGATTACTAACGATTTTCTGGAATACATCCGCAGCCTTGAAACCCTCAATGTAGAGGTGGCTAGTGAATTTATATTGGTGGCTGCTACGCTTATGCGGATTAAATCCAAAATGCTGTTACCGAGGCCACAATTGGACGAGCAGGGCAACGAGATTGATCCTCGTGAAGAACTAGTGAAACATTTACTTGAGTACAAAAAATACAAATCTGTGGTGGACCAGTTCCATAAGATGGAAGAAACCGAATTACTCAAGGAAAAGCGTGGAAATCTGATGAAAGAACTCCGGGCGCTTGCCGAGAGCACCAACGTAGAGGCAGAACTGCAGGATGTTGACCTTTTCAAACTGCTGACCGTATTTGAAAAAGTATTGAAACGGGCTGAGGAAGAGAAAAACAGACCTGTGCACCAGGTCATTCAATATCCATACACCATAGAAGGCCAAAAAGAATACATTCTGAATGAAATAACTGTAAAACCGAGGGTAGCCTTCACTGAACTTTTTGAAAAAGCACCCACACGAATTTCTCTCATATTTAATTTTCTTGCCATTCTGGAAATGCTCGCTAACGGGTTATTAAGTATTCAGGTAGGTGATGGATATAATAATTTTTGGGTGATGCGGCCTGAGGCGGTGCCTTCTGTTAACTGATTTAATTAATTACATCCGCCACTTGAACGACTTGTCGTCAATGGCGCGCATGGTACATAAGATTCCATTCAAATGATCGTACTCGTGCTGAAGCAACTCAGCCATGTCATCCTTCATTTTCCATTCGTGGCTTTGCCAGGCTTCATCCTTATAAGATACAATTAGCTCCTTGTGTCTTTTTACTTTCACAAGTAAATTCGGAAAGCACATACAGTCGTCCCAAACTTCAAATGTTCCTTCACTCAGGAAGGTAAACTGGGGATTAATAAAAACCACAGGCTTATCAATGTTCATATAAATCAGTCGTTTCCTATTCCCCAATTGGGGAGCCGCAATGGCACGACCAAAATGATATTTAGCTCGTATCTCTTCCATCACATTATGTAAATCGGCAACCCACGCTGGTACCTCCGGTAATTCGGGTTCAAGAATAGGCTCAGAAACAGCATACAAGCGTGGGTCACCCAGCAAGAGAAGATCCTTCAAGCTCTTCATAATCTCAATTTTTTGAATCTACACTCTACACCCATAAAAGATATTCGTTCTGCTGGGATATTACGAGAACCCCCACAAGGGTACGCGATGACCCCTCACTATTTTAATTGGAATTGCTAGCCATAACAGCTGCAAAACAGAAAGAAACGACAGTTAGCTAAAGGATCATTGCTTTAGTTAGCATTGTCCACCAAGCCGCCTGTTAAGCGAATTAGATCTACGCTACTTGAAATACGGGCGAAAATAGCCAGATAGGTATCAAGTGCCGCTACCTGATAATTATCCTGCACGATACGTAAATCTATAGCGCTTAATGCTCCATTCTTATACCGTTCATCGGCTAACGAAAGATTGAGTTCAGCTGCCTGTAATCTTACCTGTGAGATTTGCACCAACTGTTGTCTCAGATTATATAAATCAAAACTGGCAAGCAAATCATTTTCAAGCGACAGTTTTAATTGATCGGTACTTAATTGTTCAATGGATTCCTGAATACGAGAATTCTC
This sequence comes from Cyclobacteriaceae bacterium, assembly GCA_018063305.1. Taxonomy (GTDB): domain Bacteria; phylum Bacteroidota; class Bacteroidia; order Cytophagales; family Cyclobacteriaceae; genus ELB16-189. The sequence goes on from JAGPBO010000079.1 coordinate 4,180, forward strand.
CACAGCGCGTCTGATCTGACCGCCATTAAATAAAGTAAACCGAAGACCAAGGTTTGCATAGGCTCCATAACTATTACCGGTTTGAGTAAGGGGGGCAAGAGCCGTTTCGTTTACATTATTGTAAACCGGTAAAGCTTGGTTTCGATTGACGTATCCAACGGTGTTTTCAATTGTATTGCCGGTGGGAACTCTAAAGTTTGCATTTAACCGGTCCAAACTCCCGTTGACACCCGTGTTCATTACTATAGTTGGCGAGTAATTTGATTCTGCCAATCGGGTTGCATTTCTAAAAAGCTCTTGACTAATGTATTGATTCTTCAAATTGGTGTTAGATCTGAACATTTTATCTCGTAAATCTTCATACCGATACTCCTCGCTCTCAAAGGGTATAGGATCCGTTAACCGATAAGTTTTATTGATGTTTTCATTGAGCAGTACGTTGAGATTGCGCACAGCATTTTTAAGAAAAATTTCTTGTTGCAAAACGGTGGCCGAGTCTGTCAGGTAATTATTCTGCTCCTGCAACACATCAAAGGTAATGGCACCTCCTAATTCCTTACGAAGTTTGATATAATGGTAGCGTTCTTTCGAAAATTCTTTATTCTTAATCAATACCTTAAGTTGTTCTTGTTGCAAAAGCACCTGGTAGTAACCCAGGATAATTCCTTGCACGGTATTTTCCATAATAAACCGCGCATTGCCACCTGTTAATTCTTCTATTTTTTCCAGTCTTGCTTTTGTAAGCTTAACTGCAAATCCGTCAAAGAGAGTAAACTGTACATCCAACGAACCATTCAGGTTATCAGAAATATTTTTTCCCGCTACCGCAAAGGGGTTGGCTGGCTTTCGCTGAACGATGTTGTTCGGTTGATTGGCTATAAGGTTAATCGTTGGATATAACCCTGCCTGACCCCAATTATTATTATTTTTTGCAATGTCCAGGTTAAGGGCTCCAATCTGTATATCAAAATTATTTTTTAATCCAACCTGAACAGCTCGCGCCAAACTCAATGTGTCTTGAGCATATCCAAACGAGGCCGCTGATACAAATATGAATACTGAAAGAACTCTTTTCATAAAAAACCCAAGTCAACTTTAGTGTGTAGATATATTAGCATCCTTGCTACTTACATAAGAGTAGATAGCCGGAATGACATAGAGAGTAAGTACCGTAGCGAACGCCATACCACCAATAACGGCAATACCCATTGACACCCGGCTTTCTGACCCTGCTCCTAATGCTAAAGCAATTGGGAGGATACCCAAAATGGTTGACATGCTTGTCATAAGAATGGGTCTAAAGCGTGACTCAGCAGCTTCGGTTACGGCTTCTAACAACTTTTTACCTTGTTCTTTGCGTTGATTAGCAAACTCAACAATTAGAATTCCATTTTTAGTTACCAAGCCAATCAACATGATGATACCAATCTGACTAAAAATATTCAATGTTTGATTAAAGTACCACAACGACAACAAGGCCCCTGCTAAAGCCAAAGGCACAGTAAACATAATAATCAACGGGTCTTTAAAACTTTCAAACTGACCCGCAAGAATGAGGTAAATGATTGCTAGTGCAATTGCAAATGCGATGTATATGCTTGATGAGCTTTCGGAAAACTCGCGCGAGGCGCCATCTAAACTGGTTGTATAGGATTCGTTTAAAATCTCATCACCAATTCTCTCCATTTCTTTAATACCTTCGCCCAGGGATACACCGTTTGCTAACTGTGCACTCACTTTGGCGGAAGAGTATCGGTTGAAGCGATATAGTTGTGGGGGACTACTAAGTTCTTCAAACGTTACTAAGTTATCTAACTGGATTAATTCACCGCGCTTATTTTTTACATACAATGTTTTTAGGTCAAGTGGTTCGCTGCGGTCTCTCCGTTCCACCTGCCCAATAATTTGGTATTGTTTTCCGTCCATAATAAAGTTACCAAAGCGAGAACCACTAAGCCCAAGCTGCAAGGTTTGAGCAATGTCAAACACATTCACGCCCAGGTTTCTAGCTTTATCACGGTCAATCGAAATGTTGATCTCAGGCTTATTGAATTTTAAATCCAAATCGACAAATGAAAACTTAGGACTTGCATTGGCTTTAGCCAAAAATTCCGGCAGTACTTCTTTAAGCTTTTCAATCTCAGCCGCCTGAATGACAAACTGCACCGGAAAGCCCCCTCTTCGATCCCCGATGGTTTGAGCTTGAGATACAAATGTTCTTACTCCTGAATATTTTCGAGCCCGCTTAGTTACATCATCAACAATTTCCTGCTGGGTTCGTGTTCTTTCTTTCGGAGACTTTAACATAACTCTAATAAAGCCAGAGTTTGCTCCAGCTCCACCAAAACCTGGTGCAGTTACGCTTAAATAGCCAAATGTTTCAGGCACTTCGTCACGGACAAATTCATTCAGCTCCTGCACATACTTATCCATATACTCAAACGTAGCCCCTTCCATGGCCTGCGCCTGTAATCTGAATTCACTGCGATCTTCCATAGGAGCAAGCTCAGAAGGCACGAGTATCCCCATTAAATAAATTAAGCCGCCTGATACTGCAATTACTACAAACGCTAACCAACGGTATTTCATAAACCCGGCTAATGAATTACTATAAGCCTTGGTAAGCGCATCAAAAAATGGTTCGGTTACACGATACAACCAAGGTTGTACAGCTCTTCGCTTCAGGATTTTCGCACTCATCATGGGTGTGAGGGTTAGCGAAACAAATGCCGAGATAGCAACAGAGCTTGCTACGACCAAGCCAAACTCGCGAAACAAACGACCGGTAAGTCCTTGTAAAAATATTACCGGTAAAAAAACTGCTACTACGGAAACGGTGGTTGAGATAACCGCAAAATAAATCTCGGTAGATCCTTTTTTTGCTGCCTCGACAGGATCTTCGCCTTCTTCAATTTTTACATAAATATTTTCCAACACAACAATAGCATCGTCTACAACAAGCCCAATAGCCAACACGATTCCTAAAAGGGTAAGCACATTGATTGTAAAACCCAGTAGGTACATGATGAAGAAGGCTCCGATTAAAGATATAGGGATTGTGGCAACGGGAATAATAGTTGTGCGCCAATCACGCAGAAATAAAAAGATGATAGCCAGCACTAAACAAAATGCTATGATGATGGTCTCTTCTACTTCTGAAATTGAGGCCCGGATGTATTCGGTGGAATCGTAACTCATTACATACTTTACATCAGGAGGGAGATCGTGTTGAATCTGTGCTAATTTTTTATATAGTTTTTCAGAAATATCGATATTATTTGCTCCAGGCTGTGCTACAATGGCAATTGCACATCCTGGCACACCATCGCGTCTTAAAATACTACGGTCATTCTCAGCTCCTAATTCAGCTTTACCCACATCGCTAAAGCGAACTATTTTATCACCATCTTCTTTAAGAATTAGATTATTGAAATCTTCTTCTGTTGTTAGTCGGCCCATAGTGCGAACGGTAAGTTCCGTATTGGAGCCTTCCACTCTGCCCGAAGGTAATTCAACATTTTCGCGGTTAACTGCTTGAAGTACGTCCGATGGAGCAAGTTTTAGGGAAGCCAGTTTGATAGGATCCATCCAAAGCCGCATGGAGTATCTGCGTTCGCCCCAAACCTGCACAGAGCTAATACCCGGAATTGTTTGAATACGTTCCTTGAAGTAAATCTCAGCAATGCGGGAAAGCTCAAGCAAATCGCGCTTGCCACTTACTACGGTTAAGAAAATTATAGGACTTGAATCGGCATCCGCTTTTTCAACCCGCGGTGGATCAACATCTGGAGGTAATCGATTAAGCGCTCCGGAAACTTTATCCCGAACATCATTCGCGGCAGCCTCTAAGTCAACTCCTAATTCAAACTCAACTGTAATACTGCTTCTTCCTTCTCGACTTACTGATGTAATGGTTCGCACACCAGGCACGCCATTCACAGCTTCCTCGAGAGGTTCGGTGATTTGTGATTCAATTATACTTGAGTTAGCACCAACATAAGTAGTTGATACTGTAACTACCGGTGGATCAACACTTGGAAATTCTCTTACCCCTAAAAACATAAACCCGATTACGCCAAACAGAATGATGGCCAAAGACATCACGATGGCCAAAACAGGTCTGCTAATACTGGTTATCGATAAACTTGCCATATCCTCTTAGGTAATATTTTTCCTCTTACTCTTAATTCAACTTTGAAATCTGAACATCCATACCAGCATGTAATTGTAAAATACCTGTGGTTAATAAGGTATCTCCTTGTTTCAGCCCGGATAAAATCTCGAGCATATTTGCCGTGCGGATTCCTGTTTCCACTTTTGCTTCTTGCGCTTTCCCTTTTTCCAAAATAAAGACTTTCTTCCCTGCTTGCTCAGGAATAACAGCTTCGGTAGGTACTAGAATGGCATTATCATTCGAATCCAGAATTAACTCAACCTTTACAAATTGGCCGGGTATTAGGTTGCCCTTTTTGTTATCCGCAAGCGCTCTGATTTTTAAGGTCCGTGTATCAGGGTCGATGCGTGGCTCTATGGCATATACCTCACCCTCATAAACTTTCATATCACTTTCAATAGTGAATCGGATCTTCTTTCCCGGAGATACCTGCGCACTATATCGGCCCGGTATAGCAAAATCAATTTTGGCGGGAGAAATATTATAAAGCGTAGCTATAACCGTATTAGGGGAAATATAGGCGCCTTCACTAACGAAACGCAATCCAATAACGCCATCGAAGGGGGCACGAATTCGGGTCTTACTCAACTGAGTCTCGAGCAACTGAATATCCGCATCCGTAGTATTTAATCGGTTCAGCGCATTGTCATACTCCTCTTGGCTAATGGCGTCTTTTTCTAAAAGCTTACGCTGACGAAATTCGTTATCGTTGTTTAGCTTACGATTATATCTTTGCTTGGTTAGCTGCGCACGAATTTCATCATCATTCGTCTGAATCAATAAATCTCCTTTCTTTACTTGCTTCCCTTCTTGGAATGAAATAGAGGTGATTTTACCCGAAACTTCGCTTTTTAGCTCTAAGGATTCATTAGCCAACACCGAGCCGGTTACGTTAAGCTTATTATCAAGACGCGAAGACTTGAGGATTAACGCATCTACCATTAGCGCTTTGCTGTTTTCTGGCCCCTCCATGGCTTGCTCGGCCGCATCTCCCTTCTTAAACAAATTTAATTTTGGTAAGGCTAGCAGGAATATGATAACCGCAACAATGGCAACGGTAATAAGTGTCTTTTTCATTGATTAAGCAAAATGTATAGATGGAAGTTTGAAAACGTTTTTTTAGTTCATTGTGTTGAACCGCTCATGTAATTTCAGAATATAGGGTACGACCAACTCACTCTCATTGTTTCTAATTATATAATCTGCCATAGTCTCCTTTTCAGCTTCCGGTAATTGATTTTGGATGATACGTTCTACATCTGATTTAGTTCGATGAGTATCCCTTTCTAAAACTCTTCTAATCCTGAGCGCAGTTGAGGCTGTTACCAATATCGTTTGATCCATTGCCTTGTACGAACCAGACTCAAATAATAATGCGGCCTCCTTAATTACGTACTTATGTTCTGCATGATCTACAACCCACTGGTTATAGTCGATGGCAACCCGTGGATGAACCAATGAATTCAAAGACTCCAACTTCTCTTTTTGATTAAAAACTTCCGAACTTAAGAACACCCGATTAAGCTCACCCGTAGTATTATAAGACAATGATCCGAATTCTTTTTTGATTTGCTCGATCAGTATTCCGTCAGTGGTCATTAAAACTTTCGCTCGGCTATCGGCATCGTATGCAGGCACACCCAGTATTCCAAAAATTTTACAAACGAGGCTTTTCCCAGCTCCAATGCCTCCGGTAATTCCTATTTGTAATGACTTACGCATTTAAGGCTAATGTTTTAATTAAATCAGAACGTGACTAAAAGTGAATCGATAGAAATCAATTCAGCATAGTTTGGCAACCCAACTATCGTGGGGTAAACTTTGTACGCCCCCTTAGATTTAAGTTTCAAATCAAGCAGGGCATTTATGTTACTTAAATCATTTTCAAAGTTCTCTAGCTGATCTTTCGGTATACGCACTCTAACCTTTACACTGTCTAAAAAGCTTGCCTTTACAGAAACGGGTGTGTTCGTAAGTGTAACCCCGATTTTCCTTTCAATAATTTCAACAGCTCCCACATCAAACATCACAGAAACCACAGGTGGGTTTCTACTTAATGATTCGCTCCCTGGAATTTTTATCTCAATGTCCTCTCGAAAAGATTTATTAAGGCTTACCTCGGATAATAGCACAACAATAGAACCGGGTAGCTGATGCAATAAGCTCTTGGGCCCCTCTATAGTTACTGAATCGGGAAGAATTACAACCGGACTATTTCGCGCATAACCCTCTTTGAAAGACACAAGACTCAGGTCTGGCGTTATCTTGAATTTGTGTGAATCTTTTTCATCAATTTGAATCCTGAGTGTATCATTCAACACAAAATTAATGGTAAGTCCTCCCAGCTGATTACTAAAAAGCGGGGGTAAAGTGCTTCCAACAATCTTCTTAACTTCTGTAGGTTTATCAAGGGGAATTTCAAGTGTAGGAAGTCGGATGCCAATACTCCGCTGAAACAAATCCCATCCGTAGCCGCTTACATTGATGGTGATTTCCTTCGGCAAACTACTTACAGCAACAAACCTTTCCTGATTGTACTCGAATTGAAGAGGAAACCTGATGTTGGTTGCGTAGCTTTTGTTAAAGGCATTAAACACCCAGAAAATACTGGCAGCCAGAATACACAACGCAACCGCCCGCCAGTTAGCCCGGTCAAATCGAAACAGATTTATAAAAGCCCTAAGGAAGTTCATAGTCACAACGGATTAAGCCCCTAAGGAGATACTAGTAAAATTAAATACTAAACAGCTGCCTGCTTTTTCCCTGCCAATGCTTTTGTTGACTCCATGGAGATGGATGACTTCGAAAACTTAATTCTTCCGCCTCGCTCTACCTCAAGAATAATTGTGTCATCCTCTATTTCGGCAATGCGACCATGCATACCCCCGATGGTCACCGCGTAATCACCTTTTTTAATTTCTTCAACAAATTTCTTTTGATCCTTTGCCTTCTTTTGTTGTGGCCGAATCATAAAAAAATAAAATACGGCAATAATGGCACCCATAAAAAGCAATTGGGTTGTCATTCCACCACCAGGCTGTGCCTGCAATAAAATTGAGTAAATCATAAATAAAATTTTGGGCTGCAAAGTTATCTATTAAAAGAAACATCCCAAACCAGCTAAGGCTTGGGATGCTTAGTGTTATTTATAATGATCTTATTTCTTTGGTCCGTTAGCGCCTGCATCGGCCGATGGAGTTACCATTGCCTTAAAGCGAAGGGTGGTAACTTTTGGCCAGGTGTTCGAAGTAACTGTAATCGTCTTGTTATTAATTCCTGGCTTGCCGCTGGTATCAAATTCGGCTGTTACAAAGCCAGTACCACCCACAGGAATTGGTTCTTGCGAGAAAGTTGGCACCGTACATCCACAAGAAGGTTGAGCGCTTTGAATGATTAATGGAGCTTCTCCTGAATTAGTTAATTTATAGGTATAGGAAACTTTTTTACCTTCAGTAACAGTACCGAAATCATGTTCTACACGCTCAAATTGAGCTACTGGCAATGGCCCTTCTGGCTTTACTTCGGCAGCAGGAGTAGCCATATCGGGAGTAGCCGTTGTAACGGTACCTTTGTTCCCTTCTATTTGAGCCAGACGGCTTTCCAATTCTGCAATTCTCTTCTCAGCCGCACGGTCGTTGCAACTCACCATCACAATCACCAACGTAAGCGCTGTCAACAATTTGAATGTACTTTTCATAGTTTCTCCAGGTTTGATTTTTTTTATAGTTCTACAAAATTAGAGCTGACCTCTCCATTTATCCAAATTAAGGTCGACTGTTAACAATTCATTAACTGTCCTTAGTCCCCCGAATTTGATCCAACAACTCATCCACATCATCTAACAGGCGCTGCGCTTTGTCTTTTGCTTCAGAAACTACTTTTTGACCTTGTGATTTGGCTTCCGTGGTAAGCGGAGTCTCTTTACCCGATACTATGTCAGCCAAGAAATCTTCGAGGGTCTTTTTGTATTTATCTAATTGAAAAGAAAGCTTCTCGCGGGTATTGGTACCTTTATCAGGAGCATATAAAACTCCCAAAATTGCTCCTGCTGCAGCCCCGGCAATAAAAGCCATTAATGCATTACTACTTTTTTTACCCATAGTTCAAAATTTTAGGGATTCAAAGATACGATTTTAAGGCCGTTTTTCAAGATAGATCCTTGATTCATAATCGTGTATGTTAACCTCGGTTTACTTATTATCAATAAGACCACGACCGCTTTTTTTAATTGCCCCGGATTCTTTCATCGTCTTTGCCAGAACATCCAGAATACCATTAATGAACTGACGGCTTTTGGGCGTACTATATTCCTTTGATAATTCGATATATTCATTGATCGTCACTTTAACGGGGATGTTCGGAAAGTGAATCATTTCGGCAAGCGCCATCTCAAGAATGATCCGATCCGTTAATGGCAATCGTTCTACTTCCCAATTTTTTGTGTTTTGTGCAATGAGTTGCTTGTATTTCGCATCCAGATTTATCGTGCTTTCAAAAAGTTTGTTAACAAAATCTTTATCGTCTTCCCAGTCTAAGGATAACTTCTGTAGCGTGATGTTATTATCAGCAAATGATTTAATTGTTTTATCTGTTAGGCTTTTAACAATGTCTCTATCTTCAGACCAACGAATGTCGAGATCTTCAAAATAATCATTGATGGGGCCTGCTCCTAAAATCAGCTTTCGTACCAGGTGTTTGATTATCTGTTTTTGGCTTTCCTCATCCGGATTGTTTGCAGCAATAAAGTCTTTGTAGAGTGAATCTTCCTTTATCACCTCACGAAACCAGCCTCTTACCAGATTCTTTTGATTGTGCCAGCCACTATCTTTCTTTAAAACCTGGGCGGTTAGTTCAGGGTTGGAGCGAATCGACTTAACCAAAGGGTGATTTACAAAATTCGAATGGTTGGTTTTCTTTTCCTGTGTGGCCAGTTCGGAAAATTCCAAAATCAAACTTAAAACGCTATGATATAGATCGGATAGTTTCTCCGTTTCGAGAATAATGTTTTTTGATAAGTATGATTGGTCCTTCTTAACTTGTTTGGCGTACAGTTCGAGGGCATCAACGGCCGATTTTTCAATTTTAGCATCGGGGCTTTCAAGCGTTTCTTTACCCTTATATCTTTTCCCAAATAATTCAATGGCGATCTTTTTCTGATCGCGCAATAATTCTTTATTCTGAACTTCCATTGAATTTAAATCGGGCTGGAAACGCTCTTCTATTAAATCAAGGGCAAGCAAATGATTAGCTTCCCGGCATTGATCAAAGGCAAAAAGGCTTTGCATGATTTTGATGCGGAGTGTGCGTCTGTTGAGCATGAGTAAAGAACGTTTTTGGAACCGTAAAATTACAGAAGCCTCACTAAAGATAAAAGCCACAGAGCGGTGAATTAACTGCACCGATCCATGGCTTGCTGTACATCACTGGCTTACCTGGGTATTCTTACTTTGCCGATATCAGCAATTCTCTTTTCAGAAAGTTTAATTGCCGCTTCCTGACTAGTGATTTTTTCTTCATCGGCTCTTGCAAAAATAGATGAGCAGGTATCATAAATTTTTTCAGCCTGTTGATGGGCGCGCTGTCTGTTGTAATTACCCAAATACTCATTATAAACGTTGATAAGTCCGCCTGCATTTATAAGAAAATCGGGTGCGTACGTTATGCTCCTATCCATAAGCATATAGCCGTGTTTTATTTCTTCTTTCAATTGATTGTTGGCCGCTCCGGCTACCAAAGCACATTTTAGACGTGGAATAGTTTCATCATTTAAGGTAGCTCCCAAAGCACAAGGCGCATAAATATCCATGTCCAAATCGTAAAATGCATCTTGGGACACTGACTTAGCTCCATGCGCAGCAGAAACTATCGCCAGTTTCTCCTGTGAAATATCTGTGATTGATACAATCGCCTTTTCTTTCACCAATAACTCAACCAGGTGGCTCCCTACCTGACCAACACCTTGTACACCAATTTTTTTACCGGATAAACTATCCGATCCAAAAGCCTTTTTAGCTCCGGCTTTCATGCCCAGATAAACTCCATAAGCAGTTACCGGAGAAGGATCTCCGC
>JAGPBO010000287.1 GCA_018063305.1 Cyclobacteriaceae bacterium
AATAAGCGGCAAAATTAGCTGATTTAAATGAATCAGAGCCTAAATATTCAGCATTTGTTGTCTGGTCTCAGAATTTTTAAGCATTAAACCAATAGGTAAGTTTTATTACGAATGCTCTGTTCTTAGGGGTAAAGTTTGAATAGTTGCTGGTATTTTCGAACGCATAAAAATAATTATCAGTATAAACAATGAACAAGTCCGACACAGGCTTAAACCGCCATTGAAACCGTGAGTTGATGTTCACATTATCATACTGGCTGTTGTATTGAAAGTAGGTAGTAAAGAATACGGAACGGGTAAGCGTAAGATCTATGCGAGGACCAACCAAATAAATATTTGAACTTGTATAAGGTTCCGGTAACCGGATTCGATTATAACTCAGATCCATGGAGAATACTCCATAGGGTTGAAAACGATAATTGAAAACTCCTGTAATTGCCTGGCGGTTGCCATTGAAATACTGACCCGCAATGGCGGTTACTTCATAGGTCACTCTCTTACGAGGATCTGAAACATAATTAGCCGAAACTAATCCGTAGGTATATTCAGTTAGTGCCGGAAGCTTTACCGCATTATCCTCTTTAGGGGAGTTGGTGGGATCAAAATCATTAAACAAAAAGGTATAGATGTTTTTATAGTCTAATTTCAATAGCGCCTGGCTTTGAAAAGTTGTTGCCCAGCCAAAGGTGTACTCGTGATCGGTGTATCCATATTTATCATCCCAAATAACAACAATATCAGTTGTAGGTCCATGCGAGTTTACCACGGCCGACCGCGGGTAAAAATAGTAAGCCCCTGATGGAGAAATTCTCTTATACCCATTGCGTGGCACATATCCAATAGCAGGGTTATAGCCACTGCCAATACCTTGCTGATACCAATTCAAATTAAGTTTTCGGGTACTGTACATAATACTATATCCATAGGCTAGTTCATTAGCAGGGCTTGCTTCTGTAAATTGCTTGTGAAAAAATACATTCCCTGTCCATTTATTATTCAAAAAACTATAATTATAATCGAGTCCTGCCACGCGGTTATAGTTATAGCCCCCTAACTTAAATTCGGTTGAATCTGTTTTAAATTGTTGCTGGTTTACAAAAATGGCGCGAATGTTCGAGTTAGTTCCCACTCTGCGCTGTAAGGTGCCAACTGTATTATTAAAGGAAGGAACGGCTGACTCTTCAATGGCAGCTGTCTGCATATTCAGAAATCCGATACGCCAAAGTTTGTTAAGGTTTCCACTTAGGCGCAGGCCAGCATAAATTTTATTCTGAACATTTAGCCCCGTATTCTTATCACGGGAAATACCTAGCCTTCTGGAGAAAAAAGGACGGGCATAAGGATGGCCATAGGAAGAAAACAAATCGGCATTCTCTAAAAAGAATTGTCTCCGTTCTGGAAAGAAAAGTTCAAAGCGATCGAGGTTAGTAACCTGACGATCTACTTCTACTTGTGAGAAATCAGGGTTAACGGTAAGATCGAGATTCAATGAAGGCGTAATGGCTATTTTGGCATCACCACCAAAATTAATGCTTCCTTCACGCGCCTGATCGTTTTGAAAGTCTTGCGACACCTTTGCCGCGGTGTAGGGTATAAGCGAGACATTTGGACCGGGTTTTACGAGTGGCTCTTCCCAAATCATTTCACCCGAATAGTTTAGATTGCCCGGTTCGAAGAAGCGTGGTGTAAACGGCCAGATAGCCCGTTCGTTTTCTTTACTATCCTGTCGATACATCTTTACATTCCAACGCGTATTGCCCGGCTTAAAGCGCAGAGTTTTATAGGGGATCGCAAATTCAGCTGTCCAATAACCATCGTGAATTTTTGTTTCCGAATACCACTTATTATCCCACGATAGATCTAGGTCAGTGGAACTTAAATACCCATTGGAAATCAGTCCTTCTCGTTGTACGCCAACCGGATTAAGTCCAAAGAAAAAACCATTGGTTACATCCTGAAAAGGATCAATGATAACTGAAACCCCATCTAACCCTGGGCCGCGAAAATCTCTGCGCAGGGATGAAATGACATAGCCGCCTTTTGTATTGTCGTATGCGATAGCACTGAAGTAAACAAACGCATCATCGTAGGTGGCCCTAAATTCTGTTTTCACTTTTGAGCGCGAAGTGTCGTTCGGAAATTGTTGAATCAATTCATCAACTATTTCCGCCTGTAACCATGCATCTTCATCAGGGATACCATCAATTTTAATAGGTGTTGTTGTGCGTTTTATATAAAAGGATGGACGCGCTGTCTGACTTTGACTAGTAAGAACCAGACAGGTCATAATCAAAGACAAGAGCGCAAATTTCATCAAAGTTGATTTGTTGCTAAATACATAAATTCGGCAAACTTGAAAAAAGGAATTAGGTGTGGTGGGCTTGCGCCCTGTTAAGTGGCAAACCTGGCTTATTCTCAGAATTTAATCGACTGTAGTTTTTGATGTATAAAGTCAGTGAATCGGTACTGCTTTAATCGATCATCGGATAGGTATCGCGCACCCTTTATTATTCCCAGGCAAAGATCGCTACCACAATTACATTCAAAAGCCTGATCCATATCCCACTCAGCTGAAGGATAAAAAAATGTTAGTTCTTCTCCTGCTCCAATAGCCCTAAGTGAAATGAACTCCATTCGGGTAGTGTCGAAAAAACAATTTGGCTCACAGCTATGGTTCGTGCAACCCAGGCATTCGGGAAAAAGCTCTATATGTACCGATTCGCTAATTTGTACGGTCAAATAGGTAGGCGTAGTTAACACATTCTTAGCCAAAAATTTAATTATCACCTCGTTGCCTCTAAAGGGTTTCTTTGAAAAAAGTGATCGGTGATTGGTGATTGGATCTATTCTTATTTCTGCAACTTCCGTTTGATCCTGGTCGATCGCGGTTTCGATAAAACTCATTTGATATTTTAGATTAGGTTGAAAAGATTAAACGGCTATAGGTGCTTTTATGCCCGGATGGGCCTGGTAGTTAACAATTTCAAAATCCTCAAACTCATAATCAAATAAAGAAATAGGTTTGCGTTTAATCAAAAGTTGCGGCAAAGGAAATGGCACCCGCGCCAGTTGAAGATTTGCCTGCTCCAGATGGTTGGAGTACAAATGCACATCGCCACCGGTCCAGATAAACTCACCGGGTTTCAGGTTGCATTGTTGTGCTACCATATACGTAAGCAGGGCATAACTGGCAATGTTAAACGGCACCCCTAAAAAATAATCGGCACTGCGTTGATAAAGTTGACAGGATAGCTTTCCATCAGCTACATAAAATTGAAACAACGCATGACAGGGCGGCAAAGCCATCTTATCCACTTCTGCAGGATTCCACGCAGACACCATGTGCCTTCGCGAATCTGGCTTGCTTTTTATCTGCTCAAGAACCTGTGCGATCTGATCTATCTTTCGACCATCGGGTGCGGGCCAACTGCGCCACTGACTTCCATACACGGGACCGAGGTCTCCATTTTCATCGGCCCATTCATCCCAAATAGAAACTTTGTTATCATTTAAGTACTTGATATTGGTGTCTCCCTTTAAAAACCATAGCAGTTCGTAAATGATGGACCGCAGATGAAGCTTTTTGGTAGTCACCAACGGAAACCCTTCCGATAAATCAAATCTGAGTTGGCGGCCAAAGACAGAAAGAGTTCCTGTTCCTGTTCGATCTGTCTTACTTGCACCTTGTTCAAGAATATTACTTAGTAGATCGAGATATTGACGCATAAAATATTTCGTGCAATTACGGTCTTAGCTTAAAGAAAAAAAAGTATTGGAATATTTTTGATAAGTAAATGATTCCAAAGTTTTATCATACTCCAAATCCTAATTGAATTATTAAACTAGAAACTTGAAATCTAATCTCATTCTCTTCTTCCTGCTTCTCAGCACTTTAAATACGTTCAGCCAAAAAACAATTGAACTCAGGTCACCAGATAAAAGTTGATTTGTAAAATTAAAATTGAAAAAGATGGAATGCCCTCAGATTATAATTTGATTGTCACTCCAAATTTACCTCCCGAGAAGGTATTCGCTCCCCCAAATTCAAGGTTAAGTCCAAAGCGATCATTGAAGTAATACCGGCCACCAATTTGAGCGCCTAGTCCAACACTCGAACCATCATC
>JAGPBO010000288.1 GCA_018063305.1 Cyclobacteriaceae bacterium
TTATTTCCAGCCATAACAACTTTAAAAGGCTGCTTGGCCATGACCCACCTCATGATCTCCGCTATTGACGTGAAGAAAAATATTCTGGAAGATGAGAAGTATAAATTTCTATTTAGTGTAGAGGAAGTAAATAAATTAGTGTTAACCGGTGTGCCTTTTCGTGATGCCTATAAAAATATCGGACTAGCTATTGAAAAAGGAAAGTTTTACTATTCCACGAAAGTGAACCACACGCACGAGGGCAGCATGGGCAACCTCATGAACGCCAACATTAGCTCAACCTTCAATCAAATCGTAAATCGCTTCGGTTTTGCTAAAACTAAGCAAGCGATTGAAATGTTACTGAATTAATTATACATGAAGCCAGAATCTATTCTAATTCTTATTCTAGGAATCTCAGCCCTTAGTTATTTTTTCGATCAACTGCTCGATTATATAAACCTAAAGGCACAGCGCAAAGACATTCCTGCTGACATTGAGTCATTTTATGATAGCGGGAAATATCAAAAATCACTGGAGTACCAGAAAGCACAAACTCAATTCTCATTTCTGACTTCTGCTTTTAGTTTTGCTTTGTCGTTTAGCATGTTACTATTTGGTGGATTTGGGTGGTTGGACTCGCAATTGCGACCCATCATTCCTAATGAAATAATACTCGCCCTCGTTTTCTTTGGTGTGCTCATGATCGTATCGGATCTACTAACTATCCCGTTTCAGTGGTACAGCACTTTTGTGATTGAAGAAAAGTTTGGATTTAATAAAACAACCACCAAGACGTTCATCCTGGATAAACTCAAAGGATACGCGCTTGGTGCCGTTATTGGTGGGGCCTTACTTTCTATTTTGATTTATCTCGTCAATACGCTGGGTCCCGATTTTTGGATCTGGTTCGGGCTGCTGGCTGCCTCTTTTATTTTGTTCGTTAATATGTTCTACACATCTTTAATCTTACCCCTCTTTAATAAACTTACTCCTTTGGGTGATGGGGAATTAAAATCAGCGATCGAAACTTTCTCGAAGAAAGTAAACTTCCCATTAGAAAATATTTATGTGATGGATGGCTCCAAACGATCCGCGAAAGCGAACGCGTTCTTTTCGGGTATTGGTAAAAAGAAAAAGATTGTACTCTTTGATACGCTAATCAATAATCATACACAAGAAGAATTAGTTGCCGTGCTGGCGCATGAAGTAGGTCACTTTAAAAAGAAGCACATCGTTTGGAGTTACCTGATTTCCATGGCACAAGTTTTCTTCATTCTGTTCATCCTATCTAAAATGATTTTCAATGCGGACCTTTCGCTTGCCTTGGGTGGCCGTGTACAAGCGATTCATTTAAATCTAATTGCGTTTGGAATTCTCTTCTCCCCCATCTCGGGCGTAACCGGATTGTTGATGAGTATGCTAAGTCGCAAAAATGAATTTGAGGCCGATGCCTACGCCAAAGAAACCTTTGATGGCCATGCTTTGTCGAATGCATTAAAAAGGCTTTCTGTAGATTCCCTCAGCAACCTGTATCCGCATCCTATCTATGTATTTTTTCATTATTCTCATCCGCCACTCTTACAAAGGCTGGATGCATTGAAAGGATGAGCGATTGAAAGCAGAACAAAAACATTCTATTCAATCGTAGTTGTTTTATCAGTAGAGTATTAAGTTTAAGGACAAAGATTCTGAATCAATAAAAGCGGGAGTAGCTCTCCCGATAGCTATCGGGACCATTTCCCGCTCAAGGCTCATCTTTTTGACAAATTGAATCGAAGAGAATAAATTATATTTGAGTACAAACTAGGATTGTAGTCTTCCTAACTATTGCGATTATGCTCCAGAAAACAGTTAACACAATAATTTCCTTTTTGATCATTCTCGAAATGGTCGCCTGCCAGCATAAGCCTTCCGGTCAAGAGCAAATGGTTCAGATCCTAAAGAAAGTACATGACGAATCAAAAGTAGTTGATAACCCCCTTTACCCCGAAGCAGGTTTACATTTCCTCGATTCCATTGTAAACGTAGAGCAAAATACTCAAGAGTTAATGTATTACAAATACACGAGAGCTAAGTTCCTGATTGCAGTAGGAAAAGAAGATGAGGCCATTCAACAATTTGATGAACTGCTTACTGGCGATGAAAAAAGTTATGTACGCGTACCCGTATGGAAAGACTTAGCCTTGGCTTATTTGCGACAAGGTGAACGGGCCAACTGTGTTTCCAATCATGCATCCGAATCATGCATCTTGCCAATAAGAGGTTTGGGAATTCACACCGATGCAACCGGGTCAAAAAATGCAATCGCTATCTATGAGAAACTATTGACTAAAAATCCAAGCGATCTCGAATCGAGATGGCTTCTCAATATGGCTTATATGACCTTGGGAGAATATCCGAAAGGAGTGCCTGCGCAGTTTTTAATTCCCGGTATAGAAGGTGATACCACCTATAAGGTAAAGCCCTTCGAAGACATTGCTGCTGATTCACGATTAGAAGTTAATAATATGTCGGGCGGAAGTATTGTAGAAGATTTTGATAACGATGGCTATCTGGACATCATGACATCCGGTTGGGGCACGGAAGAAGCACTGCACTATTTTAAAAATAATGGCGATGGAACGTTCACCGATCTATCGGATAAAATTGGGCTAGCCGGAATAACCGGAGGGCTTAATATCATGCAGGCTGATTATAATAATGACGGTTATGCGGATGTCTTAGTTCTGCGTGGTGCATGGAAAAGAGAATATGGAAAAGAGCCTAACTCATTATTAAAAAACAACGGAGACGGAACCTTCACTGATGCAACTCTAGAAAGCGGTCTCCTCTCTTATCATCCCACCCAAACGGCTACCTGGAATGATTTCAACAACGATGGTTGGCTTGATCTTTTTATTGGTAATGAAACGATTGCTGGAGGGAATAATATCTATCATTCTTGTGAACTCTACATTAATAATCATGACGGCACTTTCCGCGAAATCGCTAAGCAAGCGGGTTGTGAAATATTTAGCTATGTTAAAGGAGTAACTTCTGGCGATTATGATCATGACGGATGGAAAGACATCTTTATTTCTACCATTAGTGGGAAAAGAATACTCCTTAAAAATAGTAGTCAATCAGAGAATCAAATTTTATTCACCGATGTATCGGCAAAGGCAGGGCTTGATAGTCAAACCGGGAACACCTTCCCCACCTGGTTTTGGGATTACGATAATGATGGATGGCTGGACATCTTTACCTGTGATTATACCTATGAAGGATCGCTGGGAGTTTATTTGGCCTCTGAATTATTACATATTCCAGCCGGTAGTAAGGAGAAAATGCTGCTCTATAGGAACAATCACGATGGCACATTTACTAATGTGGCTGACTCGATCGGATTGAATCAAAATGTATTTGCCATGGGATCCAATTTTGGCGACATCGACAATGATGGGTACCTCGATATGTATTTAGGTACCGGTAATCCAGACCTGAAATCACTGATACCCAATAAAATGTTTAAGAATATAGGTGGAAAAAAATTCGTAGATGTTACAAACTCTGCACGTGTAGGGCATCTTCAAAAAGGACACGGAGTTTCATTTGCTGATCTGGACAATGATGGCGATGAAGATATCTATATAGAAATGGGCGGAATCTATTCCGGTGACGCCTATCAAAATTCATTTTTTCTTAATCCTGAACAGAACACTAACAACTGGGTATGTCTTAAGCTGCAAGGCACGAAATCAAATAAGAGTGCGATTGGCACAGAAGTAAAAATAACATTCAAGGAAAATGGAGTATCAAGAAGCGTTTACCGGGACGTTAATTCGGGTGGGAGCTTTGGGGCTTCTCCGTTGCGTAGGGAAATTGGCATTGGTCAAGCGACTCTTATTGATGAAATTGAAATTCATTGGCACGGAAGCCAAGCCGTGCAGGTTTTCAAAAACGTTAAACCCAATCAATTCTATACCATTATAGAAGGGAATAATCAAATGGAGGAAATCCCCTTGAAAACTTTTACCTGGTCGTTACCTAACAAACTGTGTTTACCTCCCGCTACCGGAAGTTAATGATGGTGACATTTATAATTGTGAAAAACGAGTGTATTGGATGCGTGTACTTCAGATAAACAACC
>JAGPBO010000080.1 GCA_018063305.1 Cyclobacteriaceae bacterium
AGTAACGATGGAAAGAATGATTTTCTGAGAATTAAAAATATTGAGTTGTACCCCAATAATAAAGTGGCAATTGTAAATCGCTGGGGCGATAAAGTCTTTGAGATAGAAGGCTACAATAATTCAATAGTCGATAAGCGATTTAATGGAGAAGCAAAGTCGGGCGGAAGTAAAGTGCCCGCAGGAACTTATTTCTACTCTATCAACCTTGGCGATGGTTCTCCAATAACAACGGGCTGCCTTCAAATTAAATAGACCGGGTTACATCGAACTTCTCTAAGTAGTCGGCTACACGCCTAACCACGCTTCCTCCCAACGATCCATCGACCACTCGGTGATCATAAGAGTGTGACAAGAATATTTTATGGCGTATGGCGATAGCATCTCCGTAAGGAGTTTCTATTACGGCCGGTTTTTTCTGAATGGCACCTACTGCAATAATACCCACTTGTGGTTGCACGATAATGGGAGTGCCCATTACGTTTCCAAAAGAACCCACATTAGAAATTGTAAATGTTCCGCCCGTAAGTTCATCGGGCTTCAGTTTATTTTCGCGGGCGCGCTTCGCTAAATCATTTACAGCTTTGGCAAGACCCGTAATATTATATTGGTCGGCATTTTTTATTACCGGTACAATGAGATTACCGCTCGGTAAGGCCACCGCCAAACCGATATTAATATCTTTCTTTTTGATAATCCGATCACCGTCTACCTGAATGTTGATCATCGGGAAATCTTTAATAGCAAGAATGAGGGCTTCAATAAAGATAGGCGTGAAGGTGAGCGAATCTCCTTCGCGTTTTTGAAATTCACCCTTCATTTTGTTGCGCCAGAACACAACATCCGTTACATCGGCTTCTACAAAAGAAGTAACATGCGGTGCTGTGCGCTTAGAATCAACCATGCGCTCAGCAATCATTTTGCGCATCCGGTCCATTTGAATGATTTCGTCACCAGCACTTATTGATGCGGGTACTAAAGGAGCAGACATGCCAGATGTTCTCGGTTGAACAGCCTGCCCTGATTTGCGGGTTTGTAAATAGGACAGCAGATCTTTTTTGGTTACCCTTCCTTCGGCTCCGGTGCCCCCAATGGTTTCTAATTCGGCAACAGCAATATTTTCCTCTTTCGCAATATTTTTAACTAGAGGCGAATAAAACCGAGTTGCTGATTTAAAGTCCGCTGGTTTAGCGCCCGATCCATTTGAACTATGGATTGGTTCATCTTGCGTCTTTGTAGCGGCTTTAGGTTTTACTTCTTCCTTTTCTTTAGATGGGGCTATATTATCCTCGCCATCCGTAGATATGATAGCAATTGCTTTTCCTACTTTAACAACTTCACCTTTCTGAGCCAAAATCTCTTTTAATATCCCGCCATGGGTTGTAGGTACTTCCGTATCCACTTTATCGGTGGCAACTTCCAGCACCGATTCATCTTGTTCGATTTTATCGCCTGGTTTTTTTAACCACGAAAGTATGGTTGCTTCCATGATGCTTTCACCCATTTTAGGCATAATCAATTCTACCAGTGCCATGATTCAATCGTTTGTTTTAGTGTCGCAAGTTAACATTTTTGGCATGAATCGAATAGTGACCCCATCATTCTGCATTTGATGTGTTTGAGCCCAATTCTATCTGTGAAATCCCGCCATTTTGAAATAATATTTCGAACATTTTAATCTTCAAGAAATCTCTCATAAGTAAAAAAAATATGACTGATTTCAATCTGCCTATTTCCTGATAGATGTCATTCTTTAAACTAGGTAAAGATGGCAACTTCGTGAACACTAAATCAAAGAAGCCATGAACGCGGAAATGCTAGAAAAACCAACCAAATCAAAAGATACCAAATCTTCCAAATATGTTTATTCGTTTCACGATGGTGCCGGCAAGAATAAATACCTGCTGGGCGGCAAAGGAGCCAATCTATGTGAAATGACACAGATTGGCCTTAACGTGCCATCTGGATTTGTAGTTACCACAGAAACCTGCCTCACCTACCTCGCTGATCCAGAAAGAAAATTACCGACAGGAGTAATGGAGCAGGTAAAACTAAATATGAATGAGCTTGAAAAAGCTACAGGCAAAATATTTGGTAACGCGGAAAGCCCATTACTTGTATCGGTGCGTTCTGGCTCTGCTATGTCTATGCCAGGTATGATGGACACCATTCTTAACCTTGGCTTAAATTCAAAAACTTTGAAGGGACTTATCAAACAAACCAATAACGAGCGATTTGGCTATGATGCGTATCTCAGATTTATTCAATTGTTTGGAAAAGTTGCATTAGGTGTGCCCGATGAAAAATTTGATAAACATTTTGAAGAAATAAAAAAGAAAGCGGGTGTGTTAGTGGATGTGGGTTTGGGCACCGAAAATCTTATTGAGATCAGTGATCGCTTTTTAAAAGTTGTCCATGAACATACGGGAAAACCGTTTCCGGAAGACGTCTATGAACAACTTGAAATTGCTATCAAAGCCGTATTCAATTCATGGATGGGCAAGCGGGCTATTGACTACCGCAGGGAGTTTAAGATTACACCGGCCATGGCAAATGGTACAGCGGTTAACGTAGTAACCATGGTGTTTGGTAATATGGGTAATGATTGCGCTACCGGTGTTGGTTTTACACGCGACCCCGGCACAGGCGAAAACGTAATGTTTGGAGAATACCTGACCAACGCACAAGGCGAAGATGTTGTGGCAGGTATACGTACCCCCAAACCGGTTGCTGAACTGGCCAACGAAATGCCCAAACTTTATAAACAACTGGAGGAACTAAGAAGCAAACTAGAAACTCATTACAAAGAAGTTCAGGACTTTGAATACACTATTGAAAAAGGAGTATTGTATTGCTTGCAAACCCGTAACGGAAAAATGAATACCGTTGCCATGGTTCGCACTTCCGTGGAAATGGTAGCCGAAAAGTTAATTACGAAAGAGCAAGCCTTGTTGCGTATCAAACCTGATATTCTTGAACAATTGCTTCATCCCAGATTAGACTCATCACATAAGGTGGAACCGATCGCTCAAGGTCTCCCTGCCTCACCAGGTGCAGCATCGGGTCATGTAGTGTTTGATGCCGATCGCGCAGAACTGTTGGGAAGGGCGGGTGAAAAGGTAATTTTAGTTCGTGAAGAAACTAAACCCGAAGACATTCATGGATTTTTTGCCGCGCAAGGTATTCTTACCAGTCGTGGGGGAAAAACTTCACATGCGGCTGTAGTTGCCAGGGGCATGGGTAAGCCGTGTGTGGCTGGGGCCGAAGGAATAAAAGTAGATGTAAAACTTCGCCAGGCTGAGATTGGAGACAAGATATTACATGAAGGCGATTATATTACCATTGATGGTGGAACCGGATTTGTTTATAAGGGTGTAATTCCAACTGTAGAGCCTACGTTTTCAGATGAACTTAAAAAGTTATTGAGTTGGGCTGATGAAGTAGCCAAACTGAAAGTGTATGCAAATGCGGATACCCCAGGCGCTGCCGATAAAGCACTAACATTTGGTGCAATGGGCATTGGCTTATGCCGCACAGAGAGAATGTTTAATGATGTAGATCGGCTTCCTATTGTGGTGGAAATGATTCTGGCGGCTACCGATGCCGAGAGAGAATCTGCTCTGAATCGATTGAAGGATATTCAACGGAAAGACTTTAAAGAAATATTTACTGCCATGAAGGGCAAGCCTGTAACGGTTCGCTTATTAGATCCTCCTATTCACGAATTTCTTCCTACCGAAGATGTGCTAAGAGATGAAGTAGAGCATTTGCAAAAACTGAAAGGCACAGTAACTGGTGTTACTGATTTGTTCAGCAGTTTACGTTTGCTCAATGCAGATTTAAAAATGGCTGAGCGTTCAGCAGAACCTTTTACAATGGCAGGTGTGGAATTGGTTGAGAAGGCTATTGAGAAGAAGGGACAGATGCTTAAAAAAGTTCGCGAGCTACATGAAGTGAATCCCATGCTAGGCCATAGAGGTGTTCGCTTAGGATTGACCTTCCCTGAAATTTATAAGATGCAGATTCAAGCCATCTTGGAAGCGACTGCCGAGTGCCAGTTGGCCAACATAGATGTGCGACCAGAGATTATGGTGCCGCAGGTTTGTACAGCCGAAGAATTAGAGCACGTGAAAGTTTTTGTTGATGAAATAAAAGCCAAACTTGAATCGGCAAACAAAATTAAACTTCAATTTAAGTTTGGTACCATGATAGAAGTGGTTCGCGCTTGCTTGCAAGCAGAGGAGCTAGCGAATGTTGCCGAGTTCTTCTCCTTTGGAACCAACGACTTAACGCAGGCTACCTTCTCCTTCTCGCGCGAAGACGCAGAGAATAAGTTCTTGCCATTCTACATTTCAAAAGCGCTGTTGAAAGACAATCCATTTGAAGTGTTGGATCGCAAAGCCATGGGTAAGCTTATGCGGATGGCCGTTGAGGATGGACGCGAGAACAACAAAGACCTGAAGGTTGGTATTTGTGGTGAGCATGGCGGTCATCCCGAATCAATTATGTTCTGCCATGAGATTGGGTTGAACTATGTTTCTTGTTCTGGCCCTCGTGTGCCTGTTGCCCGACTCGCGGCAGCACATGCACAGTTGTTGGCAAAATAAACGGAGCGAGAGTTCGTGTAGAAAGTGCAGTCCGGAAGGTCTGCACTTTTTTTATGATTTTTTTTCAAGTAAAGTCCGTAAAGTATCCTGGTGAGCTTTGTGTTATTTTTTTCTTTGTGCCCTCTGCGTGAAACCTATTGCGGTAAACTTTGTCTGATAAGGTTTAGTACGGCCATGGATGCTGTCCGGATGTTAATCATGCGATCTTTTGACAATTGTAATTTTTTGGTGACCGTGTGATGTTTGTCAGAGTAAGCAATCCAAATGGTGCCTACCGGCTTGTCGGGTGTTGCTCCGCCTGGGCCGGCAATACCGCTGGTAGCCACACCAATATCCGTATTGAATTTAGCGCGTACAATATTGGCCATTTCAATAATAGTGGGTTCACTTACCGCTCCGTATTTTTCCAACGTTTCGGGTTTTACACCAAGCTGACGCATTTTTATTTGATAGTCGTATGGGATCATCGCACCCAGAAAATAATCAGAACTGCCAGGTACACTGGTAATCAAATGAGACAAATATCCACCGGTGCAACTTTCGGCAATAGCTAATGTCAGTTTCTTTTCGCGCAGCATTTTTCCAATCACTACTTCAATGGGTTCATCACCAAATCCATAAATATTCGGTCCGATATAGGAATAGAGTTTTTCAATCCAGGTAGAAGTTTCGCTCTGCAATTTTTCCAAGGAGTTACCAAATCCGGTTAACCGAAGTTTTACTTCACCCAGACTTGGTAGATAAGCAAGTTTAATATGGTCAGGTAATGATTTTTCCCAATCATTAATTTTCTCAGCAAGAAAAGATTCCCCAAGGCCTATGGTGCGTATAATCTTATGATGAATAACGGGTAATGTGTATTTACTTTTAAGCCGGGGAAGCACATGATCAGTCATCATCTTCTTCATTTCGTGTGGTACCCCAGGCATCGACATAAAAACTTTATTGCCCCGGTCGAAATACATCCCCGGGGCAGTGCCTACCGGATTAGTAATTTTTTCGCAAGCTGTAGGTAAGGCCGCCTGTAGGCGATTAAGTTCTGTGAGCTCGCGGCCTCTGCTTTTAAAAAACTCGGTAACTTCCACCAATGCCTCCTCATGAATCTTTAATTCACAATTAAAATATTTTGCCAGGCATGGCTTGGTTAGGTCATCGGAGGTTGGTCCCAGACCTCCGGTAATAAGAATTATATCGGCTCTTTTTTCTGCTTCTGCAAGTGCGGTTAGTATTTCTTCTTCCAAATCGCCAACGGTAGTTTTGCGAATTACCTTAATACCAATCTTGTCCAATTCTACGCTCATCCATTGGCTATTGGTATCTACAATTTGGCCGTATAGAATCTCATCCCCAATGCTGATCAGTTCGGCAAGTACTTTTTTCACGAATTCAGTTTTAAATTTAATTTCAGCCCTTTAATAAAATGGTCGGCAAAATACCTTTCGAGATTCATATAACAAATAAGTGAGTATGAATTTAGATGCTCGTCTGCGCATACTTTTTCCTACCTTAGCTTCAACTTTAAGCGAATGAAAAGAATAATTTTAGGTATTTCTATTATTTTGGGAGCTTGTACTTCTGCCCAGATCAATCAGGCACTTTCAGATGCAAACAAGGCAATTGGTGGCGGTAAACCCCTTACGGCCAATGAAGTGGGTGAGGGACTCAAGGAAGCTTTGATTGTAGGCATATCGAAGGGTTCGGATTTAGTTTCAATCACCGATGGATATTTTAAAAATCCGGAAATAAAAATTCCGTTTCCACCTGATGTAAAGAAAGTGGAAGATCGGCTCCGGCAAATTGGTTTGGGTAGTGAGATCGATAAGTTTGTGATGACCTTAAACCGAGGTGCGGAAGATGCGGCTAAAGAGGCTAAACCCATTTTTATTGCAGCGATAAAACAAATGACGATTGATGATGCCTGGTCTATACTTAAAGGTGAGCCAGATGCAGCTACACAATATCTAAAAAGAACCACCAGCACGCAACTCAAAGAAAAATTTGGCCCTGTTATTCAAACCTCGTTGGATAAAGTAAACGCTACGAAATAT
Organism: Cyclobacteriaceae bacterium; assembly: GCA_018063305.1. Taxonomy (GTDB): domain Bacteria; phylum Bacteroidota; class Bacteroidia; order Cytophagales; family Cyclobacteriaceae; genus ELB16-189. Next base: position 6,653 of record JAGPBO010000080.1, read on the forward strand.
TATAAAGATTTGGTTACGCGGTACAATAGTATTCCCTTAGTTCAAAAAGTAAATCCGGATTTAAATGAGTATGCTACCGAGCTGGCCTTGCAAGGCTTGTTTACGATGATTGCTAAAGAGGAGAAAGATATCCGTCAAGATCCTGTTGCACGAACGACTGAATTATTGAAGCGCGTGTTTGGAGCACAACAGTAGGAGGAAGTAATAAAATAATTTGATATGACACTATTCGAAAAACATAAGGCCACTTTAAATAAAGCCATGGAGGCTTTGCATGCCCGTACTTTTTATGCGGCATTTCCTGAGCAACCTTCACCCGCCATTTATGGCGAAACGGCAGATGCGGATGGGCTGACAAAATTTAAGGCCATGCGTGGTTCAAAATTTAGCGAACTAAAACAAACCGGAGAAGAAGGTTGGATTGGACAAGAGGAATCTCCCTACTTTCAGGAATCATTGCGGGTAACCTATCCATCCTTTTCTGTCGATACATTAATAAGTCATGCATCGAAAGCGTTTCCTCAATGGAGAAAGACAAGCGCAGATGTGCGTGCTGGTATTTTGATGGAATCGTTGGAAGGAATGCGCAGCCGGTTTTATGAAATTGCCTATGCAACCATGCATACCACAGGTCAATGGTTTATGATGGCCTTTCAAGCTTCGGGACCACATGCCGCAGACAGAGCATTGGAAGCAATCGCGGCCGGATACGAAGAGCTCCAACGATTTCCTGCCAAAGCGTTATGGGATAAACCGATGGGCAAATACAATATTCAATTGAACAAAGAATGGCGCGCGGTGCCTAAAGGCATTTCGTTGGTGGTTGGTTGCTCTACGTTTCCTACATGGAATTCTGTAACGGGTATTTACGGAAGTTTGATGACTGGAAATCCGGTGATCGTTAAACCGCATCCAGGATCTATTCTTCCTATTGCCATTGTAGTAGCCGAAATTCAAAAAGTATTAAGCGAGAATAATTTAGATCCGAATATTTGCCAACTCGCCCCGGATACTTTTGATAACATGATTACAAAACAACTGGCCGAACACCCTGAAGTGAAGCTGATTGACTTTACCGGTAATTCAATTTTTGGTTCTTATCTGGAAGCCTTACCTGGCAAAGTTGTGTTCACTGAAAAAACAGGTGTTAACTCAGTGATACTCGATTCTGTTGCTGATATTGATAAGGCGGCTGCAAACCTTGCTTTCTCTGTGAATCTTTATAGTGGGCAAATGTGCACGGCTCCTCAAAATTTTTATATCCCCGAAGCAGGTATTAATTCACCGACAGGAAACATTTCATTTGATCAGGTGGCAGAAAAACTGGTGGGGCAAATCAATAGTCTTGTTGATAACCCCAAAGCGGGACCCTATGTATTAGGCGCCATTCAAAATAAAAAGACGAGTGAGCGAATTGCCGAAGTTGAAAAACTGGGTGACAAGGTGTGGCTTAAATCGCGCACGTTTGAAAATCCCATGTTTAAAAATGCACGCGTTGCCACTCCGATAGTTTTGGAAGTAGATGCTTCGAAGAAAGAAATCTTTAGTAAAGAATTATTTGGTCCCATCATCTTATTGATCAAAACAAAAAGTACAGCCCAATCGATTTCTTTAGCAAAGGAGATGGCCTTGAAGCACGGAGCTATCTCCTGTGGAGCGTACACGACAGATGCTACCGTTCGCGAGAAGATTGCTGATGAGATGTCATTGGCGGCCACTCCCGTTTCATTCAACCTTACGGGAAGCATTTACATGAATCAGAATGCAGCATTTTCCGATTTTCATGTTACGGGCGGTAATCCATCTGGCAACGCATCATTCACAAACCCGGAATATGTTACTAAGCGATTTACCTGGGTGGGTCACCGAGAGCCGGTAAATACATAATAAGACTAATTGCGTTTTACGATCGCAGCTAATTGTCGAGTTAGAAAAATTTGCTTTACAATTTTAGTGCATATTTTCAAATACGCTTTTTAACCAAGAGGCTAATGCAACCTTTTAATTTGTAAAAACGTCTTGGGGATGCATTAAAGATTAAAGAGTCATGCCTCGTAAATTTCTATTTCTTGTTCTTTTCTTAGCTGTTGTTTTCAATTCGTTTTCTCAAGGGGTAGGGGTTCCTTCCAAAAAATGGGGTATTGGCTTTGGCAACTTGCCAGTGTTCAATGGTTTGCGTTTTAATTTTCGAGATAAAAATGTTGAGAAGGTCAGTGGTATTAATGTCACCATTTGGCAGCCCAAAGACGAAGATGATCAAACGGGTACTGTAAATGGTATCTCCATAGGTTTGCCTATGGCCATGGGTACCGAAAATAGAAATGGAATAGGTGTTGGCCTACTTGGTGTTGGGGCAAAAAATAATCTTTCGGGTATTAACTTCGGAGGCCTTGGTATTGGTGCTGGTGGTGATGTGAAGGGATTAAATATCGGTGGTCTGGGAATTGGTTCGGGTGGAAATTTGGTAGGTATAAGTGTTGGTGGATTAGGTGTTGGTTCAGGTGGTGATATAACAGGAATTAATTTAGGCGGCTTAGGTGTTGGAGCGGGTAGTAAACTAAAGGGATTTAGTTTTGGAACATTAGGTGTAGGTGCAGGCGAAAGTATTTCAGGAATTACCATTGGTGGACTTGGCGTTGGTGCAGGCGAAAATTTAGCCGGGCTTACTATAGGTGGGTTGGGTGTGGGTGGAGGTAAAACGGTGAGCGGGATTACGTTTGGTGGATTGGGAGTCGGTGCAGGAACAGAATTGAAAGGAATAGCCATTTCGGTTTTAGCGGTAGGTAGTCCGAAAGTGAGTGCTTTGGTAATAGCACCCATAGCCGGCAGTCAGAATATGAGAGGGTTGATACTTGCACCTGCTTACATGAAGGTAGGCTACACCAGCAAGAATACGAATGATGATGGTGAAATAGAGGAGGATATAGAAGGTACCTTTAAAGGTGTTTCAGTAAGTGCTTTCAATCACATAAAAGGTAGTCAGAAGGGAATAGCTTTTGGTGTAGTTAATTATACATACAAAATCAAAGGAGTTCAGCTTGGGCTGATCAACATTGTAAAAGAGAATCCAAAAGGCTTAAGGGTTCTTCCACTGTTTAATACTCATTTTGGTAAAAAGGGTGCGTCTGCAGAGTAGTTGATTTCAGTTTCCGAGTTTTCTGCACATTGGTATTTCTACAAAACTCAACTAAAAGAACCAGAGTTTAATAGCCATACCGACTACCGAAATTATAAGAACCCGCTTAATCCAAACTTCGCCTGCTTTAACTGACCATCGGCTTGCATACCAACCTCCCAAAGAGTGACCAATAGCCAGCACGAGAGCAACCCGCCAATCAATTTTGCCTTGCCAGGCGAATACAATTACAGAAACCCCGGTATAGACAATAGCAGCAAAAACTTTTACATAATTACTTTTTACGAGACTTAAGTTGTTCACCAGACTAAGTACGCCAATTACTAAAAAGCCAATACCTGCCTGAACAAACCCACCGTATACACCAATAAATAAAAAGCAAAATGCGCCAATCCATTGATCGCGCGCTGAGAGTTTTTCATGGCCTTTCGTTTTAAACGGATCGGCAAGAATTAACCCAACCGAGAAGATCATGATACCAGCAAATATTTTTTTGAACAAATCATCCGACATGGATGCCGCCAACAACGAGCCAACAATGCCACCGCCTAAAGAGGCAGCACCCAGAAAGAGTGCATAGGGCCAGGGCAACTCAACACCCTTGCTTTTAAAGCCGCCTACAGCAAAAATATTTTGAAAAAATATAGCTACCCGACTGGTACCATTGGCTATGGTAATGGGCAATCCGATAAACGTAAGTATCGGTACGGAAAAGAGGGAGCCCCCTCCGCCAACAGTATTAAGAAAGGCAGCAATAAATCCAACCAGTATAATGAGGGGGTATTCGTACCAGCTCACTTTACTTTGGCATTACGTACTATTTTCGAAAACAATCCTGGAAAGAAACGCTTTACATAGATGGCTAAAACTTCTTTCGTTCCGCCAATGTAAACCTCTCGTTTTTTTTGTTCTATGGCACGGGTTAATTTTTTTGCAAAGACTGCGGGGTTCATACCTTGTTGCAGGGTGTCATCTTTTTTGTTTTGTTCCGATCCATCTCCCATTAAAGCAACCATGCTTAAGTTCGTGTTAATCCAACCCGGACAAACTAACGTAACAAAAATATTTTGACTGTCTTTCCAAAGTTCTGCTCGCAACGAATCGAAGAAGCCGTGTAAGGCGTGTTTGGCTGCCGCGTATCCCGTACGATAAGGCGTACCGATTTTCCCCATTACGCTGGTAATGGTAACAAAATGACCAGCCTTTCTTTTTAAAAAGTGCGGAAGAATATGTTTGGTCAGAGCAACCGATCCAAAATAATCTACTTCCATAATTCTGCGATCCACATCAAGGGTTGTATCCTTAGCTAAGCTACGCTGACTGATACCACCATTATTAATTAGAATATCAATATGGCCGAAGAGCTGAATAGCCGCTTCAGCAGATAGTTTTAATGTGCTAGGCTCGCTTAGGTCTAACGGCAGAACACGGATGAAGGGTTGTGCTGCGGCAGGGCAATTTCCTTTTACCCGTTCAAGTTCTTCCTTTCTTCGTGCAGATAAAATGAGTTTAGCGCCTTTGTTTACTAATTCATAAGCGAGTGCTTCGCCAATTCCAGAGGAGGCTCCGGTGATCCAAATAATTTTTCCTGAAAGAGTACTCATGATGCTTGTGTGAGCTGTTTATGGTTATCAGCATATACCCAAATCGTGTAAATGCCGATGGCTGTGCCAATAGGGAAAGAAAAAAGTTTAAAACAACCCAAGATAAGCAACAAAATGAGTGCCCACTTTTTATGATTGAGTAAACCAATGCCTCCAATAATGGCGGGGATGGAAAACAGAACAATAATGCCAACAGCAATAAATCGAATAAAGGGTATAATCCAAATGAAAATCCATTGCCCTTCCGGGCCGGCTTCTTTCATAATATAGGGAATCATGATAGATAGTAATGAGGAAAGTATAATCATCGCCAGAATTTGAAATGACCCAGAAATGATATAGAGAATAGCGAGAATGCGTTTATGAACTTCCATCGGTTTATAAGTTTAAGTTACACACACACAACATTACTTCTTTTCATAGATCACAAAATCAAAGGCATGCGCATGGCGAATATCCTTTTCATGATGGTTGCGAGAGACTTCTTTCCACTCGTTTAAGTCTATTGATGGAAAATAGGTATCGCCTTCTATCACAGCATCTATCTCGGTTAAGTAAAGTTTATTAGCTAGCGGTAAACCCAGTTTATAGATTTCTGATCCACCAATGATAAAAACTTCCTCTTGGTTTGCATTACTCCCGAGTGTCAAACCCTCCTGTAAAGAATTCACCACAATGCAATTGGGTGCTTGAAAGTCCTTTTTTCGGGTAACAACAATATTGGTTCTGTTAGGCAACGGACGAAATTTTTCGGGGATAGATTCATAATTCTTTCTACCCATAATCACATAATGTTCCTTGGTGGTTTGCATGAAATACTTCATGTCGTCCGGCAAGTGCCAGGGTAAGTCATTATTCTTTCCTATTATTCTGTTTTTGGCGAGGGCTGCGATAAGGGAGATAATCATGTTAATGGGTTCACGCTAAATTACCACTTTTTGCTGCGCTTTTTTTTGAAGCTGCGGTTTACTTAAATTTTATTTCCACGGAAAAATTCTGAGACTAACATTCTCTTTTTTCCTTCAGGCTGAAATTCTTCTATAGCTACCCAACCATCTAAAGTTTTAATGTGCAGGTATGTTTTATTATCAGAGATCAATTGTCCACAGTCCCCGGCTGACTGCTGACTGTCGACTGTCGACTGTTGACTGACTTTAAATACTTTATAAACCTTCCCATTCAATTTTGTCCACGCTGTGGGGTAGGGACTAAGTCCACGAACAAAATCAATTATCTTTTTAGTGGGTTGATTCCAGTTTATCTCGCACGTTTCTTTAAAAATTTTGGGAGCATGTTTAATTTCAACTACTGTTGGCTGTGGTAACGATGGGTAACTACCCTTTTCAATGGCTCGAACTGTTTTTAAAACAAGTTGGGCTCCTTTTTTCATGAGGCGCTCATATAAAGTACCTACCGTATCATTCTCATGAATAGATTCCTTTTCCTGAAAAATAATACTACCGGTATCAATTTCATGTTGAAGAAAAAAAGTGGTCACACCAGTCTCGACTTCCCCATTTATAATTGCCCAATTAATTGGCGCTGCACCCCGATATTGTGGAAGGAGGGAGGCATGTAAATTAAACGTGCCGATGGCTGGCATAGACCAAACTACTTCAGGCAGCATCCGAAAGGCAACTACGATTTGGAGATTCGCATTGTAGCTTTTTAACTCAGCAAGGAAATCCGGAGACTTTAGATTTGTGGGTTGAAGAACTGGGATATTGTGCTTTAGCGCACATTCTTTTACTGGCGAAAAGGTTAGTTTTTGTCCACGGCCCTGTGGTTTGTCTGGCGCGGTAATCACGGCAACTACCTGAAATTTGGCTTCAACAAGTGTTTCCAGGCTGGATACGGCAAACTCAGGCGTACCCATAAATATGATTCTTAGCGGATTCATCATTAAAAGATGCAAATATGACGAAATGCTAAAATAGTTGAGCCTTGTATTTTGATATATCGTATTATGATATATATTTGTTCTATGTATTCAAAAGAACTGTTGAAAGGCACTATTTCTGCCATGATTTTGAAATTATTGTCGGAGCAGGAACGCATGTATGGATATGAGATCTCGATGAAAGTGAAAGAACTTTCAGGTGGAAAGATTCTTTTAAAGGATGGATCGCTTTATCCGGCTCTTCAAAAAATGACCAGCGATGGATTGCTATCCTTTAAGGAAGAGGTGGTAAGCGGACGGGTCCGTAAGTACTATTATATAACTAAGCTTGGGCGAGTTGAAAAGACTGCCTACGTAAAAGAGTTGCGAGATTTTATTGAAACATTGAATAGTGTAGTTTTTCCCGAATTCAAAACGTATGAAAGTATCGCCTGAACAGGTGAAACAAATTACTGAAGTGATTCAGCAAAGTAGTATCACCATTGAATCATTAAAAGATGACTTGGTTGATCACATCTGTTGTGTGGTGGAATATAAAATTTCGAAAGGAGATGAATTTAGCAATTCGCTTAACGAAGCGCTTACAGAATTAGCACCCAATGGCCTTGATGAAATTCAACGCGAGACAATTTTTCTGTTAAACTTAACTAAAATAATGATTATGGAAAAGATTATGTATTCAATTGGTTTGATTACCTCCATTTCAATGACGATAGGAGTAACGGCTAAAATATTGCACTGGCCTGGTTCTGAAGAATTGTTTACCTATGGATTTGTCGGATTCCTTTTGTTATTCTTACCGATGCTTGCCATCGATCGCTATAAGCACAACCTTAGCAAATCGTTATCTGAAAAACTTCGAGTTGGGTTTGGATACCTGAGCGCATTTTTGATAGTGTTTTCAATAGCCTTTAAATTATTTCATCTGGAGGGGGCAAATTTATTATTGCTCAGTGGCATGTGCGTTTTCAGTTTTGGTTTTCTTCCCTTCTTGTTTTTTAACAT
>JAGPBO010000081.1 GCA_018063305.1 Cyclobacteriaceae bacterium
TATGGATTCCCTTTTTGTTCGAACGGAAGAAAAATATTTAATCCTACTGATTTGCCGCCTGCTTGCTTGGCTCCTTTATTACCGGCCTCCATAATACCCGGACCCCCGCCCGTCACCACACCATAACCGTGATATACCAATTCGGCCGCAATGTCTTCAGCCATTTTATAATACGGATGGTTGGGTTTTACTCGTGCCGATCCAAAAATCGTAACGCACGGTCCAATCTTAGCAAGCTTTTCAAAGCCTCCCACAAACTCGCTCATCACTTTGAAGATCATCCAGGAATCAGAACTTTTTATTTCTGCCCAGTCTTTATCTTTAAATGCTTTACGAATGCGCTGTGCCTCTTCTAGTGCTTCCTGACTAACCTCACCGGATATCTTTTTCTTTATTACTTTTGATGCCATATAAATTTTGAAAATTTTTTCAAGTTACTAAATGATCCGCATATTCAACTTCCTAGGCTTTAGAGCATCGGGTATCCTAGTACCTCTCGCGTCCCTTGTTATTACTATGTTCCTGACTTCTTGTTCAACACCTGAGCATGAAAACAGGTATGAGCAAGACAGCACGTGGGCTATGATGCCCTTTATTAAACTCAATGCGGTAAACCCTATTCTCGCGGCCAGTGACGGGGTATTTACTTGTCCTATTCTAAAGCAAGAAGTGAAGTGGGAGGAGAAAGATGTATTTAATCCGGCTGCTGTATTTCGTAACGGAGGCATCTATCTTTTTTATCGCGCTGAAGATACGATTGGAAAATATGCAGGCACCTCGCGCATTGGTCTGGCAATCGGCTCTGATGGTGTACGCTTTACGCGTATGCGCGAACCCTTGATTTATCCTGCCGAAGATTTTATGAAAGTATATGAATGGGAAGGGGGCATTGAAGATCCACGCATTGTTGAAAGTGATATGGGTACATACATCATGACCTACTCCGCCTACGATGGTAAAACAGCCAGAATGTGTTTGGCCTCCTCCACCGATTTACTAAACTGGACCAAGCATGGCCCCGTGCTTACTGGCCAATACCTTGATCTATGGAGTAAGAGTGGCGCTATTGTCGCGAAGCAAAAAGGAAATAAAATTATAGCAGAAAAAATTAAGGGTAAGTACTGGATGTACTTTGGGGATACCGATTTGTTTATGGCCACCTCAGACAATTTGATTCAATGGCAGCCCGTTGTCGATGAAAACAATAAACTGATATCTGTACTAAAACCACGGCCCGGTTATTTTGATAGCCGTCTTGTAGAGAGTGGTCCCTATGCGTTGCTTACCAATAAAGGAGTTTTGTTGTTATACAACGGAATGAATCTTGATACGGGTGGCGATCCTAACCTGCCCGGGGGTGCATATTGTTCTGGTCAGGCTTTGTTTGACCCCAACGATCCCACGAAATTAATTGACCGACTTGAAAATTATTTTTTGCGTCCCGATCAACCCTATGAAATGGAAGGTCAGGTAAACCAGGTCTGTTTTATTGAAGGGATGGTGCCGATTAACGGAAGTTGGTTCTTGTATTATGGAACTGCCGACTCCAAAATTGGTGTGGCTAAGTATACGGAAACGCGTAAGGCACAACCCCTTTAATTATTTCTTCTCCCCCAACAGATTTCTTAGTGCCTCTTCCAGATTCGAAAAAGCAAACGTAAATCCGGTTGCTTTTATTTTATCTGCTGATACTTTACTACCCTTAAGTACCAACATGGCCATTTCTCCTAGAATCAATTTCATAATAAACTCAGGCACGTGAGGTAAGAACAAAGGCCGATTTAAAACTTTGGCAATCATTTTAGTAAATTCTTTATTAGTTGCCCAATCACCACTTACGGCATTGTAAGCACCCTTCACTTCATTGTCATCTATTGCCTTTATAAAGAGCCGACACAAATCGTCAATGTGAATCCAAGATAAAAATTGTTTACCCGTTCCCAACGGTGCTCCTACATACAAGTTGATAGGCTTTGCCATTTCGACCAACGCTCCTCCCTGGTTACTAAGTACAATACCTGTGCGCAGTTTGGCAACACGAATATTCAACGAAGCAATCTTATCAACGGATTGCTCCCATTGTTGCGTTACCTGTGCCAGATAATCTTTTCCGGGTTGATCGGTTTCTGTAAAAATCTCTTCATCCTTTCCGAATCCATAATAACCAATGGCCGAAGCTGAAATCACAGTTTTAACCTGGTGTGTGGTTGTTGCCAACACGTTATATAATAAGGCTGAGGACTGGACTCTGCTTTGAAGTATTTCCGATTTACGTTTTGTCGTCCATCGCTTATCGGCAATACCTGCACCCGCCAGATGAATTATCGTTTCCACACCCTCTAATGCTTGTGTGTCCACGGTGCCTTTCTCTACATCCCATGTAAATGAAGGTACGCTTCCATTTCTTTTGGTACGACTGAGATGTAAAACCGGGTAACCTTTTTGCAGCAGCATTTCGGTTAGCCGGGTTCCAATAAGACCCGAGGCACCCGTAATCAATATTTTCTTACTCATTATTAGTAGCTTTGAGTTTCTCTAACATTTTTATCATGAATAAGTTTTTTCTTCTACTCCTCTGTATTTTTCTATCTCCTGTGGCCCACAGTCAAACCGTTACTGTAAATAAACAAAATGAAAAAGTAAAGAGCGAAAGCATAGAGGTTTTTGCAATCTCCCTGGACGGTAAAAAAGAAGATATTCAGGCTGCGTGGATTAAGCTTCTTAAAGGTATGGGAAAGTTAAAGCAAGGCGATCCTATGGTTGTCACTGAACCAACAATCAATGGAACCGCATTCTCTGGTGGCACCGTTTATGCAGGCCGGAAAGAAGGTGATAAGAGTTCAGAAATTTGGATTGGGATTAATCCATCGGAATGGGACAATAAAGATGTAACGTATGCAAATCGTGAATTACAAAAGATGTTGAATCAATTTGGAGTAAAATTCTATCGCGACCAGGTACAAACTCAAATTAATGAAACGCAGGAAGCTTTAGTAGCCGTAGAGAAACAACAACAACGGTTACTGAACCAAGCCAAAGATCTCGACATTAAGTTCGGTAATAGTGAGCAAGAAAAATTGCAACTGGAAAAAACATTGGAAACAAATAAACTTGAAAATGCCGCGTTGAAAATCAAGTTGGAAAATAACAAGAAGGCTCAAGATTCACTTATTCGGGTATCTGACCAGATTAAAAAAGTGATGACTACGTATAAAGAAAAGCAGGGTAAAATTAATTGATCACTTCGTTTTCCATTGACGGGCTCCTTTATCAAAATAGGTATGCTCATCCGGAAACTCGATGTACTCAACTCCTTTCGAATTTTTTGTAAAAAAAGATTCGAGTGCTTCGCCTCGCGCCAACTTATCAAACAATATTATCTCGCGCTTGGCCAGGGTATCAGACACCATTTTCCAGGTACGGAATATTTCTTCGTATTCACTAATCGTGTTATCCGCACCCAATAAAAATTTTCCACCGATAGCTACTCGTTTATCAACCAGGCTTGGGGCTTTGCGACTTATCAAAAAATAATGTGTACGCCCGTCTTTAAAATAAGCGTCAAATTTATGTTGTTTGGCTTGTTCCATATAAAACGAATCATACGGAGCGTAAAAGCGTTCCTCAAACGTGAGTCCATCCGGTGCGCGACCCACGTAGCGAATAATCTTCCACATCGCTTCGTCCTGCTGTTGGGGCGTAAGATGTTCGCTTACCGTGTAGTTGTTCTTCGTGCCACAAGCTGCCAAAAAAAGTGTTATGAAAAATATAAAACCGAGTTGTTTCATGATAGTTTAAGTGATCTGTTTACGTGTAACGTTCTTTTGCAAAAGAAGGAAGACCTGCCAAATAGCAGGTCTTCACCAAAAATTAACTCTATACCTAATAAACTTTATTCAAGGGTTGAAATTCAGACCAACCGTCTGTCCAATCCGTTGCACCAAAGGCACCGCGGTATACTCCGGCTGTATTGAAGAATGTATTGCCCGTGAGCTTCGTGTCTGTATAATTTGCTCCACTATTCAGATTATCATTCCCAGCCACGCCACTAACCAATACAAAGTTAGGGTTAGAAGGATAGGTTGAAGAGGTCTGAGCTCCCCAGAACAATGATCCTGCTACCCCTAAGTCTGAGTAGGTACTTACGCTCGTTACGTTGTTGAACGTAGTGTTATTGTTGTTTGTCCAGTAACTCGCTACGGCAGAAGCATCGCCACCGGAAAGACCTGTTGCGAATGTTGCATCGGAAGTGGTTGTTGATGAACCCGTGCCACTGGTTGATGGAATGCCCAATACATTGTAAGCATGTTTACCAGCTCCTGAGTTTAAATTGTCCAACGTTCCCTGATCATCTAATCGGATACCCACTCTAAATCCTGCAAAGAACGAGTTAAAGATAGAGATAGCCGTTCTTCTTCTTATGTGAGCCGCGTTCTGATAGTTTCCTGAAATGCTGCGGCTTTGTATTTCGCGTGGACCTAGAATAGTCATGTTTGAAAAAACTCCTCTGGTGCAACCCGTGTTGGTTGTGCCATCGCAAATTCCTGCAATTGCATTTCCATTCCCCTGGTTATCACTTTCAAATGCATTAGAGCCTGACTGATCAGCAAAGAATGGATTACGAACTGCCAAACCGAACTGCACATTACCACCCCAACCAAAGTCTGTATCAAAATCATCATCCCAACTTGAAAGTGAAACTATATGCTTGGCATTTACCGTTCCGCCAAACCACTCAAAGCCATCGTCACCACCAAAAGATACTTGCACATATTCAACTGTAGTGCCATTGCCAACACCCCCTAACGTTAAACTGTTGGTTTCGTTGTTAGGTGTTAATTCAATTCCTGCATATTCAATTCGAACATATTTTATCGAGCCTGAATTCTCTGATTCATTTGTAGCCGGGGTTGCTCCATCGGCTGCTACGCTACCAAAATTTTGAGTAGGTGTAATTCCTTCAATCGCTGGCTTGGCCGATTGATTAACAAACGCATTTCCTAACACAACAACACCGCCCCAATCTCCACGGTCTCTTTCTCCTACAGCTTGCGCAGAAGTAAATACAATTGGGTTAGTAGCAGTTCCTTCTGCCATTAATTTACCACCGGGCTGAACGATCAAAGTAGCTTTGGTTGCCTTGTCTCCACGAATTACTGTTCCTGCAGGAACGGTTAAAGTAACTCCGGTAGGAATAAACACCTGACCAACCAACAAATAAGGTTTAATTGCATCTAACGTTTGAGTGGTAAGAACGCCTTGTAACGTGATAACCGGATTCCCTACTGTAATAACAAAGTTTGAAATTGCAGATGGAAAATTCTTGGCATCAAGAACCTGAAAAGAAACTATAATTTGTGAACCGATAACTGCGTTCGCAGGAATGGTATAATTAAACACGATGGGGGCTGATAGATCAGTAGCTGAAATGTCTCTGGTCTCTTCTTCTACACCGGCTACATAGATCACCAGATCAAGCGCACCATTAGGAGCCGTAACAGTTAAATTAGCAGTAACTTCTCCACCCGGGATATTCTGAGCCGAGGTAGGATCAACCGTAACAGTGGGTGCCGGGTTAATGTCTTCGCCATTATTGCAGCTCTGAATCACCAGTATCGATGACACTGCAAAAAGAAACGCGAAGAGTTTAATCGTTTTTTTCATGAGTTGTAGTTTTAATGTTTTTATCGATGCGAAATTAGGGTGGTCAGTCCGGCAAGTAATTAATGCGCAGTTATCAATTTATTACCCCAGTGTTAACATCTTCATGTACTGTTAACAAATAAAAAAACCTGTCGCAAAAGCAGGTTTTTATTTTTCAATGAGATTCGCTTTTCTGGAATTTCCAACTCAGTCCTACGGAGAACAATGTGCCTATCTGATAGCTTCGAATAATAGCTTCATCATTCGTTTCTATCTTATTGTCGCTGTTGTTATCCTGATAAATGCGGTGCGTGGCGTTTAGCAAATTTTGAATATTCAACTTGGTTTCAAATTGATGGTTCCAGATTTTCGCAATCTGAAAGTCGACCGATTGACGTGGCATTTCAAACCAGCTGGGAAATAGTTTATCACCCACCGAGAAAATACGGGGGCCAAAAACGTTGTAGGCTACATTCATAGAGAATCCCGTTTCTTCATCGCGATAGTACAAGCCCGTATTTATTATATAAGGAGATTGACCTTGCAAGGGGCGATTTTGAATCTGATTCGTAGCCGCAGTACCTACGTCCACATTACTTTCTATCCAGGCCGCATTTAAATTAACCGAGGTGTTTCTTAAAATTTTTGACACCCCTAAACTTGCCAGCGATTTTCTAAATTCAAACTCAACCCCATAGGCAATAGCATTAACTGCATTACTATAATAAAGCTGTGGATTCTCTGAAGTGATCTGAAGATAGGTTTCAATGGGATCCTTAAAGTTTTTATAAAATCCACCTAAGCTGATTAATTCTCCAGGATTGGGATACATCTCCCAGCGCAAGTCGATATTATCGATGAAGGCAGTTTTCAAATTGGGTGAACCAATCAGTGCGGCTTCATACTCAAACTGATAATATAAAAAGGGTGCCAATTCTCTAAACTCAGGTCTGTTAACCGTGCGACCGTAGGCAGCGCGAACCAGCGAGCGATTGGTTAAATTATAGGCTACATTTAACGAAGGTAACGCTGCAAAAATCGGGTTGTTAATATTTACTGTACCTGTGTTTGTTCGGGCATCAATTGTTTGCACATTGTATTCACCGCGAAATCCTGCTGTTACATCCAACTTGTTAAAGGATTTAGATCCGCTTATATATCCGGCTGCTAAGAAGTTAGTGCCTTGATAAGAATCCTGAGGTTGCGTTCCTTCTTCTATAACAAATCCATCGGAACGTTTGATGTTTTCAGGCGCAAAGATCTGATCTAATGGAAGGCGGCTTAACTCTTGGCCGATAGCCTGATCAAAATCAGCCGTGTTAGGATATTGATAGTTAATATAACGAGCCTTGAAATCGCGAGTTTTGTATTCGGTATAATAACCGGCTTTTATTACCGGAGCTTGCTTATCATCCCATGAAGAAAAACGCTTTTCAAAATTTAAACCATTGGAATAGCCAATGTCTGTAAGGTCAGACCAAAAACGACCCGTTTCAAATACGTTTCCTGCTGCAGGCAATTGCATGGTATAGGGTACCTCTGTGCCCGCAGAAGTTTTATCGCGGTAGGTTCTAAACCTCCGATAATCCGGTTCATTCCTCCTGATATAATTTAACCCAAAAACCCAATTCAATTTACTTGTTCCATCTCCTAACTCATGCGTGCCTTCTAACTGGCCCGAGTAAATGGAGCGGCTCAGGTAATGATAAGCATAATTGGTGCGATCAAAGTTTGGGTTCTGAATTTTATCATCACCCACGCGCACGGTTGTTTCATTTTCTCCCATCTGCACAAGCAAGTTTTTGAATTCAATGTTATTGCGATCGTTAAGATCAACCAGCCAATTATGCATGAGATTTACACGAACATCGTTTGCATAGAAATTGTCCTTATACTCAAATCGCTTTTCGGCTGTGTTTTCTGTAAAGGTGTTGTACCGTAAGAAATCAGATTGATAGTTTTGGTAACTGTTGGAATAGGAAAGCGCAGTTAGGTTGTTGAATTTGAGATTACCTATCTTAAAACTTCTTGACAAAGCAAAGTTAAAGCCCATATCCAATGGTGCGGTTCTACTGTTTGTATCGAAGTTATTCGTTAATGACTTGCCCGCCCGCTCACGTACCGATGAGTTTTTTGCTGAAGCAATTAATGTACTAGTAGCTGGAAACCCATTGGGAATAGATCGAAAGCCGTTGTCAAAACCTAAAATATCCGTATCGCTTCCATCTGAAGAAAGAGTTTTTTTAAAGGTTGTATTTGTACGATAACCAAAGTTTAAGCCAAAGGTGGTAAAGGGTTCGTATGTGGGTTGCTTGGTTACGAGTTGAATTACGCCCCCGGCAAAATCGCCTGGAAGTTCTGCGGTTCCCGATTTATAAATCAGCATCTGATCAATCGCTCCCGCAGGAACCATATCAAAAGAAAATGACCTGCGATCAATTTCTGTACTGGGTGCAATTGCCCCGTTAATCATCACTTGATTATAACGCTCAGGCACACCACGCACTACCACAAAACGATTGTCTACAATCGTAACCCCTGGCACACGCTGTGCAATTTGGGCCACATCGCGATCTGGTAATTTGGTCATCTGCTCTGATGAAATTCCGCTAACCACCAACTTGCTTTCGCGGATGGAGTTCATCAGATTTAAATCGGTGGCAATATCTTTTTTAGCGGTTACAATAATTTCTTCTAACTGAGCAATATCTTCTGCCAAGGTGACTTCTATCGTAGTTTTCTTGCCGCTTTCTACAATTACATCTTTAATGAGATGTGTTTTATAGGTAACAAAAGAAACTACCAATGAGTAAACACCTGGCTTCACATTGTGAATAATAAAATTTCCTTCCACATCTGTGGCTGCGCCAACGGTTGTGCCTTCAATTACCACATTGGCACCAATAATTTCTTCTTGTGACTTTGCATCTACTACCTTACCGACAATCGTACCATTTTGAGCCCATGAAAGGGTAGTGACACTAATAAGTAAGAAAACAAAGTAAAGTCTGTGAATCATAGTCAATTGATTTGCCACAAAGGTGAGTTAACAATATTACCCCTTTGGGTAGGCTATGTTACCGAATTGTTAAAGCAGGCCCTTGTAGGATGTTCGAATTACGCTCCAATAGCTATCGGATTGTAAGTACGAATGTGAGGCACGATCTACAGATGAGAACAATAGGTTAAAATATTTTTAAAAATTCCACTCATATGTTTGTCAGAATTTAGAAGATTGCATTCTTTGATAACAGATTAAAATGAAACACATGTTATATACAGCTCTTGAGAAGCATGTGCAAGAATTTGAAAAATCGTTCAATAAAATTTCCGATGAACGAAAAAAAACCTTACAACAATTGGCCGAATTCACTCAATCAAAGCAGAAAGCAAAAGCCCCCATCGACCTGAATTTTATTTGTACCCATAATTCACGCAGAAGCCATATTGCACAACTTTGGGCACAAGCAGTAGCTACTTATTATAGAGTTGAAAACGTGCAATGCTTTTCTGGTGGCGCGGAAGCCACGGCATTCAATCCCCGCGCTGTAAAAGCCATGAAAGAAATAGGCTTTAGAATTAAACAACTTGACGAATCCAGTAATCCTAAATATGAGGTTTCATTTAGTGAGACAGAAAATCCACTGCTCACATTCTCGAAAGTACATAATGATTCAACCAATCCCAGCCATGGCTTTGCAGCGATTATAACTTGCTCGCATGCAGATCAAAATTGCCCGTTGGTTATTGGCACTGAGGCCAGAATTTCACTTCCTTATAACGATCCCAAAGATTTTGATAACACAGAACTAGAACAAACTAAATACCACGAACGTGTATTAGAGATTGGAAGAGAAATCTGTTTTGCTTTTTCTATTGTGTAGAAAATTACGATTTTAGATTTACGAAGTACGATTTTAAATCCACATTCGTAAAATGTAATTCTAATCCTGATAGCTATCGTGGACGTAATTATTTAGTAATTGGTACTTTTGATAACAGCACTTTTACAATATCTGCTGTTTTTACATTGTCTGCTTCGGCTTCGTAGTTAAGAATGATGCGGTGATTCATTACATCTAACGCAATTTCCTTAATATCTTCCGGCAGCACATAATCGCGGCCAGCCATAAAGGCAATGGCTTTTGACGCAAGATTCATATTAATGCTGGCCCGGGGTGAAGCACCAAACTGAATGTATTGTGCTTCATTGTCCATTTTGTATTCTTTGGGCTTGCGTGTTGCGGTTACCAACTCGATGATATATTTCTCCAACGATTCAGAAATTTTCACTTTGTTCACTTCTCCGCGAATAGAAAATATGTCTTCTTTCGTTAGCACTGGATTTACTTCATAGCTGAATCCCATATTCGAAATTCTGCGCATAATCTCCAGTTCGTCTTCTTTGGTCGGATAGTTCACAAACACTTTCATCATGAAGCGATCGATTTGCGCTTCGGGCAAGGAGTACGTTCCTTCATTCTCTACCGGATTTTGGGTAGCCATTACAAGGAAAGGTTTATCTAATTTAAAAGTCGTTTCTCCAATGGTTACTTGCTTTTCCTGCATCGCCTCAAGTAAGGCAGATTGTACTTTAGCTGGCGAGCGGTTAATCTCATCCGCTAAAACAATATTGGCAAAAATAGGCCCTTTCTTTACTTCAAATTTTCCTTCCTTCTGATTATAAATCATGGTTCCAACCAGATCGGACGGAAGTAAATCGGGCGTAAACTGAATCCGTGAAAAATCCAAATGCAAAACTCGGGCAACCGTACTGATGGTTAACGTTTTCGCCAACCCGGGCACACCTTCCAATAAAATATGGCCATTCGTAAAGAGACCAACCAGCAGGCGGTTCACCATATACTCCTGACCCACCACCACTTTCGCCACTTCTTCAAATACTTGCTTGATTTTCAGTTGGTGCTCTTGCTGTAACTCGGTTGTTGTTTCAAATGCCATAATCTCTAATAACTAAAAATTTGAACCGCAATATTAAGGAATTGCTATCAAAAACGAAGATGTTTCTGGATGCACTTACGCATGCGGCTGCGGAAGGTTTCAGGGGGAATTAAATGGGCTTTGGTTACCCGATTAATTTATGATTGGTGAGGACTCAATTGGTCCGTGAGACACAGACCAAGGCCGAGGGCTGATTTACTTCTTATACGTAATCTTAAAGTAAATGAGTATAAGACTTAGTACACCAATAATGCTATTGGCAATAATCACCGGCCAAAGCATGAGTGCAACGGCATATACCAGCCAAACCACACAACTGAAAAGGACTATAAACAACATGAGAAGACTAAGATCGCCAGCGCTTTTCGTCTGCCAGGTTTTATATACTTGCGGAATAAAGGTGATGCTGGTTAAAAAACTGCCGAAGTATCCTACCAAATCAATGTAATTCATAATTATAATTAGAAGCCGAAGGTACAGGTTAAGTAACTATAACCAAATCCTCTAAATCTTCATCCATTAAATTTCTCAAAATGGTATCGTACCTTCATGCCTTCAATAACTCTATTCAACCCAGATTTTATGCGTGGCTTTATCTTAAAAACAATTGTTGTTATCGTTACAACCCTTATCATTTCATGTACGAATAAAAATGCGCCCGACCTTGTTCTTCTAAATGGAAAGGTATGGACGGGCGAATCGGATTCTACTTTTGCAGAGGCTATCGCTATTAAAGAAAATAAAATTATTGCCGTTGGCACAACGGATCAAATCCTAAAGCTGGTTGATTCAAAAACAAATCGCATTGATCTAAATGGAAAATTAGTAACGGCTGGATTTAATGATGCCCACATCCATTTTCTAAGTGGTTCGCTGGGGTTAACCGAAGTAGATATATTAGGCACTAATTCGCCTGACGAGGTCGCCCAACGCGTCAATCAATTTATTGAAAAAAATCCCGGCAAGGAGTGGATTACCGGTCGCGGCTGGCAGTACACTTCTTTTGAAAGTAGCTTGCCCGATTCGAAAACATTAAATGCCATCAGCAACGAAGTGGCGGTATTTATTAAAGCCTATGATGGCCATAGCGCATGGGCCAATAAGAAAGCGCTTGCACTGGCAGGCATCGATCGCAACACAACGTATGATGGCTTTGGCGAAATCGTAAAAGATAAAAAGGGAGAACCCACCGGAACCCTCCGCGAAAGCGCTATGGATTTAGTGATCCAAAAAATTCCGGTATCGACCCGATCGGAAAAACTGAATGCGCTGAGGAAGGGGATTACACGGGCCGCATCATTAGGTATTACCAGTATGCAGAATGCGAATGGTACCGCTGAAGATTTATATCTCCTTGAAGAACTTTTGAATACTAATGAGTTAACGCTCCGCTATGCCGCGGCATTTTCTGCCGATGAAAATACGACCAATGAGGATGTTGCGCTTTTCACTCGACTAAAAGACAGTGTTGGAGTTAGTAACCCTAGGTTGCGGGCCGATGCCATCAAGTTTATGATTGATGGCGTAATTGAATCGCACACCGGTTATATGCTACAACCTTATTCTGATGTACCTTCGAATGATCCGCTTGCGCTTGGCCAACTCGCTGTGCCTATTGAAAAGTATCAGAATTTAGTTACTGCATTCGATAAGAATGGATTTAGAATTTATACGCATGCCATTGGTGATAAAGGAGTGCGCGAATCCCTTAATGCTTACGAAAATGCAGCGAAGATAAATGGGAAGCGTGATGCGCGACATCGCGTAGAGCATATTGAAACCGTTTCACCCGATGATATTCCACGATTTGCTCAGCTAGGTGTGATGGCCTCCATGGAACCAATTCATGCAGACCCCGGAACCATTGAAGTCTGGGCCAATGCTATCGGTGAAGCACGCTTACCGTGGTCGTTTGCGTGGGGCGAAATGATAAAACATAAAGCTTACCTTGTTTACAGTAGCGACTGGCCGGCTTGCATAGACCTCAATCCGATTCGGGGGATTCATGTAGCCGTAAATAGAAAAACACCAGAAGGTTTGCCTCCGGGTGGATGGATTCCGGAACAAAAAATTTCTATCGCGCAAGCTTTGAAAGCCTATACTTCTGCCGGAGCGTATTCCTCTTTTGAGGAAAATCTAAAAGGGCAAATCAAACCCGGACAACTTGCTGATATTATTGTCTTTTCTCAGGATCTTTTTACAATCGATCCGATGAAAACGTATGAGACAAAGGTTGCACTTACCGTGTTTGATGGAAAGGTGATTTATAATGTGATTGAGTAAGGAATTTTGAACCGCAAAGGCTCAAGACCCTCGGTCTGTATCCTTACAGACCGAAGCCATTTGTGTTCTGTGGGGACACAGACCACGGTTAAGGCGCAAGCTTTGAAAGCCTATACTTCTGCCGGAGCGTATTCCTCTTTTGAGGAAAATCTAAAAGGGCAAATCAAGGCCGGGCAACTTGCCGATATTATTGTCTTTTCTCAGGATCTCTTTACAATCGATCCGATGAAAACGTATGAGACAAACGTTGTGCTTACCGTGTTTGATGGAAAGGTGATTTACAATGTGATTGAGTAAGAAATTTTGAACCGCAAAGGCTCAAGACCCTCGGTCTGTATCTTTACAGACCGAAGCCATTTGTGTTCTTTGGGGACACAGACCACGGTTAAAGATTTCTTATCAATCATAATCTTGAGTATTTAGTGTTTGGTCCCTAGTCCAGGATCATATGCATGTCGCAGTTGAGTTTGCCAACTGTTTGTGTTAAATTTATTTTAAAGAAATTTTATGGATGCATCAACGAAATTCAAAATGGTGGAGAAGATAATCACCACTGAAGACGATGCTTTGCTGGAGGAAGTAAAGTCATTGCTTGGGCTTTCCGAACACGACTTTTGGGATGAGCTAAGTGATTCCACTAAAGCATCCATACAAAGAGGGTTAGAGCAATCCGGTAGGGGACAAACAATGCCACATGAAGAAGTGATGGCCAAAGCCCGATTTCTTAAACCATGACCTTCCAAATTGAATGGTCGCATGAAACCAAATAGCGCGCGTTTGTAAAGCGTGCAACCAAAATCAGATAGTATGAATGGCACGCGTTACAAACGCGCGCTATTAAAGTTTGAGGTGTTGTTGACGAGAGTTTGAAGTTGTACCGGCATTAATTAAAAATCACCAACTCTACACCTTTTGGATTGGTGAGATAGGAGTTCACAATATTCTGCACCACCCGATTGTCTTTTGATGGCTTTATAAAATTTCGGGCCGCTTCCAGATTAGAAATATTTTCGGAGTTATCAAAAAATCCAAAGCCGAGATAATTTCCATTTTCTACCAAGACTACCGATTTTTCATCAGGCCTCCGTCCCATACCAACCATAGCAACGGTTTGGCCTTGCTCAAAAAATGAGTCAATGGCTTTTTGCGCCCGCTTATTATATTTTTTCTCTTTTTCTACTCCCTGGCAAGCGCCTTTGCACGAACCCGATTGATGACTGAAGCACAACCCTTTCGCAATCTGTAGTCCGCTGAGTTTGGGGCACAAATCAAACTCCTTTACTTTATCCCACATAAAATTCCACGCATCGCCTTTGGATGAAAACGTTATCAA
>JAGPBO010000082.1 GCA_018063305.1 Cyclobacteriaceae bacterium
AAAGAAAAAGTGCCACACATGGGATGGAATTCGTTAACAATAAATCAAAGCTGGTTAGATTCTTCCTTGGATAAACAATTCGTTTACTTTGTACATAGTTATTATGTACCGATAAATATATTCACATCGGCTACTACAGAATACATACTACCCTTCAGTTCGGCCATGAAAAAAGATAACTTTTATGGGGTGCAGTTCCATCCAGAAAAATCTGCTGCCATAGGAGAAAAAGTACTATTAAGCTTTTTAAATAATTCGTAAATCGTCACAAAATTGAGACTCTGATGCGTATTATTCCTGCTATTGATATTATTGACGGTAAATGTGTAAGACTTACGCAAGGTGATTTCCAAAAGAAGAAAGTCTATCGCGAAGACCCTGTAGAAGTGGCCTTGGAATTTCAAGAAGCCGATTTGGATTGCCTTCATTTAGTGGATCTGGATGGAGCCAAGAAAGGTAAAGTAGTTAATTGGAATGTCGTTCGGGACATTCAGGAAAAAACAGCGCTTAGTGTAGATTTCGGAGGCGGAGTGAAAACGGAAGAAGAGGTTGAGCAACTGCTTGATCTGGGAGTTCATCAAATTAACATTGGAAGCATGGCTGTTAAAGAGCCCGAAAAATTCAGTGATTGGTTGAAAAAATACGGACCAGAAAATTTTGTTCTTAGCGCAGATGTTAAAGGAGAAAATATATCGATTAACGGGTGGTTGGAAGACACGCAGTTCCGACTATTTGATTTGGTTGATGAGTTTGAAAAAGATGGCCTGGAGTATTTAACCTGTACCGACATTGGCACGGACGGAATGCTAGAAGGGCCGAACCTGGGTTTGTATAAGAAATTAGTTTACCGGTATCCTAAAATAAAGATTGTAGCCAGCGGTGGCGTTAGCACAATGAATGACCTACACGAATTAAAATACGCGAAAGTCTATGGTGTTATTATTGGCAAAGCCATTTACGAAGGCCGGATTAAATTGGACGAACTTAAGGCATTTCAAAATTCATAAAGAAAGACTGTGCTGACCAAACGCATTATACCCTGCCTGGATATTAAAGATGGCCGCACGGTAAAGGGAATCAACTTTGTGAATATCCGCGATGCAGGAGATCCCGTTGAGCTAGGTGCATCGTATGCCAAACAGGGAGCCGATGAATTGGTGTTTCTTGACATTTCTGCCACCAATGAAAATCGCAAAACATTTGTTGATCTGGTGAAGGATATTGCCGTTCATATTAATATCCCTTTTACTGTGGGTGGAGGTATTAGTAGTGTTGAAGACGTTGCTCCCCTACTCGAAGCGGGTGCGGATAAGGTAAGCATAAACTCTGCTGCAGTTAGAAATCCTCAACTCATTGATGACTTAGCAAAAGCTTTCGGCTCGCAGTTTGTTGTTCTTGCTATTGATGCGCGTAAAGTTGGAAACCAATGGCTTGTGCATACGCACGGAGGCAGTAAACCAACCAATAAAAAACTTTTTTCGTGGGCTAAGGAAGCACAAGAACGGGGTGCCGGTGAGATTCTTTTTACCAGCATGGATCATGATGGAACCAAGCAAGGCTTTGCCAACGATCCTCTCGCTAAATTGTATGAGTTATTAAGTATTCCAGTGATTGCATCCGGTGGTGCCGGAAACAAGCAGCACTTTCTGGAGACATTCGTTATCGGAAAAGCGGATGCTGCACTTGCAGCTTCCCTATTTCATTTTGGAGAATTGAGTATTCCTGATCTTAAAGATTACCTAAGAACAAACCACATCCCTGTACGGATTTAAAGAGTGTTTATGATTGACATTACAAAACTAGACTTTACAAAATCAAACGGCTTAATGCCCTGCATTGCGCAGGATGCAAGCACACAAACCGTGTTGATGCTGGGCTATATGAATAAAGAAGCGCTAGAAAAAACATTTAGCGAAAAGCGGTTGACTTTCTTTAGCCGAACTAAAAATCGTCTTTGGACTAAAGGAGAAACCTCTGGTAACTATTTAAGCTTGATAGCTTGCTTAATAGATTGTGATCAAGATACTCTACTCTTTAAAGTCAATCCCGTAGGACCCGCTTGCCATACCGGAGCTGATACTTGTTTTAATGAAAAGAATGAGAGTACTAGCTTAGAATTTTTAGAGACCATCATTCAGGAAAGAAAAAGAAATCCGAAAGCAGGTTCTTATACCAATCAATTATTGGATTCTGGTATAAACAAAGTAGCTCAGAAGGTTGGTGAGGAAGCTGTTGAGCTTATTATAGAAGCAAAGGACCATAACAAGGATCTTTTTGTAGGTGAAGCGGCTGATTTGATGTATCACTTTCTGGTTCTGCTTGCAGCCAAAGAAATGAAATTAGACGATGTAATAACTGTCCTTAAAAAGCGTCACAAATAATCAGAACTGAATAGCTTATAATTTCAAATTCCTTTAATAATTGCTTCCATGGATGAAACACGCTTAATTAATGGGCATCCTTTTGTTTCGTATACGCACGAAGTTTATTCGACTGAGGAGATGATAAACCGCAGTGAAGAATTCTATCAATGGATTAGCAAGCGAAGAACTGTTCGTGATTTTTCAAATAAACTCATTCCCTATTCAGTAATCGAAGATATAATTAAAGCCGCATCTACCGCCCCATCAGGTGCACATAAGCAACCGTGGACTTTTTGTGTGGTTACAGATCCATCCTTGAAAAAGAAAATAAGAATTGCTGCTGAGAAAGAAGAAAAAGAAAGCTACGATAGTCGGATGAGTGCAGAATGGCTGGAGGATTTAAAACACTTACAAACCGATTGGCAAAAGCCCTTTCTTGAAATTGCCCCTTATCTGATCATTGTCTTCAAAAAAGCGTATGACCAACTGCCCGATGGAAATAAACGAACCAACTACTATGTAAATGAATCCGTTGGATTAGCCTGTGGGTTTTTATTGACGGCTATCCATCACGCAGGTCTCGTTGCCCTTACGCATACGCCTAGCCCAATGAATTTTCTCACTAAACTTTTGAAGAGACCCGAGAACGAACGCCCATTTTTATTGATTCCTGTTGGATACCCACACCCCGAAACCTATGTACCAAAACTTGAACGGAAGAAGATTGAGGAGGTGATGGTGAAGTATTGAGTGCGGGGTCAAATCCAGATGCGGGATACTGGTCGCTTGCTGACAACTTCGAGTATCGAGCATCCAACATCGAATTTCAATTCCTAACAAATTGATGATCCCGATTAGGATTTAATTTGATATAGGTGAGCGTATACGTTATTTCGGATTGGCCTTTCATTTCCTTTCTAACACCTTCCAGAATTTCGCGCGAGCGATCAAAAGTAAAGGTATAGGAAAGAGTCTCACCTTGCCCCTCAAAATGAGTATAGATTAATATGTTAGCCTCTGTCATTCGCGTAAACTCACCCCTGACAGAATAGGAAGGTTGCTTTTCTTTGTCCAGAGAGATTTCGAGGTATTCCCGATCAGAATCTATTTTGTCTTTTAAGATAGCCACCTTGGAATAGTTCTCTCTGCGAACCATGACACGCTCGCGATCATCTGAACTCAAAAAACGTTTACCTTTTTTAACAATAACAGCCGATACGGAATATACACCTTCAATGGTTTCTTCATCGACAGCTTCCTTATTCATATAGCGTTGAATCAGCTCATGAAAATCTACCTGCTCAAAGGGAGAGGTCTTTCTAGCCTGTTGCAGGTTGCTCAGGTGTTGAAACGAACACGAGGTAAACAAAACCAGGCCAACCAAAAACAAGAGTATCTTTTTCATACTTATCAAATGTACCAAAACTCTAATCCAATTTTAGAATTAAAAGTTAATGTCCTGATAATCACCATGTATACAAGTTCTGCATGAAAGACGTCCTTTAAGAGCTGAGGGCTTAAAAAGAGATTTTCCCATAAGCATGCGCACACACTCCTGAATACCCTCGGTAATGCTGGGATGAGGGTGAACACATTCGGCTAATTCTTCAATACCTTTATCCATTGAAATTAGAACAGCTACCGCCTGAATAGCGCTACTTGCATGATTGCCCACCACCTTCATACCCAAAATCTTCATTTGGTCATCGCAGGTTACCAATAATTTAATAAACCCTTGCGTGTTGCGTTTTGCGATAGCTCTTGAAATAGTACTGTACTCTAGAGTAACCACTTTATAATCAATTCCATTTTCTTTTGCCTTGGTCTCATTCATACCCACGCCTGCCACCTCCGGACTTAAAAACATGATGGTACTAATATTTTCATAAACCAATTTACGATCCGGTTTACTGAATATTCTTTCGACCGCATATCGGCCTTCCAATTCGCCTACATTAACTAATGATATATCGGCTGTAAGATCACCCACGGCATAAATATTATTCACATTAGTTTGTGTGTCATTATTGGTTATACCCCGCTTAGTCATTTCAATGCCCACCTTATCGCCCCAAAGGTTTTCGATGTTGGCGACACGGCCAACAGAAATAAGCGCTTTCTCAACATTAAATGTTGCTTTACTCCCCTCGGTGTATTCCAATTCATATTCAACACGACCTTTCACAATCTTCATGTTGATCAGTTTAGAGTTGCGATGGATCAGTACACCTTTGTTCTCCATATTGCGCTCCACAATCTTCACCACATCTTCATCTTCGAAGGGAAGAATGCGATCTCCTTTATCAATCAAGTGAACTTTGGTGCGACCAAATCCGCTGAAGATGGTTGCATACTCACAACCGATAACCCCCGCCCCTACGATCACCATGCTCTCAGGAAAATCTTCCAGATCTTCAATACCTTCACTGGTCAATACAATCTTTTCATCAATGGGAAGCTCGGGTAATAAACGAGGTCGACTGCCAGTAGCTAAAATGATGTTGTCAGTATAAACCACTTCCGTAATACCCTCATGACTAATTTGAATTTCATTTTGCGTTATTAACTTGGCAATACCCTCTTTATATGTTAGCAGGTTTGCATACGTTGTTGCATTAAGATGCTGTAAATGTTCTTCCAGCAAACTTTTACGCTCTTGCACAGCCTTTCTAACTTCCAGTTGAATTTCAGTAAAACTGATGGATGGCTCTTTGATGTTATAGCGCTTCAAATTTTTGCGAAAAGCTGAGGCCTCGCGAGAAAGTTCCCACCAGGTTTTAGAGGATAAGGCTCCGTTGGTAACCCCGGCACCCCCTATCTGATTCCTTTCAATTAATAAAGTCTTCTTTTTAAAATCAATTGCACGCATGGCTGCGGCATAGCCGGCAGGGCCTGCACCAATGATAACCAGATCAAATTTCTCCATAAAAAATTAAAGCCTAAACTAATGGACAAGATACAATTTACGGGTTAGGATTCAAGGCGAAATGTTCTTGATTATACCTCTATCTCCTATTTGGACGCATTGGAAATAAAACGATTCCACTAAATAGATTAATTTTAGGACTTTAATCGAACTATGCTCGAACGTCTTATAGAATGGGATAAAGAACTGCTCATTTTTCTCAACAGCTTTCATACACCGTGGCTCGATCCGATAATGCTGTTGATCACAAAAACAGCTTTCTGGATCCCTCTATATGTCTTCCTGATCTATTTAATGTTCAGAAATTTTAAAAGGGAAACCTGGTTTATTTTACTCGGAGTGACCATAACAATTGTTTTGTGTGATCAAATTACGTCCACCTTCATGAAACCTTTTTTTGCTCGTCTACGCCCCTCACAGGATCCTACCCTAGAAGGACTACTGCATCATGTTAATGGTTATAGGGGTGGTTTGTATGGATTTGCCTCCGGGCATGCAGCCAATACGTTTGGCGTTGCATTGTTTGTTTGGCTCACGCTGCAGCCAGTGTATAAATGGATTAGTTGGATATTTTTATGGGCTGCGTTAATGACCTATACCCGAATTTATCTGGGTGTCCATTTTCCAGGTGATATTATTGTTGGCGCAACAATTGGATTGGTGTGTGGTTTAATTGGATATAAACTCTCTTTTTATTTAAGAAAGCGGTATAAATTAAATAAGGATTCAGCATTGGGCTAAAGCCACCAAGGCACAAGGACACGAAATAATAGTGACCTCGAGACTTGGTGGCATAACAAACTATTTTTTACCAAAGAACTTACCAGCTAGTCCGCCCAAAGCACCCAACGGGTTTGATTTAGAATTTCCACCGGCAACCTGGCCCAGCAAACTTCCTAAATCTAAATTGCTGTTGCCACTCATTGTTTTCATCATGCTACCAAGGTCAAACGAATTGTCTTTAGGATCGTTTGTCTTGCTGATGAATTGATTCATTACTGTAGGCACTAAGCCCGAAACAATACTTTGAGCTTGCGCCTGAGAAACACCAAACTTTGATGCAAAAGTAGAGGCAACCGATGAGATAATCTGACTAACCATTGGATTATTTGCCAAGCTACTTGCTGATGCTTTTCCTTGAAACATCGAAGCCACCTGTTGCATATTTCCCTGAGCCACTTGCCCTTTTAACGAATTAAAAATTGAACCCGCCACTTCCTGAATGGCCGCATTATTAAACTGATTGGGGATAGCTTGATTTTTTACAATGGCAGCGCCTGCATTTTGTTCTACGAGTTTTACTAATTGATCTAACATAGTTTTAGGTGTTTAGTTTGAAACTTGAAATTACCAGCGTGATACCGTATTAATAAGCGTTATCAAAGATTTAATAATCGCTTCACATACTTTCCTATAATGTCAAACTCTAGGTTAACCAAATCGCCAATTTTTAAGGTTTTGAAGTTGGTGTGCTCATAGGTATATGGAATAATCGCCACTGTAAAACTACTCGTGCGACTATTGAAGCACGTGAGGCTAACACCATTAATGCATATCGAGCCTTTTTCCACGGTTACATTTTCTGGAGCAGGGTCGTATTCAAACTCAAATAACCAACTGCCCTGCTCATCTTTAACAGAAATACATGTAGCGGTTTGATCGACATGCCCTTGCACGACATGCCCATCAAAGCGACCATTGGCTACCATGCAGCGCTCAAGGTTTATAACATCACCTTGCTTAAGCAATCCAAGTGTTGATTTTTTTAATGTTTCATCAATCGCAGTTACCCAATGCGTATCGCGACCAACCTCGGTAACGGTAAGACACACGCCATCATGCGAAATGCTTTGGTCTATCTTCAACTCAGGACTGATCGTACTTTCGATACAAAATCTTTTGTTTGAATGATCCTGACGCACCTCCATCACGGTACCGCGTGCTTCTATTATTCCCGTAAACATTACTTCCCTTTTTCCTCTAATTTTTTAATCGCTTCTTTTTGATCGGGGCGAACAGTAGGGTAAACGATTCCCAACTGATCCAAATAAGTTTTATACTTAGCCGGATTGTAGTAGAAGGGTTTTAGTTTAGGCGCATACTCTTCCATAATCTTTTTATTAAGTGTGATTGCTGGCATATCCTTTTCACCAATCAACGGAGTGTATTGCTGGTCTTTCGTTTGCTCTGTGCGATAATACTCCCAAGAGTTTTTAAGAATCTCTGGCTTCAACAACAAATCAAGCAAGGTCATTACTTCAGCCTTGGCCCCATAAACTATTCCTTTATGTGCA
Source organism: Cyclobacteriaceae bacterium (assembly GCA_018063305.1). Lineage (GTDB taxonomy): Bacteria > Bacteroidota > Bacteroidia > Cytophagales > Cyclobacteriaceae > ELB16-189. Next base: position 7,584 of record JAGPBO010000082.1, read on the forward strand.
ATAGGAGTTGCCATAGAGATAGCATTACTCCAGTGGTGGCCTGGCAACCCTGGAATGTTTGATGGGTATCGAAGAACAATAGTTGGCACTGTCCAGCTAATATCCGCAATGTCATCGGAGCCTCCGCCCATGGCCATCAACTGCCGGCCCATTACATTTACAGGACCCGTGGGGCTTGGAAGACTAATGGTGTCTAGTTTAACGGCAAGGCCAGTTACCTTGGGCGCCTTCAATTCAATTTGTGATGCCTTTGCTAAAAGCTGATCTGCATCCGTCCAGGTAGGGAGCCCCACCTTCTTGATATTTTCATACATGGCTTCGGCCATAGGCTTATTAAAATGACCTGGCCAGGCAGAACCTAGAATTTCATAGGTAAATTTTGTGTCAGTCATCAACGCGGCTCCTTCAGCTACTTTCACTCCAATATCATATAGCTTTTTAATATCAGGATAGGTGCGCTCACGAAAATAATACCACACGGAGGCTTTTGATGGAACCACATTGGGTTGATCTCCGCCATCTGTGATAACGTAGTGCGACCTCTGCGTAAGCTCAAGATGCTCACGTCTGAAATTCCAACCAATGTTCATCAGTTCCACGGCATCCAGTGCACTTCTGCCGCGCCAGGGAGCTCCTGCAGAATGTGCTGCTGCCCCTTCAAAATCAAATCGAACAGACACCATTCCTGTACCGCCAGAATCACCGTAACCCACGCCCAGATTATTGGCTACGTGTGTAAAAATGCAGGCATCTACATCCTTAAAATAGCCTGCCCGAACGTAATACGCTTTTGAACCCAACAACTCTTCCGCAACGCCCGGCCATAGCATAATCGTGCCTTTGATTTTATCACGCTCCATAATCTTTTTAAGAGCCAAAGCAGAAATTATATTTAATGCTTGTCCTGAGTTATGGCCTTCACCATGTCCGGGTGCCCCCACCACAATAGGATCCTGGTAGGCAACACCGGGTTTTTGAGATGCCTTAGGAATACAATCCACATCCGATCCCAAAGCAATCACAGGCTTTCCAGAACCCCAGGTAGCGATCCAGGCTGTCGGTATACCAGCAACCCCTTTCTCCACTTTAAAACCATGTTTTTCTAACAATGAAGTGAGGTAATTAGATGTTTCATATTCCTGAAAACCCAATTCTGAGAAGCTAAACAGCATATCGTTTATCTGCTGGCCCAGCACAGCATTCTTCTCCACTTCGGCAACAGCCTCAGCCTTCAGCTTTTCAACCTGTTGAACTTCAAGTTGACCATATAACGTGACACCTGCTAGCATCAGTAACAGAAATGGAAATAAACTCTTTTTCATAAGCATGGGTTTCGTGACTATGCAATTTAACCATTAACTCATCTGATTTACCATGCTTTTATAAGAGAGCAAATGTCTATTTAAGTGGTGAAAAAGCATTATCGGGCATACCGATTTGATCATTTATCGTAATTTCGAGGCTTGATTATTCTATGAAGAAATTTGAACAATACCCGATTTCATTAACTAATTCTTTATCGGGGAAAAAGGAAGTATTTAAATCTATAAACCCTGGTTTTGTAGGCATGTATGTTTGCGGACCTACGGTTTATAATAATGTTCATCTCGGTAACGTAAGAACATTTTTAACCTTCGATATTATTTCGCGGTACTTTCGTTTTCTCGAATACAAGGTTCGTTACGTACGCAATATTACTGACGTAGGTCACCTGGAAAATGATGCGGATGAAGGCGAAGATAAAATCGCTAAGAAAGCCAGGTTAGAACAACTAGAGCCCATGGAAGTAGTAAAGTACTACACCGAGGGGTTTCATGAGGTAATGCGTCAGTTTAATATTCTTCCGCCTAGCATTGAACCTAGTGCTACCGGCCACATTGTAGAGCAAATTGAAATAACAAAAAATCTACTGAACAAAGGGTTGGCATACGAATCGAATGGGTCGGTTTATTTTAATGTGCGCAAGTACAATCAAGATCATCATTACGGAATTTTGTCAGGACGCAACATTGAGGAACTCATGGAAAGTGGACGCGAACTTGACAACCAGGATGAGAAGCGAGAGAAAATAGATTTTGCTTTGTGGAAAAAGGCGTCTCCGTATCACATCATGCGTTGGCCATCTCCTTGGGGTGACGGATTTCCGGGCTGGCATCTTGAGTGTACCGTGATGAGCACAAAATATCTAGGCGAGACTTTTGATATTCATGGTGGAGGTATGGATCTTAAATTCCCGCATCACGAATGTGAAATTGCGCAAGGCACCGCTGCCACTGGCAAAACACCTGTTAATTATTGGCTACACTCAAACATGCTAACGGTTAATGGGCAAAAAATGAGTAAGTCGTTAGGTAATTCATTTTTACCAAGCGAGCTATTTGCCGGAACTCATAGCCTGCTTGATCGTGGGTATGGACCTATGGCAGTTAGGTTCTTTATGTTACAATCACATTATTCAAGCACACTGGATTTTTCGAATGACGCTTTACAGGCAGCGGAGAAGGGCTATAAAAAATTAATCAATGCGGTTGGATTGATCAAGATGATGGATCATTCCGAAAATACAACTACCAATACTTCGGTAGATGTCGAATTATCTCGCCTGGTCAATGAATGTTACCTTACCATGAGCGATGATTTTAATACCGCGAAAACGCTGGCTGTACTGTTTGAAATGTCTTCCCGAATTAATGACATAAAATCAGGTACTATACAACTAACCACCCTATCTTCAGAAACATTTAATAATTTCAAAAATACATTTCTTGGATTTGTTGATCAGGTATTAGGGCTAAAAGAAGAGCAAGAACAGAATGACGAAATTTTGAATGGTACTATCGGTCTTCTTATTGATTTGAGAAAAAAAGCCAAGACAGATAAAAACTTTTTGCTTTCAGATAAGATAAGAGACGATCTTAAAAAACTTGGCGTCCAAATCAAAGACGGCAAAGATGGCGAGATGACTTATTCCTTCGATTAATCTAAAGGATTTTCATTCGAGGATAAAGGGAGCATCCGACTTTGAATAGTTTTTGGATAGGATAGAGTTTTTAAGTGTAAAAGAAAGATTCATATTAATATTCAATCTCAAGTCTATTAAAAGCAGTTGGCTCAATATTCCAGGTTGATCGGGACATAAACAACCCCAAATGATTCCTTATAATCAACTCAATCTCTGGCCTGATTAATTTCATTCATAATCTCCGAAAAGAATTTAAAGGATTTAACTCTGTCGGTATGATCATAAATATGTGAAACCGCCATCAACTCGTTTACTCCGGTTTCTTTTAGAAAATCTTGGGTTTTACGTTTCACCGTCTCCTTGCTCCCAATAAAGGCATACTTAAACATGCGTTGAAAGGCTGGGTCTTGAATTAACTCCCGAATCTCCCGCGATGGCTCTTCGGGTGGGCGCATGTAGTCCATTTTATTCGTAAGTACACCAAGCATAAGGCGAACCAGTGAAGTTGAAATTTTTTCGGCTTCATAATCTGTCTCAGCAACAATCACATTAAGGCAGGCAATAGAATATGGTTTTTGTAAAACCTGTGAAGGCTGGAAGGTATTGTAATAGATACTTAATGCTTCGAAAAGTTGAGCTGGAGCAAAATGACTGGCAAAAGCATACGGCAATCCTTTATCCGCAGCCAGTCTTGCGCTGTCCGTGCTCGATCCTAAAATATAAATAGGCACATCTACTCCTTCGGCTACTGTAGCCCGCACTTTTGAACTTGCATTCTTTATCGAGAAATATTGCTTTATCTGTTCCACTTCTTGTGGAAACTGGTGAACTGCCATCATCCTGTCTGTGCGGATGGCGTAGGCTGTTGCCTGATCGGTGCCCGGTGCCCGACCTAAGCCAAGATCAATACGGCCGGGATATAAGGAACCTAGCGTGCCAAACTGCTCAGCAACAATTAGTGGCGAATGATTGGGCAACATGATGCCGCCCGAGCCCACTCTGATCTTCTCTGTGCCCCCAGCAATATAACCGATCAGCACCGAAGTAGCTGAGCTTGCAATGCTGACCATGTTATGATGTTCGGCTAGCCAGAAGCGATTATAACCGAAGCCTTCAACTTGTTGAGCCAAATGCAAACTGTTTTTAAAAACATCGGCTGGTGTGGAGCCTGCCGCCACCGAGGCCAACTCTAAAACGGAGTACAGAATTCTTTTATCTGAAATCATTACTTATCAATCTTTTAAGGCCTCACAATCAAACACTTCTAAAAGAATTCTAAAAATAAATTTGAATTAGTTTTTAATGCTGACATAGGGCTGTCACAAGGCAAACGTATCTTCACATATAATAATTCAAAAAGCATAAAACAGTAAATATGAAAACCACCGATTCTCCGACATTAACAGCCGAACAACTTCTTGAACATTGGCAAGGACACCGCAATCTTACTCGCAGAGTCATAGAGGCTTTCCCACAAGATAAACTCTTTACCTATTCGGTGGGTGGTATGCGTCCTTTTGCTGAATTAGCTCTGGAAATGATTGGTATGGCAGCGCCTAGTATGGACGGTATTGTTACCCGCGTGTGGCCAAAGTATGAAGCACCAAAAGCGCCAAAGACAAAGCAAGAGCTTCTTACTATATGGGATAAGGCGACCGAACAACTTAATACCTTGTGGCCGCAGATACCGGAAGGTAGACTACAAGAAAATGATAAGGCTTTTGGTATGTGGGAAGGAAAAGTTTATTGGACTTTACTCTACATTATTGATAATGAAATTCATCATCGGGGGCAGGGTTATGTTTATCTGAGATTATTAGGCATAGAGCCGCCAAAATTTTGGGAGCGGTAAGATTTTTATAACACTAAATGATGAATGTTGCGAGTCAACAACTTGCCACCTGACATCAACTTTATAATTTTTGTGGTCATCGCGGGCGAGAAGACTAAGATCAAATATCTAACATTACTTAAACGAGACCCGCGATCTCAATAATAATTTAGATTATCATCTCATAATTTCAACTTGCAAAATGAGATTCCGGCCTCGATTATGATTTTTCAATACCATAAAGTGAACTCCAATCATCCGGAATGACCAGAAAGAATTAACTGTTGCAGACTCAACAACTATTGTGACAATTAAAGTTGATGTCAGGAAGTAAAAGCCTGACATCAACTTTAATATCTAGTTTAATACCGTTCCGGCTCCAACTTCCACTTAGCCGGTGAGCGCCACAAACTGGAGAGCATTAACTCACGCATGAAGATAAATTCTTTCGGTAGTTTATCATACATCCGCTCAAATAGCTCGGCATGTTGCAGCAACTCGGCTTTCCACTCTTCGCGGTCAATACTCATAATCGCTTCGAATTGTTCAGGTGTAAAATCCAAACCCGTCCAGTCAATATCATCATACGTTGGCATCCAGCCAATAGGACTTTCCACTGCATTGGATTCGCCTCTGATCTTTTGCACAATCCATTTTAAAATGCGCATGTTGTCACTAAAGCCTGGCCAGATAAATTTACCTTCGGCATCTTTGCGAAACCAGTTTACACCAAACACGCGCGGTGGCGCTTGCAGATTTCTACCAAACTGCAACCAGTGATTAAAGTAATCACCCATGTGGTAGCCACAAAACGGCAGCATAGCAAACGGATCTCTGCGCACCTTCCCTACTTCCCCAAATGCAGCGGCTGTTGTTTCCGAACCCATGGTTGCAGCTAAGTAAACGCCATACGCCCAGTTACTGGATTGATATACCAACGGAATAGTTGTGCTTCTGCGACCGCCAAAAATAAAGGCACTCACCGGCACGCCTGCAGGATTTTCCCATTCCGGATCGATTGACGGACATTGATATGCTGGTGCGGTAAAGCGTGAGTTAGGATGCGCTGCTGGTTTGCCTGACGAAGCATCCCATTTCTTTCCGTGCCAGTCTATTAAATTTTTTGGTGTCTCCTTGGTCATGCCTTCCCACCAAACATCATTGTCTTCCGTAATCGCAACGTTGGTGAAGATAGTATTCTTAGCAATGGTAGCCATTGCATTTGGATTTGTTTTTTCACTGGTTCCCGGTGCTACGCCAAAGTAGCCTGCTTCTGGATTGATTGCATACATCTTTCCATCTTTACCTGGTTTTATCCAGGCGATGTCATCGCCCACCGTAGTTACTTTCCACCCATTTAAAGCTTTTGGTGGAATCAACATAGCAAAGTTTGTTTTACCACAGGCACTGGGGAAGGCAGCTCCTAAATAATTTTTCTGGCCATCCGGACTCTCAACCCCTAACAACAGCATGTGCTCGGCCAACCAATTTTCTTCCTTGGCCATTACCGAAGCAATACGCAACGCAAAACATTTTTTGCCCAATAATGCATTACCCCCATACCCAGAACCATATGAAATTATTGAGCGTTCTTCGGGATAGTGTACAATATATTTGGTTGTAGCATTTGTTGGCCACTTGGCATCTTGTTCTCCGGCCTTTAGCGGTGCACCCACGGTGTGCAGGCATTTTACAAATTCGCCATCGTTACCCAACATATCGATCACACGCGTGCCTACACGTGTCATGATGTGCATATTCGCTACTACATATTCCGAGTCGGTAATTTCAATTCCGATTTGCGAAATGTCAGACCCAACCGG
>JAGPBO010000083.1 GCA_018063305.1 Cyclobacteriaceae bacterium
ATCTATGGGGAATTGATTTAGGAGGAACTAAAGTAGAGGGAGCCGTTCTTAAGTCGGCATCAGAGCCTGAGGTTTTATTTCGTGATCGCCTACCTACCGAGGGCGACAAGGGGTATGATCATATATTGGGACAAATCAAGAAAGTAGTAGATAAAATGGAAGCAACCATGGGCTATAAGGCTTCCAAAATTGGTATTGCTACCCCAGGCACCCTGGACCCAGGCTTAGGATTAATGAAAAATAGTAACTCCACGAGTTTGAATGGAAAGCCACTAAAGAAAGAACTCGAGAAATTATTAGGCGTTGAGTTATTTATGGCTAACGATGCCAACTGTTTTGCTTTGGCCGAAGCCAACATGGGCGCGGCCAAAGAACATTACCCCAATGCAAAAGTAGTTTTTGGTGTAATTATGGGCACCGGTGTAGGGGGAGGAGTAGTGGTAGATGGTAAAGTAATTAACGGACTACAAGGCATTGGTGGTGAGTGGGGCCATAATTTCTTAGATGAATCTGGAGGACCTTGCTACTGCGGCAAGAGTGGTTGTGTAGAAAAGGTATTGGCAGGCCCTGCACTTGAGAAATTTTATGAATCAGTAAGTGGACAAAAAAGGAGCTTGAAAGAAGTGTACGTTAATTATAAGGCCGGTACCGATCCGCATGCTAAGCAAACAATGGAGCGGCTTACCCAATATTTCGGTTTGGCTCTTAGTGTTGTAATCAATATTCTGGATCCTGATGTAATTGTTATAGGCGGTGGGGTTGGCAACATTGACATTATCTATTCTGATGGAAGAGAATCTTTAAAAAAGTATATTTTTAATAATAGATTAGATACCCCTGTAATCAAACCGAAGTTGGGCGATAGTGCCGGGGTGTTTGGTGCAGCCTTTCTTGTAAATTGAAGTTGATAAAATATCTAACACAATGAAACGAATAGCAGTTGTTGGCCCAATTCCACGCGATCACATAGTTACGCATACAGGCGATTTGATTCAAAAATGGGGTTGTGTGACACATCCGGTTATCGCACTTTCTACTTTGGCAGGAAACGAACTTGAAATTATTCCGGTATGTCATCTTCGTTCGGTCGATCGTGATAATGTAGAAGAAGTGTTCAAAGGGTATAAAGGGATCAACCTAAAACACCTCACTACAGCCAATGATCAGGGAGATATTATAAGTTTGAGATTTGTAAATCAGAATGATCGCCTCGAGCGCCAAACAGGATTTATGGATCCAATATTACCTTCGGACATGTCCAGTTTGCTGGCCTGTGATGTATTTGTATTTATCCCTATTAGTGATTATGAAATTTCACTGGACACATTAAAGTATTTGAAATCCAAAAGTAAAGGCACCATTATCTTTGATGCGCATGGACCTACTACGGCTTGCTTGGTAAATGGTGAGCGTCAACGCAAGTTTTGGATTGATCGGGACCAGTGGCTACCCTACATCGATGTATTGAAAATGAATTTGGAGGAGGCTCATGCTTCCTGGTTTAAAAAAGAGTATGAAAGTGAAGATTTTTCTAGTGAAGAATTAGAGCGAAACGAGATTCGGGAGTTTGCCGATCATTGTTTGTCGATGGGCGTTAAATGTGTTTATGTAACGCTTGATTCTCGAGGCTGTCTTACCTATTTTAAAAAGAATGGTGAAACTGTTGAAGAACTGGTGCCCTCTATTAAAGTTGATAAAGTTATCGACACAACAGGCTGTGGTGATTCGTTTGCCGGAGGACTTGCTTATGGCCTGGTACAAAACTCAACCGATTATATTGGAGCAGCAAAATATGGAAACGCATTTGGTGCGCTGCGAACCCAAGGCAAAACGTTTGATGTTTTCAAGCCACTGGAAGAAACGAATAAGATTATCGCCCAAGGGCATGTATAGATTTTTAATTTTTTTGAATAGCTAACAAATGATTCAAGCTGTAATTTTTGATTTGGATGGCGTAATTATCGATACCGCCCATTACCACTACATCGCATGGAAACGCCTGGCCAGTGAATTTGGAATAACCCTTACGCCTGCCCACAATGAACTGCTAAAAGGGGTAAGTCGGTTGCGTTCGCTGGAAATCATCTTGTCATTAGGGAACATCACTCTTCCACAAGAACAAATGGAAAAATTGGCCGAAAAAAAGAATAAATGGTTTGTGGAGTATATCGAATCAATCCGGCCCGAAGAAATTTATCCGGGAGTTCTTGACCTCATTCATAATCTTCGAAAGAAAAAAATAAAAGTAGGGCTTGCGTCCAGCAGTAAGAATTCGCCCCGGGTGATTGAACTTTTGGGCATTGCAAAAGATTTTGACACGCTGATTGACGGCACTATGATTATTCATACGAAACCCGATCCGGAAATATTTTTATTGGCTGCACACCGATTAGGAGTCGACCCTGCCCATTGTGTGGTTTTTGAGGATGCAGCAGCCGGTGTAGAAGCGGCTCTTGCAGCCGGAATGAAATGCGTGGGTATAGGTCAACAAAGTCAATTAGGTAAGGCAAACAAGGTGATTGCCCATACCGGAGATTTTAATTTAAATGACTTAAACACTTTGTAAGGGTATCTTGAAATAATTGAATTTTTAATTGATATTAAAGCGCTATGAAAGAATATCTGAAACACCACGAGTGGCACATCATTGAAGAAGGACTAAATCCTCATTATAATAAAATATCTGAAAGTGTATTTAGTCTGGGTAATGGTCGCATGGGGCAACGTGCTACCTTCGAAGAAGACTTTACGGGCGAAACGCATCAAGGTAGTTATGTGGCAGGTATTTATTATCCCGACAAAACGAGAGTAGGCTGGTGGAAGAACGGGTACCCCGAATACTTTGCAAAAGTACTAAACGCACCTAGTTGGATTGAGATAAAGATAAAAATTGGAGATCAGATTCTTGATTTGGCCAAATGTAACGTGGAGAATTTTACCCGGGTACTCGACATGAAACAGGGTCTATTACACCGCACGTTTACCGCTCAGTTGCCTGATGGAAAAAAAATCAGTGTTGATTCAAAACGATTTTGTTCTATGGCCGATGGGGAAGTAGGTGCAATCCGATATGAAATTACCCCGCTAAATTTTTCTGCACCCATACAAATTACTTTGCCTGTGGATGCCGATGTGGTAAATAAAGATTCCAATTATGATGAAAAGTTTTGGGAAGAAGTGAGTAAAGAGGCTCAGCCCGGTTGGGCAATTGTTAACGCACAAACTAAAAAAACGTTTTTTCACGTTTGCACTGGTATTCAGTACGAGATTCAATCAGAAGGAAAAAAAATCAATGCAAAAGTCACCACAAATTTGCGTGAAAAGTATGCAGACAATGTGGTTAGTACTGAACTGAAGCAAGGTGTCTCATTAATTATTTACAAGTATGCGGCAGTACTTTCTTCCGAAAATCATGCTAAAGATCAATTGGTAATTCATTGTAAAGTAAAACTCAAAGCAGCTGTGTCAGCAGGCTTTGATAAGTTGTTTGCCGATCATGTTAAAATCTGGGCACATAAGTGGGAAGCATGTGACATCACAATTGATGGAGACATAGCTGCTCAGCAGGGAATACGATTTAACATTTTCCAGCTTACGCAAACGTATACCGGAGAAGATGAAAGACTAAACATCGGTCCAAAAGGTTTTACCGGAGAAAAATATGGGGGTAGTACGTATTGGGATACCGAGGCGTATTGTCTTCCCTTCTTTTTAAGTACAGCCGAACCAAAAGTAGCCCGGAACTTATTAGTGTATCGATATAAGCATTTAGAGAAGGCTATTGAGAACGCAAAGAAGTTGGGTTTTAAAGATGGTGCTGCGTTTTACCCATTTGTAACTATGAATGGGGAAGAGTGTCATAATGAATGGGAAATTACTTTCGAAGAAATACATCGCACCAGTGCTATGGCTTATGCAATGCGTGATTACATCGAGTACACTGGAGATAAGGACTATCTAACAGAATTTGGATTGGAAGTTCTTATCGGTATCTCCCGGTTTTGGAATCAACGGGTAAACTGGTCCGATGAAAAATCAAAGTATGTAATTCTTGGTGTTACGGGCCCCAACGAATATGAGAACAACGTAAACAACAACTGGTATACAAATTACCTGGGTGCCTGGACATTGCGATTTACTATGGATGCAATTAATTATGTGAAATCGTCAAATCCTGGGCGTTATAAAGAGATCACCGACAAAACATCCTTCAAGGAGAACGAACCTCAGCGATGGAAACATATTTCGGATAATATGTATTATCCTTTTGATGCGAAAAGAAAGGTGATTCTTCAGCAAGATGGTTTTCTTGATAAGGAATTAATTCGCGCGAAGGATCTTAAGCCGGAAGATCGTCCATTAAATCAAAAGTGGTCGTGGGATAGAATTCTTCGCTCGTGTTTTATCAAACAGGCAGATGTGTTGCAAGGGATATTCTTGTTTGAAGATGATTTCGATCTCGATACGATTCGAAGGAATTTTGACTTTTATGAGCCCATGACGGTTCATGAATCATCGCTTTCACCTTGCGTTCATGTGATTCTTGCCAGTAAGCTGGGATATAAAGAACAAGCCTACCAATTTTATCTTCGCACGGCCCGTTTGGATTTAGATGATTATAATAACGACACCGAAGAGGGTTGCCACATAACGTCTATGGCAGGCACCTGGATGAGTTTAGTAAAAGGATTTGGTGGCATGCGCGTACGCGATGGTAAACTTCATTTTAATCCGTTCATTCCCGATCAATGGAAATCCTATTCATTCAGATTGGAATTCAGGGATCGGGTGATTAAAATAAAAATCAGCAGTGATAAAACAGAAACAATTCTGGAACATGGTGAGCCATTAGAAGTGGTAATGAATGGAAAGCCAGTTTTTTTGAAAAGTTGAGAAAAAAGCAAAAGCGATTTTTCAGTAATTCAATGGAGACTTTGAGGCTAAGAAAAAGTTGGGGTTAGCCCATTGCTTTCCTGTTCCCATTTTGCAAAGGCTTCTATTTCGTGTGTGGCTGCCTGAAACACCCAGGTTAAAATGGCTAGGTCATCGGTCAGTCCAATTCCTAAAACAAAGTCGGGTATAATGTCAATGGGGTTAACAAAGTAGATAACAGCGGCTATTAAAATGACCAGAAACTTGAAGGATCGCACCTGGTACTTACCCGTTGCATAAGCCCTTAACATACGGCCTAAAAGCCAGAAATTATCATTTAACGCCTTTCCGGTTATTGATCTATTCGTTTTTCTGAGTTTGATACCAAGTTGAATCAGGAGGTTTACTAACCGCCCTGGTTTACCTGCTATTCGGGTGGCCTGCTTCAGGGCAGCGTCAAAAAAGGCATTTTTGATCTTCATGAAGCCAAAACTAAGAATTGGTACTTAAAAGTTCATTATGTCCTAACCTTCTTTCGCGGAAGCCTCAATAAATTTATAAATAATTTCATTGAAGGAAGTCGTATTTTTTACGAAATTACTTCTTACAACGCAACCTAAATACCTTAATGTATGGAAACTTCTTCGGAATCATTTATTGAAATATGGGACTCCTATTTGATTATGGGTTCTTATGTTTTCTTCGGTTTGGCAGTTCTTATTACCTTATTTCATGAAGGTAAAGTAATTTCTATAACCAATGAAAAGAATCGATACGATTATGTAAATACACACGAAATAAAGTATTTCTGGTATGCCATTATCGCTTTTATGGTTGGATTTGCGTTATACATCACGGCCACGTTAACCCCCTTGTTTCCGGTAGATGATTCTTTGAAACTCTACATAAGTATTTTCTTCCTGGCAGGTATAATAATAATCACCTACCTCATTCTTTCTAGTGTGGTTCGAATTCTATATCCCCGATTTCTTGAAAAACGTTTAATACGCATTCGCAACAAGCCCCGTAAATCAAGCGCTGGCAATTTGATGCGCAAGTTAAATTCTCAGGAGGGTGAGGTTCATTTGGAAGCCGATCAGTTGACACGGCATAAGAGTGATATCCATTCATCAGAGTATGATGTTTGGTTGGACGACAAAACTGGTGAGAAAAAGATTGAGCAGTACATGGCCAACCAGCATGCCGAAAAATGTAGTGAGTGTGGTTTCTATACATTTAAAATTGATAGGGAGGAAATTGAAAAGGAACCTACGCAAACGGAAGAGGGGCTTTTGTTGGAACATTACAAATGTAGTTACTGCAAGCATCGCGAAGCCAGGGAAGTTGTTATTGCTGCGTTGTCGTCTAATGCAAAATCTTAATAGCGAATATTTTAATTTCCAAAGGATACAACCAAGGTTGCTGACTTGTTGATGAGATAAAAATCAGCCACAGATTCACTGATTAATTTGTGAATCTGTGGCTTTAGAATTTTTAGGGATGAGGATTAACTATTGAGCAGCTTTAGTTCGGCTGCGCATCCAGAACAATAGAATGGTAAAGAGTACAATCAGGATCAAAGGAAAAATTACCATGGTGCGAAGCGTATCCTGCCCGGCTGCCAACACCAGCGCATCACCTCCTAATCCGGTAGCTGCTGCCTTCTCTGTGGCGCTGTCTATCCAGCCCCCAATAATGGGTTGCCAGATCGAAGTAGAGAACATACCAATGCCACCCACAATGGACATACCCAAGGCACCACTTAAAGGTATCTTTTCAGCCACAAATCCAATCATGTTTGGCCAGAAGTAGCAAACACCCATGGCAAAGAATATAGCCGCAACATAGGCCATGGATCCAGTTTGGGTACTGAATAAAAATATTCCGATAGCCGTAAAAACTGCCGATCCTAAAAGAACACCTGTTTGATCAAACTTGTGAACAAACTCACCGCCAAAGTATCGACCTACTGCCATCAATCCGGTAACAAGAGCAAGGATAACCATAGGTTCAGCACCGCTCTTGGATAATAAAAGTGATGTCCATTGCTGTGGTCCAAATTCTGAAATGGCAGTAATCGCCATGCATACTGCAATAAATATGAAAAGAGGAGTTGCCATTGCTTTCAGGTTAGCTGTAAGAGACGTAACCTTATCACTGTGTGGTTTTGGAAATACTTGTCCGTAGAACAGGTATGCATAAATTATGGTAGGGATAAGGATAATCCAGATTTGTGCTTCCCATCCCAAATTCATTTTTGTCATGAAAAGAGATACCAGACTACCGACTACAATACCTCCGGGAAACCACATGTGAAAGCGATTAAGTAGCGTGTTCATCTGTTTCCCACTGTAGCCGTCCGCAATCATGGGGTTACAAGCTGCTTCTGTACATCCATTACCAATTCCAATGAACAATGTTGAAATCAATAGGCCTGTATATCCCCCTGAGTAAATTGTTAAAAGAATTCCGAGAGTGTGAGCAAAGAATGCGAAAATCATAATCCTTTTAGGACCAATCGATCGGTAAAATACTCCTCCGATAACCATTGAAATAGGAAAGCCAACAAACCACATTTGGTTAATAAATCCAAGTTGCTTAGCGGTTAGGTTAAAAGCTTCTCCAAGCTGCGGGAGTATTCCAGCCCGGATGCTGAATGAGAAAGCCGTTGTTATTAAAGCAAAACAACTGGCATAAAAAAGTCTAATATTAGTTTTGTCGCTCATACTTTGTTCGTTAAGGGGTTTGATTCTAAGGTTTTAGAAATATGAAATTAAAATGGAATGATTGCAAGAAGTTTCTGTTAAAAGGCATGGCCTGATCATAATTCAAAGGCGATACCTTTATTTTTTAGGGTTACATAAATTCGCTTATCAAACTTATATAATCCTGCGGCCCGGTGCGAAACCTCTTTTTGTTTCTCGTCACACTTCTTTAGCAACTTCATTTTAGCAAGTTTCCGTCTAAAGTTGGATTTGTCGAGAGTCATTTCAAGCACAGCTTCGTAGAGTTCTTGCAGTTGTAAGAGCGTGAATTTTTCAGGTAACAAATTAAAACCGATAGGTTCATGTCGCACTTTCTGCTTCAGGTGTTGATAACCATATTTTAAGATAAGTTGATGATCGTAGGGGAGACCTGGTACTTTGTGCACACTAAACCATTTTGCATCAGAGGCTGTAAAACCAGGAATCAAGGAGTAGTGCTCTTCTTTTACTAAAGCGAAATACGCAATGGTTACCACGCGTTTGGTTGGGTATCGATCGGGGTTACCAAACGCTTTTAGTTGTTCTAAGTAAATGTCGCTTATTCCGGTTAACGAATAAAGCAATCGCTTAGCTGCTTCGTCTATACTTTCGCCATAAGTAATCCATCCTCCGGGCAAGGCCCATTTTCCCTGGCTAATCCCTTCTCCATGTTTAATCAGCAAAATATCCAACCGCCTGTCTTTAAAGCCAAAAACAAGGCAATCAATTGATAAGGCATCAATAACTGAATTTGGTGCGGGACTGACGGCCATGAAAGAAATATTTAGACTAATATATGGTCATTTTGACCACAAGTAAATACTTTTGGTAATAATTCGATTCTATGGCTGACTTTCTTTTAGGTCTGGATATTGGGAGTTCATCGGTAAAGGCAAGTTTGGTTGCTGTTGATTCTGGCCAAACCGTTGTGTCTGCACAATTTCCAGAAGAAGAAATGGAAATGATTGCACTGCAAAATGGTTGGGCCGAGCAAGACCCCGAAATGTGGTGGGAGAATGGTGTAAAAAGTATTCAACAATGTTTGCGTAAGTCTGGCGTAAAGCCGGAAAGTATAAAAGCGATTGGTATCGCCTATCAAATGCATGGACTGGTGGCTGTTGATTCGGATGGTAAACCTGTTCGGTCCTCTATTATCTGGTGTGACAGTCGCGCGGTTTCATTAGGCGAAAATGCTTTCCATAAATTGGGAGAAGAGTATTGCCTGTCTCATTTTCTTAACTCGCCAGGAAACTTTACTGCCTCTAAGCTAAAATGGGTAAAGGAAAATGAGCCCGAGGTGTATAAACGAATTTATAAAATCATGTTGCCAGGCGATTATATCGCTTACAAACTTTCAGGCGAGATGGTTACCAGCGATTCCGGTTTATCAGAAGGTATTTTTTGGGATTATAAAAATTCAGACATCGCCTACTCACTTTTGCAACACTATGGAATTGACGTGGCTCTTCTTCCAACGATTAAACCGGTTTTCTCAATTCAAGGAACCCTTACGGCAAATGCAGCATCCTTAACGGGACTAAAGGAGGGTACGCTTATCGCATACCGTGCGGGAGATCAACCCAACAATGCGTTTTCATTAAATGTTTTGAAGCCAGGCGAAACCGCGGCAACCGCTGGAACATCAGGTGTGATTTACAGCGTAACCGATCAAAATGCGTACGATATCAAATCCAGAGTGAATACTTTTATCCACGTAAGTAACTCGGCCAAGTTAAAACGGAATGGCGTATTGCTTTGCGTGAACGGAACGGGTATTCTTAACAGTTGGTTACGAAAGAATTTTAAAAGTGGCAACCCATTGGATTATCAACAAATGAATGAACTGGCAGCTAACGCACCGGTAGGAGCTGCTGGTTTATTGATGTTACCTTTCGGGAATGGTGCCGAGCGAATATTGGAAAGCAAAAGCATTCAATCTTCCTGGCATGGATTAGATTTCAATAGGCACACACAAGCACATATTTTTCGAGCTGCACAGGAGGGTATTGTGTTTGCGCTGAAATATGGTTTTGAAATTCTGCAAGCTATGGGAATTAAGTCGAGTGTGATCAGAGCCGGCCGTGCAAATATGTTTTTAAGTCCCGTGTTCAGGCAAGTCTTTGTTAATACCATGGGTGTGCCGCTCCAATTATACGATACCGATGGAGCGAAAGGGGCAGCGCTGGGTGCGGGTGTTGGAGCCGGAATTTATTCTGATTTCAGTGAAGCTTTTCAGGGATTGAATCAACTTCATGAGGAGTTGCCCGAAGTGGCTAGCAGTAAAAGTTATAATGAAGCCTATTCGCAATGGAAGGAAATTTTGATAAGTAAATTGGAAACGAGTAATCTAAACTAATGCATTATGAAAGTTATCAGGGGTAATAAAGAATACTTTAAAGGTATTCGAGCCATCAGGTTTGAAGGAAAAGAATCGGATAATCCGCTAGCGTTTAAATTCTACAATCCTAAAAAGAGAATAGGCAAGAAAACCATGGAGCAACACATGCGCTTTGCGATAGCGTACTGGCATACCTTCTGCGGCACCGGAGGCGATCCTTTTGGCCCGGGTACTAAAAATTTTCTCTGGTCAACAGCCGGTGATCCGATACAGCGGGCAAAAGATAAAATGGACGCTGCATTTGAATTTATTACAAAGATAGGAGCACCTTTTTATTGTTTCCATGATTATGATTTGGTTGAAGAGGCGCCTACTCTCAAAGAATCAGAAAAGCGACTACGTATTATTGTTGATTATGCAAAGGAAAAGCAAAAAGCCTCGGGTGTAAAACTTTTGTGGGGCACCGCTAATTTATTCTCGAACCCGAGGTATATGAATGGTGCAGCAACTAACCCTGATTTTAATGTGGTTTGCCATGCTGGCAATCAGGTAAAGAACGCTATTGATGCTACGATTGAATTAGGGGGTTCAGGCTACACGTTTTGGGGTGGGCGAGAAGGATACATGTCGCTTCTGAATACAGACATGAAGCGTGAGCAAGAACACCTCGCGCGGTTTCTTCATATGGCGCGTGACTACGCTAGAAAAAACGGATTCAAGGGGTCGTTTTATATAGAACCAAAACCCATGGAGCCTAGCAAACATCAATATGATTTTGATGCAGCAACCTGTTTATCATTTCTTCGTCAGTTTGATTTGATGGATGACTTCAAACTCAACATCGAAGTTAACCATGCCACCCTGGCAAGTCATACATTTGATCACGAACTACAAGTAGCGGCTGATGCAGGCGTATTAGGAAGCATTGATGCCAACCGGGGCGACAATCAAAACGGTTGGGACACGGATCAGTTTCCAAATAACCTGTATGAAATAACCGAGGCCATGTTGGTTATTCTACAGGCCGGTGGATTTAAAACAGGGGGTGTAAACTTTGATGCTAAAACCAGAAGAAATTCGACAGACCTGGCCGATATATTTTACGCGCATATTGGAGGTATGGATACTTTTGCGAGAGCCCTTCTCGCAGCACACGCAATTTTAGAAGATGGTGAATACCTTAGACTGAGAAAGGACCGATATGCTTCATTCAATACAGGAAAAGGCAAACAATTTGCACAAGGGAAATTGAATTTGAGCAACCTGAGCGTGTTGGCGCATCGAAAAGGTGAGCCGGAGCAAATCAGTGGGCGCCAAGAGTATTTAGAAAATATTCTAAACAAGTTTATATGATACCATTAAAAATGCTCGCAATCGTTTTCGCTAAAGAAAATTGACTATTTTACGGAAATACGAATTATCCTTAAAATCCAATAATTAATCAAGAATGAATAGAAAATTACGCATGGGCATGGTTGGTGGAGGTAAAGATGCATTCATCGGATCAATTCACAGACTGGCTGCTAACATGGATGGCCTAATTGAAGTGGTAGCTGGTGCACTGAGTGTTCATCCAGACGTAGCCAAAGAGAGTGGAAAGATGTTGTTTCTTCTGGACGATCGCACCTATACTTCCTATGAAGAAATGATGGAGAAAGAAAGCAAATTGCCCGCAGATAAGAGAATAGATTTTGTAACAATCGTTACTCCGAATTTTGCTCACTTTGCTCCAGCCATGTTGGCCTTAGAAAAAGGATTTCATGTTGTGATTGAGAAGCCAATAACTTTTACGATTGATGAGGCACGTCAGTTAAAAAAGAAAGTGGATGAAACGGGTTTGATTTTATTGCTTACCCATACGTATTCGGGTTATCCCATGGTAAGGCAGGCACGCACCATGGTTAAAGAAGGTATACTCGGAAAAATCCGTAAGGTATATGTTGAATATCCACAGGGTTGGTTGAGTAAGATGAGTGAACGGGAAGGCAATGCGCAGGCAGCCTGGCGTACAGATCCAAAAAAATCGGGGAAGGCTGGTGCAATGGGAGACATTGGTACGCACGCAGCACACCTTGCAGAGTTTATTACGGGTTTAAAAATTACACATCTCTGTGCAGACCTAAACACAATGGTTCCGGGGCGTGCCTTAGATGATGATGGTAACGTACTTTTAAAATTTGATAATGGGGCTGCCGGTGTTTTGATGGCATCGCAAGTAGCTGCTGGGGAGGAGAATGCACTCAAGATCAGAGTTTATGGTGAGCATGGTGGCATAGAATGGGCGCAGCATGAACCTAACACTTTACTTCTTAAGTGGCTTGATAAACCAACGCAGATATTGCGTGCCGGCACCAACGGATTTATTGGTGATGAAGCGAAGTTCAACGCCCGCACACCGGCCGGTCACCCCGAAGGTTATCTGGAGGCTTTTGCAAATCTTTATCGCAATTTTGCACTGGCATTATCTGCCCGCATTAATGGAACCAAAACACCAGCGCTGGTCGATTTCCCTTCGGTAGACGATGGTATTCGGGGTATGGCCTTTATCGATAGTGTGGTAAAGAGTGGACAAAGTAAAGAGAAATGGACACCCTTTGAAGTTTAGAAGCTATGCAAACACTTAAAGGACCTGGAATATTTTTAGCTCAGTTTATGAGCGATGAGGCACCCTTCAATAATCTAAAATCAATCTGTAAATGGGCCGCATCGCTTGGCTATGTAGGTGTGCAGGTACCTACCTGGGATACCCGGTGTATTGATTTAAGGAAGGCTGCCGAAAGCAAAGACTATGCAGATGAAATTCGTGAAACGGTTGAATCATGTGGATTGCAAATCACAGAGTTGTCTACCCACCTGCAAGGACAATTAGTAGCGGTTCACCCTGCATACAATGTTATGTTTGATGGGTTTGCTCCGAAGTCAGTTCACGGTAAACCAAAAGAACGCACGGCCTGGGCTGTTGATCAGTTGAAGTTGGCTGCCAAGGCAAGCAAAAATTTGGGATTGAATGCCCATGCTACCTTCTCTGGTGCATTGATGTGGCATACCATTTACCCATGGCCCCAACGCCCTGCCGGTTTAGTGGAAGATGGATTTAAAGAATTGGCGAAACGTTGGTTGCCGATCTTAAACGCCTTTGATAAACAAGGTGTGGATGTGTGCTATGAGATTCATCCCGGTGAAGATTTGCATGATGGCATAACCTTCGAACGTTTCTGGGAAGCAACCGGCAAACACACGCGTGCCAATATCTTGTATGACCCTAGCCACTTTGTATTGCAACAACTTGATTATCTGCAATACATCGACTTCTATCATTCTTTTATTAAGATGTTTCATGTGAAGGATGCTGAATTCAATCCTACCGGAAAAAGTGGTGTGTATGGGGGATTTCAGGATTGGGTGGACAGACCCGGACGTTTCCGTTCGTTGGGCGATGGGCAAGTGGATTTTCAATCCATCTTCTCAAAGCTTGCTCAATATGATTATAAAGGTTGGGCAGTGTTAGAGTGGGAGTGTTGTATCAAGCATCCTGAACAAGGGGCAGAAGAAGGAGCGCCCTTTATTAAAGATCATATTATTCGGGTAACAGAAAAAGCATTTGACGATTTTGCTTCAACAGGAAAAAATCCATCACTGAATAAGAAAGTATTAGGAATTATAAACTAAAATTATCGGTTGTAAGTCTGATCGCTTTAAGTAGGCAGGCACTTTATAAAGAATAACAAACTAAATTTTAATAAATATGAAAACTCTAAAATCAATTTGTCTGATCGTTGTACTAACCATCGGCTTAGCAGCATGTGGCTCAAAAAAGGAAGCAACCACCCCTGCGGAAGACTATGGTACCCCGGATGAAAGTGGCCAGAAAATAGCTTCAGTGGATGCCATCACACAGGGAGAATCACTTGTTAATGCCAGTGACTGTAAGACCTGTCATCATCGAAACGATAAATTAATTGGCCCTGCACACATGGATGTTGCCAAGAAATATGATTTCACAGCTGCCAACGTAACTCTTCTGGCTGATAAAATAATCAATGGCGGTAGTGGAGTTTGGGGCGAGGTGCCAATGAGTCCACATCCTGACATTACCAAAGAAAATGCAGAGAAAATGGCTAAGTATGTTTTGTCCCTTGACGGAGAAAAAGAACATTAATAATGAAGCAATATTTGGCCGTTAGCATTCTTTCAATTTTTTCGATTGCCGCCTTTGCACAAAAAGC